>DBKX01000199.1:13591-56665 GCA_002297865.1 Lachnoclostridium sp. UBA739
AAACATTGTTAGATGGACTTGGAGTTGGAGTCTTAGTTGGTACAACTGGAGCTGTGCTTGAAGCGGCAGGGGAAGGTACAACATAAGAGCCATTAACTGTTTTCATGTAATAGATACCTACATTATCATCAGATGGATACAAGATGTAATGTCCTGCTCCTGGTAAGGCAAAAACTAGTTCAGTTACTGTGCTCGGTATTGCTGCACAGCTCTGGATATCTGAACCGTTGTAATTAAGTGTTAAGTTACGATTGGTAGAACCGCCACTCATGGCATGTACAATTAATTTTCCAGCTGCAGCTGCATGAAATGAAATTGCACGTTTCGTAGTAGTTCCCTTTCCTCCTGATTTTGCACGACGTGTGTAGGATGAACCATTACATGTTTTGTTGGAGCTGTCAACTATCCAGCTTGAACCACCTGTAATAAAAGTAAATCCATTGACTGTAAAATCAGATGAGTATGTACCTTCTGCTACACTCTTGGATACATTTAACTCTAACGCTGTATTAGCGCTAGGAATTGTACTAACCGCTGGAGCGCTGCTGGTTTGTACAGGTGCCTGAGATGTAGTAACAGGGTTGCTTGGGGTTGCTTTTCCACCTACATAAGTGTATTCTGTCCCATTCACTGTGTAGATAACCTTGTAGCTTGTCATACTTGGCATTGTTCCTTCCCCATTAAAACCAAAGGATACAGAACCATCTCCTGCTATTGTCTTGTTCCAGTCTTCTGGAATAAAAGTTACCGTGCTGCCTGTTACAGATGCTGTTGCACACCAGATGCTTGTAATCTTCATATTAGGAGCATCTACAACTAGTTTCCAGCTGTCTGCTTTTTGTGTCATTTGATTAGTTACTGTTACATTGCAGCCGAAAGATGTTCCCCATGAAGTCCCATTTCCCTCCACGACAAAATCCCCCGTCTGGGCTGCCATGACTTTCTCTACACATACTTGTGGTATGTACATTGTGAATACAAGCACAACTGCTAATAGAAAAGAAAGTCTTCTTTTAAATTTTTTTGCACACATAAAATACCTCCTAAAATTTTTAGCATTCCTATTATAGCTACTTTTTTATAATACTTCAATTTCCATATGTATACAATTTGCATTACTAACAACATTGTATTTTTATTTTGTGCAAATTATAGGAAGTAAAATCATTGACTATTGCTTTTTTCTTTGACATATACTATTATATACAACTATGTTAATTATCTTTTTGCTATTAAGGAGAAGTAAATGATAAATAGAATTTATTTATTAATAGAGTTTGTATTAGCATTTACTAGAAAAATGAGAGATGATTTTGTTTCTAGCTTTGCTGCACAAGGAGCATTTTTTATTATAATTTCCTCGTTTCCTTTTGCCATGTTTCTCTTAACATTAATACAGTACTTACCTATAACAGAAAGCACGCTGTTAGGCATTGTGAACACTTATATTCCTGATACCTTTAGTCCATATATAATCTCTATTATTACAGAGGTCTACAATTATGCATCAGGAACCATTATCTCATTAACCGCCATAACTACACTTTGGTCCGCTTCTAGAGGATTAATTGCTATTATGCGTGGATTAAATAACATATATGGCATTCAAGAAACTCGTAATTATTTTAAAATACGTATTCTTGCTTTATTTTACACTTTCGTTTTTGCATTAATGCTGATCGGAACGTTGTTTTTGCTGGTTTTTGGTAACTCTCTGCTGATTTGGATTGAAAACAAAATTCCTGCCTTGACTGACCTTGCCTTATTGTTGATTAGCATAAGAACTACCGTTGTTCTTTTGGTTTTAGTGGTGCTTTTCATTACAATGTACTTATTTATACCAAACCGTAAGTCTAGTTTTATTCGCGAACTGCCAGGCGCTTTTATATCAGCAGCTGGATGGATGATCTTCTCCTATGGTTTTTCCTATTACATTGACCATATGAAGAACTTCACCAATACCTACGGAAGCCTGACAGCCGCTGTCTTACTTATGTTATGGCTTTATTTTTGCATGTACATCTTATTCTTTGGCGGAGAGGTAAATTATGTATTAGCCTCTCTTACAAATAAAGATTGCCAATTGTAGTATTATTGTAATAATGCTGTAAGATGGTGCTATAATTAAAGCCTGCATCTGCCATTGCTTTAGCACCATTCTGACTCATGCCGACACCATGTCCGTAACCTCCTCCCTGGAAGCGAAAACTCTCTCCTTTCTCATTTTTTGTAACTAAGAAAAATGCACTTGGAAGCATGTTAAGACCATCCAGTTTACTTTTATCATTTCGCTTAATTGTCGATTCTAAAGGTGCTAATAGCAAACGGATATTATATTCAGAACATACCTTAATCGTTGCATCAGAGCCTTTTATCACGATTTCATTTATGAGTCCGCTTTTTGTTCTGTTTGCAACTTCTATGTCTTTAATCGTTCCAATGCTCTCCACTGGCTTACTTTCATATTGTCCATCACACAAGGTTAAAATGAGGCTTGGATTCACTTCATAACGTGCCTTCAAATTTTTCTCAATGGATTTTTTTAATTTGCTGGCTGAGACAGTTACATTCCAGCGATACCATGGAAATGAACTATCATAGGTTTTAATGCTTTTATTATTTAAGAACTTCTTAAATTCTGACTCATTGGTAAAATCGTAATTGTCTAATGTCTTTTTGGAATCTTTACATACTTGGCTTTGTCCTTCCAGATAACCTCTTTTTTCACTTAACCAAACATCTTTCGCATCTGCAGTACAGCCCCATGAAGTAGAAAAATAGTAAGCTTCTATCACATCATTTTCACTTAACATGACTTCACCGTAAGTATCCTTTACTGCCTTAATGCTGTTTTTGTCCTCTGCAATGTTATTGTATACCTGAGACGCAACACTATCGTCAATGTGTGCTCCATACTGACTGAATTCATTACGCATCAGCTGCTTATAAGCATATGTTCTTGCACATACAGCCTGTACTTTTAGCGCCTCTGTTCCGTAGTTGCTTGGCATCTCACTTGGAATCACCGCATAAAGATACTCTTCCATAGGCAGTTCATTTACAACCGTAAGCTTATCATTATATTTTGCGATTTCAATCATTCCACGATATCCAGGATTTCCACATGTTCGTTTAACATTCAAAAGTTTTATCTTGCCGCTTGACTTCTTTGGCTGAATTGTGATTCTTCCAGACTTCAGTAACTTACTAGAAGGTTTCACAGTAATTTTTTTACCTGCCTTGTATGATATGGTTTTCTTTCCAACCTTAACGTGATAAGCGCTTGTACATGTAAACGTAACAGATTGATGTAGAATATCTTCGTATTTACTAGTTTTTAACAATACCCGAATATCATGAATTTCAAGTTCTTTCTCAACAATCCCCGCACACAGTTTCCCATCACCTAATGCAAAATCCACGTTATCATATCCTACTAAAATATTTTGTATGGTCAAGGATTTTAATCCGTCCCTAATACGATACACCTTAAAGGAATCTGCCAATGGATAGTTTTGTATAGCATCATCTACTTCTATTTGTATAATATCCTTATCTATGGATATCACTTTACCGCTAATGCGCTCAGGCTTTAATTTTATCTTCTGCACGATTCCATCTTTCATTGTTATGTCACCGATAACATTTTTAATTGGTTCAGAAAGACTCATAGCTGTTTTAACTGAAACGGTCTGATCCTCGTTAAAATATGTAACCTCGGAATTTTCTCCAGACACAATCCATACATTTTCAAGTACAGTCTCTGCAGATTGCTGTGTGATTGGTGGCTTCTTTTCTTTCTCTGGCTTTTTTATATTTTGAAATGCCCCGTATAAAAATACCCCCATAAAAAGCATCATACTGAGCAGTAAAATGACCACTTTCTTTTTCACTCTGTCCCCTCCTTTATTTTCCAATCTGAATTATAACTAATATATTATACCTTTATTCAGAATATGTTGTCCACTTTTAAAATCTTTTCATAAACTTCCTCTTTGTCCACAAGTATAAGCAACCAGCTTGATTACCTTGACGAGATCCTCCCCTTTTGCTAAACTCTATATGTATTTATTAATTTTGCATTAAAATTTTCTTAATTTCTTAATGCAACCCAAACAACATGGAGGTACATATGTTAGAAAAACTTTTCAAACTCAAAGAGAACAACACCACAGTAAAAACAGAAGTTCTCGCAGGTCTTACCACCTTTATGACTATGGCTTATATATTGGCCGTTAATCCTCAGACAATGACTGCTTTTAACAACCTTGATGGCTACAAAGGAACTATCATGAGCCAGAGTGGAGTATTTTATGGAACAGCTATTGCCGCAGCTATTGGATGCTTTTTAATGGCATTTCTTGCAAACTATCCATTTGGTCTTGCACCAGGAATGGGCCTGAATGCATACTTTTGCTGGACAGTGGTTGTAAACCTTGGTTTCACTTGGCAAGAAGCACTTGCTGCTGTCTTCGTAGAAGGTATTATATTTGTATTACTTTCTTTAACCAGTGTCAGGGAAGCAATATTTAATGCGATTCCTCAAACTTTAAAGCATGCTGTAAGCTGTGGTATCGGCTTATTCATCGCTTTCATCGGTCTTCAAAACTCAGGTATTGTTGAAAACAATGACAACACATTACTTCAAATCCATGCATTTTCAAAAGAGACTTTCCATACCTCTGATATGTGTGCTCTTTTAGCAATGGCAGGTATTATTATTGTTGCCATTCTTTTAATAAAGAAAATAAAAGGTGGTATCTTACTTGGAATTCTTATCACTTGGATTCTTGGATGCATTTGCCAGCTTACAGGATTATACAAAGTAGATGCTGATCTTGGATTTTTCAGTATGTTCCCTAACTTTGCAGAACCTATCAAAATTTCTTCCGTTGGAGATGTTGCTTTTAAATTAGACTTCTCTCATCTTTTATCTGCTGAATTCGCAACCGCTATTTTCGCATTCTTATTTGTTGATATGTTTGATACACTAGGAACTTTGATTGGTGTTTCTTCTAAAGCAAATATGCTTGACAAAGAAGGAAAACTTCCTAGAATCAGAGGTGCATTGCTTGCTGACTCTTTAGCAACTATTATTGGTTCTTTATTCGGTGTTTCCACAACTACAACTTATGTGGAAAGTGCAACAGGTGTCTCTGAAGGTGGACGAACTGGTTTAACTGCTGCAACAACAGGTATTTTATTTGCAATATCTATTCTGTTGGCACCTATCTTTACAGCTATTCCATCTTGTGCAACAGCACCAGCCTTGATTATTGTTGGTTTCTACATGATGGCATCTGTTCTTTCCGTAGACTTTAATGATATGACAGAAGCAGTTCCTGCATTTATCTGTATTATTGCTATGCCTTTCTTCTACAGCATCGCAGAAGGTATTTCACTTGGTGTTATTTCTTATGTTGTAATTAATGTATTATCTGGCAAAGCAAAAGAAAAGAAAATCAGCTGGTTAATGTATGTGTTAACAGTACTATTTATATTGAAATATATTGTATTATAATTTGGTTGCAAGAAAAAGGTTTATGAAGCTTTCTTCATATTGTTCTTAAGTAAAAAACTCCTCTACATCCAACACTGAATGTAAAGGAGTTTTCCTATTTATACGCTATTAACTTATTCCGCGTCTGTATCTGTAGTAGCCGCTGGCTCTTCTTCTGTAGCCTCAGCAGCACTATCTTCAAACGTATCCTTGGAAGCTAATGCACTAGAAACACTTGTTTCATCAAATGTATATACCCCATCTGAATTGTCAAGCATTCCGTAGTATCCGCCTTCAGAAGGTACTGTATCACCAACACTTAAAACAGTAGTCGTTCCATCATTTAATGTAATGGTAACCTTTCCTGCTGGCTTATCCAAACCATACTCATCAATAGAGTCTTTATTCTTCACTATGCATCTTGTAGCTGCCAAATCAGAAAAAGCATCTAATACATTGTTAATTTCTTCTTGTTTAACCAGAAAGTCCTTATCGCTTGGCATTACCCAGCCAGTACTTTCTTTCTCAAAAGAAATAGTTCCTTTTTCATTTGAGATATCAATCTTAGTTGCCTTAGAAGTGTCTAATTGAAGCAGATTGACGGATGTATCTGCCGCCTTGTCTTTCGCTTCCTTATGCTTTACAGTCGCAAAATAAGCAACACACACAACAACTAATAATGCAGCTAGTGCAATTACTGTCGTCAGTTCTTTCTTCTTTTTCTTAGACATTATGCCTTCCTCCTTCTAAGCCAGATAATTAAACCAGTAACCAGAATAGCAAGAGGTAAGATAATAACAAATACAATACCTAAAATAACCTGTGTTGTTTCTGGAATTGTTAAATAATCTGTTGTAAGACTAATGGAGCTAATGGAAATATTCTTTCCAACTGGAGCCATATAACCTAATGTATCACGGAAAATATTTGCATTGGCAAACTGACCTGTAGAAATAATTTCTTCGTTAAATAAATATACGGAACTAAATACAACAAGTTTCATTGTTTCGTCTGTTGCCTCTGATTTTTCTTCTGCTAATACACCTAAACCAAATGGTCCTGGAATATCGCCATCTTCCATTTCAGCTGTCTTAGAATCAACATTTACTTTGGAATAAGCTCCTTCTGTTGTTCTCATTAATTCAGTTAATGTAACAGAATCTCTAACTGTATCAGATTCAGAAATACCAATACAGTTTGGCATTACAACGTATTGTCCTGATGCACTTACATTGCTTACAATTTCATGAGTTCCAAGAGTAGGAATAATGTTCGTTGGATATCCACTCATGTAATTACCGTATTGTTCTAATACAATTCCTTCTTTCTGATAAATACCGTAATATTCTAAAAGCTGAGTAAAGTTAGGCATTTTGTTATTGGTCTGCTGAAGTGTAATAATGGCATCTCCACCGTTTGCTAAGTAAACACGAATCATTTTAAGCTCATTATCGGTAAAATCAGCAGTTGGTCCATTGATTACTAAGATATCGCAATCTTCTGGAATTTCATCTACTGTTAAAGTTTTTAAATCGTTAGCATCAATATTCTTCTTCTTAATAATTGATGTAAGCGTATTGCCTAATTCAGCTTCACCATGTCCAGATGTATAATAGAGAACTGGTAAGTCTTTGTTTGTGACAAAGTCAATTGCTGCTGTGATCTGACCTTCTACATCAACAGCAGATACACTTTGACTGCTTGCATCATATTCATACATATCTGTATAGTTTACAACTTTAAATTTTTCAGTGTCTTCATTCACTACGATAATGCTATTCTGTTGCACATCATCATTTGTAAATTTCTTAGTAAAGTTAGGATATAAGACTGGGTCTTTCTTCTCAACTGTTACTTTCTTGTTAAGCTTATCGTATTTGTTGACGATTTTCTCAACTGTTGGATCTTCTTGTCCATCTTTGCATACATAGTAAATTTTGATCTTACTATCAATTCCTTTTACAAAATCAATGGTATCCTGTGTAATGGAATAAAGTTTCTGTGAACTTACATCTGCATATACATCTAATTCTCCAACAAAAAGATTTACCACAACACAGATAACCGTTACAATCACCATTAAACCAGTACGATAAGTGCTACCTTTTCTTATCTTATCAGACAAACTTTCCTTAATGAAAAGTGTTGTTAACGTAACAAATAATGCTGCAACTGAAACATAGTATACAATATTTGCTAAGTAAATGGTTCCATAACAGAAGTTTTCAAATGGTTTCATTAATGCAATGGCACCAACCATTTTAGCTAATAAATTATCGTAAAAACTTCCATGGAAGAAATATAAAAGAATTAAAGCAACTGTTCCCAAAGCCCACACTCCAACTGCTACATATATCTTTCGCATAGAGATGTAAATAACGAAACAAAATGCTGCAAATACAACCAAGGTAATCATCATAGTTGGCAGTTTATCTGTTGGCAACACACTTGCTAACTGATTTGCCAAAAAGCATAATAGCAGCACAATAAAACTGATAACTGCTGAAATAATCTGTGACTCTGTTAATGAGGATATAAATAAACCAATTGCAATTAACGCAGCTCCCATTAAAAAGAATCCAAAGATTGCAGCATAACTTGTACTAAATGCTACTTCACCAAAAGCACTTAAAACTAATGGATAGAAGCAAAGTACTAACATAGTTGCACCAAACAGGGAAAGTACAGCAAGATATTTTGCAAGTACAATCTTTGCCATGGATACCGAAGAGGTAAACAATAACTGATCCGTTTTCTGCTTCTTCTCTTCTGCCATAACTCTCATGGTCAAAATAGGTACTAGGATAATAAAAATAAAGGTAACGTTATTTAAAACATACTCAAAATTAGCTACTTGGTATACAAAATTTAATGCATACATGTAAATGCCAATAACCACTAGGAAAAATGCCATGAACACGTAACCTATCATAGAATGGAAATAGGATTTTAGTTCCTTCTTATATATAGCTAACATTATTCTCCCTCCTTGTCGTTATCATCACTTGTTAATTCCACTGTAGAAACGCCTACAGCTTCTTCTACATTTTCGTACACCTTCTCAGGCTTCTTCTCTTCTGCTTTCTGTGCCTCTGGTTCTGATACGCCACCTGTCAGTTGTAAGAAGATATCTTCCAGACTCAATGTGGTGGATTTCATTTCATAAATAGGACATTTCGCTGCTGCGAATGCAAATGAAATTTCATCACGCAACTCTTCATTTTCTTTATAAGATACCGTAACTTGTTCTACGCCTGCTTCTGTTACTGCAGCTTCATTAAATATAACTTCTTCTATACCCTTAATACCATTCAGGATAGAAGTAATCTGTTCTTTCGTTCCTTTTGCTTTAATAGCAAGTGATGTCTTACCATCTGACTGTGACAAGTTTTCTGGGGTGTCACGTACAACTAATTTACCCTTATTAATAATCATAATCTCATCACATACAGCACTTACCTCTGAAAGGATGTGTGAACTTAAGATGATAGTATGTTTTTCGCTTAACTTACGAATCAATTCACGAATTTCGATTACCTGTTTTGGATCTAATCCAACAGTTGGCTCATCTAAAATAATCAAATCTGGATATCCCATAATTGCTCCAGCTAAACCTACTCTTTGCTTATATCCTTTTGAAAGATGCTGAATTAATCTATTCTCTACGTCTTGTAATCCAATCATTTGAATAATTTCCTGGATCATACCTTTTCTCTCAGCTTTTTTTACTTTTTTTAATTCTGCAACGAACGTCAGATACTCCTTTACACGCATATCCGGATATAATGGTGGAATTTCTGGTAAGTATCCGATTGAATTTTTCACTAAATCTGGCTCTTCTTCAATATCATGTCCATTGACTTTCACACTACCTGATGTTGCCTGCAAATACCCCGTGATAATATTCATTGTTGTTGATTTTCCAGCACCATTTGGTCCAAGAAACCCTAATACATGACCCTTTTCCAGCGTAAAACTTAAGTTGTCTACCGCTGCATGGTCACTGTACTTTTTCACTAAATTCTTTACTTCAATCAAAATGACTCCTCCTATCTCCTTGGTCAAATAACTAGCCTATCAATCAGCAATGTATTGACAAAAGTCTTTCAGCACGTTATATGAACTAAGTACATTGTACCTTCTTTATGTAAAAATTTTGTGAACAAAACAAATGAATTTGTTCATTTCATAAAAAAGTACGTGTCTAATACCCTCGTAAAATAAAAACAACTGAGACACATCTAAGATATTATACCTTAGATACGCCTCAGTTACAAATGCAAAAGCACATAATATCATATATTATAGCGTAAAATGTAAACAACACAAATTTCGCTAGACTAAATCCTGCCTCGCCAAAGTACCGGCAAAAAACAATTGCCGAACGGCTTACTGAACGTTTTCCCCTCATCCCATACATTTTCACAATACAGAACAAGGGGAAAACATGGTTGAAGCCAGAGAGGTAATTGGTTTTTGCCGTCCTACTCTACAACATCCGACATATCATACATCCCCGCTTCTTTTCCCTTCAAGAACTTAGCCGCAGCAACAGCTCCCTTTGCAAAAACAGCTTTTGAATATGCAGTATGCTTAAATTCGATTACTTCATCTGTACCAGCAAATATAACTTCGTGGTCACCTACAATAGTACCACCACGTACAGCTGAGATACCGATATCTTTCTTCTTTCTCTTTTCTCTTACCTTAGAACGGTCAAATACATAATTGTATTCATTGTTTAGAGCTTCATTAATAGAATCTGCTAACATTAATGCAGTTCCAGATGGAGCATCTACCTTCTGATTATGATGTCTTTCCACAATTTCAATATCAAAATCATCTGCTAATACATGAGCAGCTTCCTTCAATAATTTACTTAAAATTGTAATACCTAATGACATATTGGCTGATTTGAATACCGCAACTTCGTTACCAGTTTCTTTAACTGCCTCAATCTGTTCTTCTGATAATCCTGTTGTACATACTACTACAGGAGTTTTTGTTCTCTTGCAGTAAGCTAGTAACTTATCAATTGCTTTTGGAGAACAAAAGTCGATTACTACATCCGCTTCCACATCACATGCATCAATATCTGTAAATACTGGATAACCATTGTCACGATTATCAACAATATCAATACCAGCAACGATTTCAGCGTTTTCATCTTTACGGACAATATCAGTGATAACCTGACCCATTGCACCGTTACATCCGTGCATTATTATTCTTGTCATGCTAAGAACCTAACCTTTCCATACTTTTTGTGTGTATCCTAATTATAGAAGTCCAACCTTCTTCATTTCCTGTTCAAGAACTGCTGCTTTTTCTGCAGACATTTCTGTTAATGGAAGACGTAAACCACCAACATTCATTCCCATTAAATTCATAGCTTTCTTTACTGGAATAGGATTTACTTCACTAAATAGGCTATGGACAAGAGATAAATATTTCATCTGTAATGCTAAACTTTCTTTCACATTACCTTCTAGGAATTTCGCAACCATATCATGTGTTTCCTTTGGTGCAACGTTAGCAAGTACGGAGATTACACCTTTTCCGCCTAAAGAAAGCACTGGAACAATCTGATCGTCATTCCCTGAATATAAATCTATTTTACCATCTGTATAATTCATAACATCCGCAACGAAAGAAATATCTCCAGTTGCTTCTTTGATAGATGTAATGTTCGCATTTTTTTCAAATAATTCTTTTACTGTAGCAGCCTCCATCTTACATCCTGTACGACTAGGCACATTATACATAACAACTGGGATGTTGATATTAGAAGCAATTTCTGTATAATGGGCTTTTAAACCTGCCTGTGTAGCCTTATTGTAATATGGTGTGACAATTAGAACTCCATCCGCTCCATCTTTTTCTGCCTGTTTGGATAGTTCTACTGCTGTACGGGTACAGTTTGAACCTGTTCCTGCAATCACAGGAATTCTTTTATTTACAATATCAATACATGCTTTAATTGTTTTTGAGTGCTCTTCTTCCGTCATTGTAGAAGATTCACCTGTAGTTCCACATATAATGATGGAATCTGTTCCATTTTTAATTTGATACTCTAACAGTTCTTCTAATTTTTCATAATTAACATCTTGATTTTCTTTCATTGGTGTAACAATCGCAACACCTGAACCTGTAAATATAGCCATAATTGACCCTCCTATTAAATTTCCGATGCAGTAGTACCCTCTTCGCCACACTTGCAATAATTTTTTCTACTATAATTTATGATAGTTTCTTCCTTTTTGACATTAATAAAGCCGACTTAAAAAAGTCGGCTCCTAAAGAAATTTTGCAAAATCAGGCATAATCCTTTAGGTAGCACTCCATCAAATGATGACAGTCACATAATTATTCATTATGTGCCCAGACTTTACCTTCTAGGATAGCAAAACCTTCGGCATCGTTTCCTTTCGGCTGCCTTCATCCACGCCTATCTATGTCCAGCAGCTTACTCATAAAAAATGCGCCTCTACCTTAATTGAAAATTTTCTTAATATTTGTTTTTTTTAATGTTAGCACTCTAGTTTTACTTTGTCAATACAGTCTTACTCTTTAATTGGGCGAATTTCGGATATAATATCCACATACTCTGCTAATTCGTCAGAGAGTTTCTGACCTGTCATTACAAGTCTAACGTAATCGTCTCTCAATTGAATGAGTTTTATCACATCCTCAGTTGTTATAATACCCAATTCAATGAGACCTAATACCTCATCTAAAACCAGTACGTCACAACCACCTGTCTCAATTACTTTCCTTGCAAAATTAAATCCATTGATAATATTTTCCTTTTCTTCGTTCTGCTGTTCTTCTGATAAGTCCAAATAAAATTCTTCTTCTTTCTCAAATCGGAACAGCTTAATATCTGGTTCGAGCTTACTTAGAAAAGAAAATTCTTCTGCATCCTTGCCCTTAAGAAATTGGATTATAATCACTTCGTATCCCATACTTGCCGCACGAATGCACTGTCCGACTGCTGCTGTTGTTTTTCCTTTTCCAGTTCCGCAATAAACCTGAACTATTTTCTTATTCATCTTAAGCCTCCTGATGACAACCTAGTAAAAGGTTATGTATGAAGTACTCTACATAATTGAAACAGTTCTTATTGTATCACATACGAATGAAAAAATCTATTATTTTATAGGATTTGCATATTCACGTGAATATCAAGGCTTAGTCTTCGCCCAGATACTCCAGCTTACTAACAGAAACTTCGTAAGCTATACGTTTCTCTACTTCATCCTCATTAATCTTTTTCTGATATTCCCTGCTTTGAATTCTACCCCAAATCTGAATGTGTCCGCCAACCTCAAATTTTTCTGCATAACGAGCGTTACGTCCCCAGCAGATGCATGGAATATAATCAGATTTTCCGTATGGTCTATTTACAGCAAGCAACAAGTCTGCAATTTCTCTTCCTAAAGGTGTTTTTCTGTAAATTGGATGTTTACAGATAAATCCATCTAAAAAGATATAATTAGGTTTTTGGCTTACATAGTCATCGTCGCATATAGTAATTTCCCTTACAAACACAGAAAGCATTAAACGATTTCTATTTTCCTCATGTCTATTGTAAGAACGGAACTGGCCCGTAATTTCAATATTTTTACCGTCTAAACTTTCTTTTACATCAACCAATCTGTCAGACACCATAAGTGGAATGATATCGTCTGAATTACTTAAGCGATTTACTTTTACGTCTAAGATATAAAATCCTTCCCCAAATACGTCATGGCTGTGTTTATAATCCCCAACAACCTTTCCTGCTATTGTCACCTGATTGTTTTCAAATATTTTATCTGTCATTATTGTATAACTCCTCTCTTTTTCTGTTTAGCTGCGCTAAAAATGTATTTCCATATATTTCCTTTATCAATATATGCTTGCCATTCCCATTTTAGAACAAAAGTCTTGTAAATTTTTTCGTATGTGTTACAATGTTTAAGTTAAAGCTTACACTTGTAAACACAAGGAGGTCGCTATGATAACTACAAGAAAAGATGTAAGAAATATAGCTATAATTGCCCATGTTGATCATGGTAAAACAACACTAGTTGACGAATTACTAAAACAAAGTGGTGTTTTTCGTGCCAATCAAGTAGTAGGGGAACGCGTTATGGACTCTAACGATATTGAAAGAGAACGCGGAATCACAATACTTTCCAAAAACACAGCAGTTGTATACAATGACGTTAAGATAAATATTGTTGACACCCCTGGACATGCTGATTTCGGCGGCGAAGTCGAACGTGTTCTAAAAATGGTAAATGGTGTTGTATTAGTTGTGGATGCCTTTGAAGGTCCAATGCCACAAACCAAATTCGTTTTAAGGAAGGCTTTAGAATTAGATCTTCCTGTTATCGTTTGTATAAATAAAATTGACCGTCCTGAAGCTCGTCCTTCAGAAGTTGTTGATGATGTTCTTGAACTTTTCCTTGAACTTGATGCAAATGATGAACAACTTGACTGTCCATTTATCTTTGCTTCCGCGAAAGGCGGATTTGCAATGGAAGAACCAGATGGTGATCCAGTGGACATGAAACCATTATTTGAAAAAATTATTGATTATATTCCTGCGCCAACTGGAGATCCAGATGCAGATACTCAAGTTCTAATTAGTACCATTGATTACAATGAATATGTTGGTCGAATTGGTGTCGGTAAAATAGACAACGGTACGCTAAAGGTGAATCAGGATGTTGTAATCGTAAATCATCATGAACCAGATAAATTTAAGAAAGTTAAGATTAACAAATTGTATGAATTTGATGGTCTTAAAAAAGCAGAAGTTGAAACTGCTTCCATTGGCTCTATTGTTGCCATATCCGGTATCACTGATTTACACATTGGTGACACGATTTGCTCCCCCGAAAATCCTGTACCAATTGAATTTCAAAAAATATCAGAGCCAACTATTTCTATGAACTTTATGGTTAATAACAGTCCATTAGCTGGTAAAGAAGGAAAATTTGTAACATCAAGACATTTACGTGAAAGACTTTTCAGAGAACTTAACACAGACGTTTCTCTTCGTGTAGAAGAAACAGATAGTACTGAAAGTTATAAAGTGTCCGGCCGTGGTGAATTGCATCTTTCAGTATTAATCGAAAATATGCGTCGTGAAGGTTATGAATTTGCTGTTTCAAAAGCAGAAGTTATCTACCATAAAGATGAAGACGGCAAGTTGCTTGAACCAATGGAACGTGCTTACATTGATGTTCCTGAAGAATTCTCTGGTTCCGTTATTGAAAAGTTAAGCCAACGTAAAGGTGAACTTCAAAACATGTCACACGCAAATGGCGGATACCAACGTCTAGAATTCTTAATTCCAGCAAGAGGCCTTATCGGCTACCGTGGTGAATTCATGACAGATACTAAAGGTAATGGTATTATCAATACAATGTTTGAAGGTTTCGGTCCTTATAAAGGTGATATTCAATATCGTAAAACTGGCTCCCTCATTGCTTTTGAATCTGGTGAATCAATCACTTATGGACTTTACAACGCTCAAGAACGTGGTACTTTGTTCATTGGCCCTGGTGAAAAAGTTTATTGTGGTATGATTATTGGACAAAATGGAAAAGCCGAAGATATTGAAATCAATGTTTGTAAAAGCAAAAAGTTAACAAACACAAGATCCTCTGGTGCCGATGAAGCACTTCGTCTAACACCACCTAAGGTTTTGAGCTTAGAGCAGGCATTAGAATATATTGATACCGACGAATTACTTGAGGTAACCCCATGTTCCTTAAGAATACGAAAGAAAATTTTAGATGGTACAGAACGTTATCGTGCCAAAAAAAATGGTAAATAGTCATTTGTAATTAGAAAGGTGTTGCACTATGTAGCACCTTTTCATATTATCTCCCACTATATTATTTCCACTTTTATTCTTTAGTAATTCTATATAAACATCTCTTAAAAAAATCCTCTTAGCATCTAGTATCTAGTAAACTGCGCTAATATATAATTTCATACCAACGCGAATATATTGTAACATTTCTATTATGATTTTTCCATATGATAGAAAAAAAAGTGATTGATCAAAATCGTCTTGTTTCGACTTTATTCGACATGATTCGAGTGTATCAGATTCGCTTTATCTAATTTCTGCATTACTTTATTTTTACTATATTTGTATTGCCTTAGCTATTTTATGTACAAATAAGGCATAGCATTACTTATTTTGTATGCTATGCCTTAAAAATTCTTTGCATGAATCGTTCCATAGAATGACCATCCAAAAAATGAAAACTATTTGTTTTGAAACTATTTATTTTCTTGTAGTCAAATGAATTGGAGTTGATTACAGCCGCTACTTCTTCACTTTTTTTCACAACTTTCCCTGGTACATAGGAAACATAGTCTTCATAAAATCCTCGGCCTTCTTGACTGAATGTTTCTAAATCATATGCATAGAAAATCATAGGACGCTCTAATACACAGTATTCAAAGATAATGGATGAATAATCTGTTATTAACATATCACTTACAAATAAAAGTGTATTGATGTCATCATAAGACGATACATTGATACAGCGTTCAGTATCTTTCCCCTTATAATGGCTTGCTACAAAAGGATGTAATTTAATCAGATATACAATATCTTTGGCTGTATTGCCTTCTAGGTATTCTACATCCAGCATCATCCTCGGGTTATCCACTTCCTGATCACGAAATGTCGGTGCGTATAAAACAAGTTTCTTTCCCTTAAGCTGTGAATACTGCTGGTAGAACCTGGATACCTTTTCATTTTTGACTTCTTCGGAAAACAGCTCATCCGTTCTTGGAAGTCCCCATATATATACACAATCTTCCTTTATACCAAATGCCCCTGCATATTGTTTCTTGGTATACTCAGAGTTAACAACTAGATGTGTGATGTTCTGATTCGCCCTTTTTTCTAGCCGTTTCACTTCTCCTACATTGGCATCCTGTCCAAACTTCTTGATGGTTCCTGTTCCATGCCATAGTTGAACTACCTTCACATCTTTAGAAAAACGAAGATAAGCCATCGGCAAAAAGACATTGTCCATCAAAATATATGAGGCTGTGGCCAAATGATACGCTTTTACTAGAAAGAATGAACAAAACGCCTTAAACACATGTGTCTTAGCATTTTCCCTATCTTCTTTTTTCATATATATATACTGGTACTTATCTGTCCTTTTTTTCAATGCTTCCACTACAACTCCTACACTGCTTCCCGCACTGCCATCATGAGTCATAACACAAAACACTTTATTTTTCTTTCTGGGAAACAATCGAAAGAGATAAAAGAACGCTGCAAATATCCAATATCCTATTTTCTTTTTCATTCTGTTACTACTCCTTTATAAGGACTGTATAAGTTCTATTACTTGTTTTGCTGCATTTCCTTGATCAAAGGTATTAAACTTGTCTGCAAATGCTTCATACTTCTCATTCCACTCATCCACCTTATAGTTTAAAATCTGAGAAATCAACTCATCGGTTGTTTGTGATATAGGACCTGGAATCTCTGAAAAGTAATCAAAATAGAACCCTCTAAGCTCATCCTTATATTCTTTTAAATCGTACGCAAAGAAAAACATAGGTCGTTTTAATATACTAAAATCGAACATAACCGATGAATAATCCGTTATCATATAATCGGAAATTAAATAAAGATCTGCAATATCAATTTTGTAATCAAAAGAATATACAAACCCTTCATATGGAGTCCAATCAATTGCATCTTGTACTAAATAGTGGCATTTCACAAGGAAAACATAGTCTTTGGATAGTGCCTCTTTTAATTTGTCATAATCTAAAGCCTGATTGAATTTATAACGATTATTACCGTAAAACTCATTGTCTCTCCATGTTGGCGCATACAAGATTACTTTTTTATCTGTAGGAATACCATATTCCTTTTTTAGCTTAATAATCTGATCTTCTGTATTTTTGAGAAAAAGAACATCGTTACGAGGATACCCATATTCCAGCATTTCTTTATGGAAATCAAAACATCTTGTAAATACTTCTGAACTAAAACGGTTCTGTGAAATAAGGTAATCCCACGTTTGACTATTCTTTCTAAACTTCTCTTTATACTCTTCTAAACTAGATTCTCCATCCATATGAATACTTTCCATATCCAACGCTAATTTCTTAAGGGGAGTACCATGCCAGGTTTGAATATACTTCGTTTCTTTTCTCTTCCTAATGAATTCTGGGAACCTTGAATCACTAATCCAAATTCCTGCAATGGCTATATAATAGAAATAAGCCAAACGCAAGCGCTTTACCTTTTTTGCATTTCCAGGTACCTTAGTCTCTGTATTTTCAAGACTATATACACAGAGATATTTCTTATCAAGTCCCTCTGCTGCCATATGTTCATAAATTGCTTTCGGATTCCCTGTATAATTTCTTCCAACATTACTTTCAAAGAAAATAACCTTTCTCCTTACTGGTAACAGCATTCGCATTACCCAGTAAACACAAAGTAAAACTTGCTTTCCTGTTTTCTTAATTAAATTTTTCATTCTACACCTTCACAATGTAATGAGTCATAAATATCTGCGATGGAATCACAATAGAATGACGGTTTAAACTCTGTAGTCTTCAAATCCTCTTCCTTTGCTTCTCCAGTAAACACAAGAAGAGTATCCACGTTGGCATTGATACCGCAAGCAATATCCGTATAAAGCCGATCTCCTATGACAACCGTTTCTTCTTTACTGAATCCTGTCTGTTCTAAACACATATCCACTATGATTGGATTCGGTTTTCCAACATACAACGGTTTTCGTTTCACTGCTTTCTCAAGGAAATCACAAATTGCTCCACAGTCTGGTACATATCCAAAGCCTACTGGACAAACCAGGTCTGGATTGGTCGCAACATAATCTAATGTTCTAGTTTCTAATAGTTCACAGGCATTTCTGACTTTTTCATAATTAAGCTCATTATCAAAACCCACTACAACAGCAGCGATATTATCCTCAATTTTTTCAGTTACAGACAATCCGAAACTTTTTAGTTCCATAACAAAAGATTCTGTTCCTACTACAAAAAGCAGCTTATCACCATATTGCTGCTTTAAATATAACGCAGTAGCGTAAGAAGATGTCACAAAATTAGTTTTATCCACATGGACACCCATTTTTAAAAATTTTTCAACATAGTCTGAAATACCTTTTGTGGAATTGTTGGTAATAAAAACATATTTACCATTTTGCTTTGTTACTTCTTCAAAAAACTCCATGGCACCATCAAACAGACTGGCATCAAAACCTATTGTTCCATCTATATCTAGTAAGAACAGTTTTTTATTCTTCATTTCATTGCTTAACTTGATCATTCTATTTTTTACCTATTTGTAAATCATTTTTAATCTTAGTTGTAGAGATCCCTTCTGTTCTTGGTAAGTATATAACTTCACAATAATCTTTTAAGAAGTCAAACTGACCTTTCCAGTCGTCTCCCATTACAAACACATCTACATTATTATCTTGAACATCTTTAATTTTCTGTTCCCATGTGTATTCAGGAATTACTTCGTCTACATATTTAATTGCTTCCAAGATTGTTTTACGATCTTCATAACAATGATAAGCTGTCTTATGTTTTAATGCGTTAAATTCATCAGAAGATAATACTACTATCAGATAATCTCCTAATTCTTTTGCTCTTCTTAGTAAGTTGATATGACCAACATGTAATAAATCATAAGTTCCATAAGTAATTACTTTTTTCATTTTTAACGTTCCCTTCTATTCTCTATCTTTTATCGTATTTCGTTTCCTATAAGTTAAAAAAGTGGGATTTCACTTAACCCCACTTTTTCTTACATGAATTATCCACGAATTCTATTCAGTGCGCTAAAGATTGCCCTTATTGAAGCTCTTGTAATATTTGAACTGATACCAACTCCATATGTTACTTTCTTAGTATCCATATCCATCATATGAATATAAGCTGCTGCCTGAGCATTAGAACCTGAGTTCAGGGCATGCTCTGAATAATCTAATATCTTAATATTAACCCCTAATGAAGATTCTAAACATGCTTTTGTTGCATCAATTGGACCATTACCAGTTGATTCAACTGTTTTTTCTTCACCATGGTCTGTATATACTAATGTAAGTTTTGTATCAAACTTATCGTCTGTATCTGATACATCTTCCACTTTGCATCTTCTGAAATGAAGAGGTTCTTTCTTATCAATATACTGCTTTTTAAACTCTTCCATAATGGTTTCAGGTGCTACTTCTCCATGAAGCTCTGCAATCACTTGGATGACATCTGCAAATTCTTTATGCATTCCTTTCGGAAGTTTGAAGCCAAAATACGTATCCATAACAAAGGCAACTCCGCCTTTACCTGACTGGCTGTTAATTCTTACGATAGGCTCATATTTTCTTCCTACATCAGACGGATCAATTGGTAAATATGGAACTTCCCAATGTTCCTGTCCTCTATCCGCCATAGCTTTTACACCTTTATTAATTGCATCCTGATGTGAACCTGAAAATGCAGTAAATACTAATTTTCCTGCATATGGATGACGGATATGTACTGGTATCTTATTACAACGTTCGTAAACATCAATAGCTTCATTTACGTTTTCCAAATCTAATTCTGGATTAATACCTTGTGAAAACATGTTGTAAGCTATGTTCAATATATCTACATTACCTGTTCTTTCACCATTACCAAACAGTGTTCCTTCAATACGGTCCGCTCCTGCCAATAAAGCAAGTTCTGCTGCTGCAACAGCCGTACCACGGTCATTATGCGGATGAACACTTAATATGACTGCTTCACGATTCTCAAAATGTCTAGACATCCATTCAATCTGATCTGCGTATACGTTAGGTGTATTCATCTCCACTGTCGCTGGTAAATTAATGATTACTGGTTTTTCCTTAGAGCCCCCCCATGTACGTACTACGGTATCGCAAACATCTAATGCAAAGTCAAGTTCTGTTCCAGTAAAACTTTCTGGTGAATACTCTAATACTAAATTGCCATCGAAGTCTTTTGCGTATTCCTTAACCCAATTAGTTCCATCTACTGCGATTTGCTTAATCTCTTCCCTGCTCATGCCGAATACAACATCTCTTTGTAATGTAGAGGTGGAATTATAAATATGAACAATTACATTCTTAATACCTTCAATAGACTCAAATGTTCTCTTAATTAAATGTTCACGACACTGTACTAAAACCTGAACTGTTACATCATCTGGTATTAAGTCACGTTCAACTAATTGTCTAAGAAAATCATATTCTATCTGAGATGCGGATGGGAAACCAATCTCAATCTCCTTAAACCCAATCTTTACTAAGTAGTTAAAAAATTCAATTTTTTCTTCTACTACCATAGGTTCAATCAAAGCCTGATTACCATCTCTTAAATCAACACTACACCATACTGGTGCTTTCTGAATTTCATTATTAGGCCACTGACGGTCTGGTAAATCAACTACTGGTACACGTTTATATCTTTTATAATTTAACATATTAAATTCGCTCCTTTTTAATCATTGTACTTTTCCTGCTGAAATAATTCATGCATTCTGCTTTATTCCGGAGTCGATAAATCACGCTGTACATCTTGATTATAAAGAGCGTTATACTGTCAATTCTAGCCCCATTCGTATCACTATCCTTTTCCTTTTTGTTGCGTATTTCATTATATCACCAGAAAAATCATTACGCAACCCTTAACTTTCCAGTACTTTTTCCTCTATCTGTTCACCCAAACCCTGTTCTACCAGTGTTTTTAGTGCCTGTAATGCTTCTACTTCATCTGCCCCTTCACAGATTAATTCAAATTCACTTTTATATCTTAATCCGACCGATAGGACCCCTAAAACACTTTTTGCATTCACTTCACTCTTCTCATATCGAATTGTGATAGCCGCACTAAATTTCAACGCTTCCGTGCAGAAACGTCCTGCTGGTCGTAAGTGCAATCCCAACGGATTACGCAACGCAACCTTTGCACATACCATAATAATCCCCCCTATAAAGCTAGCTTAAAACTTCCCCCTTATTAATTAATCCCACTGATTACTCTTCTTCTGTTTCTTCCTCCTCATCCTTCGGAACATCCGGCGTTTCCACTGGTGTTTGAGAAGGTACTGTATCAGGTACAACACTTGGTTTTATCTCAGGAATTTCCTCCTTGTTATCATTTTCAGGTTTCTCTGAGACAAGAGGTTCATCAATCATAGATTCAACTACTTTCACAGATATCTTAATATCCCCTTTTTGTGAAACTCCCTCAGGATAAGTAAGTCTTAAATATAATTTGTGTCTGCCTACTCCGACATCTGTTAAATCAATGGTTGGATTTAAGTCTTCTGCACTTACCCCTTCAAGCTCACTCTCAATTCCGGTCAACGTTACACTATATACTGTATTCGTTCCTAAAAACTCTGTGCTTAATCCATCACGTAAATTTAGAACCCTTATATCTGACTGTCTTATTTCAAAAGTTTTTTCGACCATTTTTTTTATTGTTACCTTAACAACAAGATTCTCAAGCTCAGGATCTACAACCGATACTCCATAAGGAAGTAAAAGATCATGAACTGAAATTGTATACTCCTTATCGGCTGTAAGGCCAGTGATATCAATTGGTATTGGTAAACTTGAAATACCATCCAGTTTATCGCTGTCACCTTTTACTTCAATTTCCTGTGGCTCATAAGCAGCCTCAAAAAAGTGATATCCCTCTGCTACTGCTCCAGTTGTTTCAACTACTACTGGAATACTCTTTGTATTCTGAATAGTAACCCTTGCTGTTACTTGACTATTTGAGAACGTTAATTTTTCCGACGATATTTCTACACCATTTTGATTGTATGCTTTTGGTACAACTGTTTTCGTAACATCAGAACTTGCTCCATTAATATCAACTGTTACCTTAATATCTGCTATCTTTCGAATCAAAGATTCTGCGCCAGACACTTCAAGAATAACAGGTGAAACCTCAGCCTTACCAATGGCATAACCAGGTGCACAATTGCCAACTGTATCCACTTTTATAGAAAAACTCTCTTTTACGATATCTTCTAATGAAATCGTCATGGTACTGATTTTTCCCATTATAATCTGGATGTCCTGGGTTTTGGTACATTCTACATTTATTTTCACTGTATCAAACGGTGGTGTCAACTGGGCTAAATCAGCAGTCGCCAAAAAGTCTGTCTTCTTAAGCTTTTCTAACTGACTTCGCTTTCCTGACACCGTAAAATCTACTGTATCACCAGAAATCACTTCAAAAGCCTTCTCCTTAGAGGTTAATGTACTTGCATTCAAAACCTGCACCGGCACATTGGTAAATGTCCTGGTCTTAACAGGATCATCTACATTCACAATAACTACCCATAAAAATGCAGCTAGACAGAGTGATAAAATTTTAATCCAAAGATTATTTACCAGCTTTTCCTTCATCCTTCTGTCTCCCCTTCCACAACTTACGCTTTTTCTTTGTTTCCGTGCCTGCTCCAGACATTTGATTTAACTTGCTTTTTAGATAGTCTCCATCAACTCCACGGATTAGCTCTCCGTCTAAAGCAATGGAAACATTTCCAGTTTCTTCAGAAACAATAATGGTAAGGCTGTCTGTCACCTCACTAATTCCGACACCAGCACGATGTCTTGTTCCAAGTTCTTTGCTAAGTGCCATATTATCTGATAATGGCAGATAACATGTTGCGGCTGTAATTCTATTTTCACGAATAATAACAGCTCCATCATGTAATGGTGTGTTATGTTCAAAAATATTAATCAGAAGCTGACTGCTTATTACGGAATCTAAAATAATTCCAGTTCTTTCATACTCCTGAAGCGGTACTTCATTTTGTAAAACAATCAACGCCCCTGTTTTGGTTTTTGCTAACTCAAATGTTGCTTTTACAATATCATTAATAATCTTTGTTTCACTTTTTTCAACATTTGTCTTATTATCATCAAATGGCATTAAGGAGCGGAAAATATCTTTTCTTCCGATCTGTTCCAAGGCGCTTCGAATTTCAGGCTGGAACACAATTACAACAGCAGTGGTAAGGAATGTAATAGATTTACTGAAAATCCACAAAATTGCGCTCATATCCAATATAACCGCAATAAACCAGAATACAAGAAGAACTATTATTCCTTTCACAAGCATCCATGCCCTTGTAGTCTTAATCCATATAATAATGTGATATAAAGCAAATGCAATGATTATGATTTCTAAAATATCAATAACCGTCATATCTGGAAGAATCAATCCTCCAAAATATTTACTCATAAAGTTCTTAATGGTTTCCATCCTTACCTCTTTCCATGGCACTTGCCATTCCAATCAACCTGTTCCAATTCGCTTTGCTATTCTTCGTCTGGCTCCATATCTACCTTGTCAGATTCTTCTTGACTTACTCCATTAATTCTTTTTACATCCTTTTTCGGTACTGTAATTTTTACTTTTGGTACGGCCTTTACATAGTAATAATAATCATCGTCCTCAAACTGTGTATACTCTACAGTGGAATAATCCAGATTCAACCGAAAGAACTGAATTACATATACGATAAGTCCTGATATGATGCTCCCTACTAATATAAAAGTCAGCTTTGTGGTAACTGTCATGACCATTCCACCAATCAGAAAAGCTAGAATATTAATTACCATTCCAGCTAGTATTGCAAGATGAAATGCATAATCCATTGATAAATTTCGTATGAAATACGTGAAAAGCAGAACAATTCCAAATGCTACAATTGTTAATATCATCTCTTTGTTGCTTATCAAGTGGTCTACCACATATTTATAAACACCTAGTATGTCTTCAACTGAAGTTCCGTTTGCAACAAGATTTGCTCCTTTAATAATCTTAAACAAGTAGAACACTACAATCCCGCAGCTCATAGGAATAATTGCAATTGGTCCTGATATTAATCCTAGTAAAATAGGAATCACAAATGGTATTTTCATCATATATAGAACTGGCATTGCCAACACAATGTATCCGGATTTTGGCATAAAACGTATACATAAAAAATACAAAATCAAGAATAGCATGATAACAATTACAGATAGGGCAAGAGAAACATAATATACATGTAATGTAGTAAATAGAACAGCTATTAAGACTAAAATAACATCTGGCAATATAGCACCTACTACAGATAATGCTGCAACTACAATTACATTGTTAAGTCTTGGGTCATAGCCTAAATTTTGATTTATTAACGTAAATACAACAAATGAAACTATAAATTTTAATACAGGCCGAATAAATCTCCCATTTCTCGCATAAAAACGGTTTAACTTTTCTCTGAATTCTAATAAATTGGTCATTCTGTTCCTCCTACCTCAGCTCACTTTCTTCACTATATAAGCATCTAAGATTCTTTAAATGCTTTTTGTAATTTTTCATCTTCTTCCTTGCTCTTTCATAGTTAAAGTAACTGATTATTCCAGTTATAAAAGAGTAGAACAAAAGCAGAAACAGATAACCAAATATTATATAGACTGCTATTGACTTATATGCTATGGTTGTAATATTGTCCAAAATATATTCTGATTGATATACTAATATTGACAATAGCACTAGTAAATACCCTAGCGTAACACATACCATTGATTTCAAAACCTGATATCTTATATAATCAACCCGATAATATCGGTCCATTTTTAGCGCTTCTTTTCCATCATACTCTTCAAATAGAGCAATTTTTGTCATTAATCTGATTTTGTTCTCATTTAACATAATCCACCTCCGAGGGTATCATTTAATAGTATAACATATTTTGTATTTAAATACGACCCCTTTTTATGAAGATTCTATGACTAAATAACATTCCTTTATAGAAAAAAGACCCTTAAGCACATTAAATGTGACTAAGAATCTTTTTCTATTTTATTCCTATTTTATAAAGCCTTTTGCACTTAATTCTTATGCTTTTACTTCTTCTAATGTTACATTGTCAATATAAACATTATGAGTCGTTGTGATTTGTTTTCCTCCAACAGCTCCCATGGAGAATGATAAACGAGCTGCTTCATCGGATTTACTTTCCATCTTGAACTTTACAGTATATTTCCGATAAGCATTTGTTAATTTGGCTATCTTGGAACCTGAGTATCCAGTCCAGTCATTATCACTGCTGCCATTATGCTGAATTGCGTACATAATGTCACGTCCACCAGCTAAATCTGTTTTCGCTTCAAATGTTAACTCATACCATTTACCATTTACTAAATTAATGCCATCTTGCATTAACTGAATCTTCCAGTCCTGATCACCTGTATCTTTGATTTCAAATACTGCTGCCTGATTTTCTTTCTGGCTATCAACTGTGTAAGATACTTTAGATGAGATACCACCATCTACAAATGGTGTCCATCCTGCAAAGTCGTTGATAAAGTCACCATTTACTAAAAGACCGTCATCGGCAAGTCTTACATTATCAATGTAAGTAACTCCTGCGTTACCTAATGCAAAGATTAAGTCTTTCTCTGTTACATCTTTTCCAGTTTCAAACTTTTGTTTGAACTGGAATTTATTCGTTGTTAATGCAAATTTGAATTTCTGTCCTGCAATTCTTACTTCGATGTCTTTTGCCTTATCTGCATATGCGGCGAATGTTAAGACATATGTTTTGCCACCAGTGATAGCAACATCTTGTTTCACAAGTACATCATCTAATGCTATACCTTTTGATGCACTGACCATAAGTTCACGTCTACCATTATCATTGGTAACGCTAACAGATGCATCACCTTTTTTAGTTACAGTCCAGTACTGCATTCTTCCTGGGCCTTCTTGGAATTCACCATTATATACGTAGTTACCATCCGCTAAGATTGTTTTTGCTGGTGGTTTAATTTCTGTCTGTCCTGTTTTGATAAGTTTTACGTTGCTGATGTAAACAGTTGCTTTTGAGCCTTGATTTCCTAAGTTGTACTCTAAACGTCCGTTTGCATCGCTGTCTTGTTCCATAGTAAATTCATATGAGAAAGATTGTTTTTCCTTTGTTAATTTTACAGTTGTATCGTTAAAGTAACGGATATAGCTGTTATCTGGGCCAGAAATATCTGTAATCATGGTACGAGCTTCATCTGCGTATGCATCAAAAGATAATTTGTATGTTCCGCCTTTTTGCATTGGAAGATTTGGCTGTACAACCTGAACGGAATAATCTACAGAACCTGCATCTGTTGTCTTAATAACCATTTGTCCATTTTCAAATGTTACTTTACCAACACCGCCGTTGGCGTATTTTTCGCCCCAGTCAATGTCATCTGCTAAGTTTTCCTGTTTTGTGAAATCACCATTGACAATGTAGTTACCGTTTTTATCTGGCTCTCTTAATACTACCTGTGGTTTCTCTGGTCTTTGTACATTTTCGTCATAGCTGTCTTTCTGATATACTTTTACATAGTCGATCATGAATTTCGCATTGTCAAAGTTTGTAGTTGCATCTGGGTTTCCTGGCCAGTTACCACCTACTGCTAAGTTAAATTGAAGATAGAAGAACTGATCGAATGGTGCTGGATAAGTTACTTCCCCTTTTCCTTCTGTTGCTGTATACCAGTCATTTACTTTATTGATTAACTTTCCATCTACATAGAAACGCATTTCATCTGGTTCCCATTCAAGACCATATACATGATAATCATCAACTAAAGTACCTTTGTCTAATACATAAGTTCCCTGCTGTTCTTTGTGTGGATTACCGTAATGAATTGTTGCATAGGATTTATTAGGTTCATGTCCTAACAGTTCCATAATGTCGATTTCACCACATCTTGGCCATTGTCCGTAGAAGTTCTCTTCTCTTGGCATCATCCAGATCGCTGGCCATAAGCCTTGTCCCTTAACACCTTTTGCTTTAATTTCAAACTTTCCATATTTGAAATCCTGTTTTGCCTTAGATGTTACTTTACCAGATGTATACCAAACCTGTTTTTTACCGTCAACTGTCTTTGTTGTTTTATTGGCTTTAATAACAAGTTTTCCATCTTTTACATAAATATTGTCTTTGGAATCTGTGTATTCCTGTAATTCATTGTTTACCCAGCCTGGTTCATGTGTTTCATAATTCCAGTTTTTCATGTTAAGCTCATTACCATCAAAATCATCTTTAAATACAAGCTTGTATGGGTCTGTTGATGCTGGTTTTGACTTAACAGTTACCTTACATGTCTTAGCAATTCCGCTTCCGTCAAGTGCTTTTACCGTAATTCTTGCTGAACCTACACCTTTGGCTGTCACTTTTCCAGTAGAAGTAACACTTGCAACTTTGCTGTTAGATGATGTAAAGGAAACTTTTTTATATGTAGCTGTGCTTGGTTTCACAGTGGCCTTTAAAGCAGCTGTTTTGCCTTTTGTTAAAGTTAAGGAAGTTCTGTTAAGTGTAATACTTGAAACCTTAATTCCTACCTTTACTGTAATACTATCTTTTTTGCGGTTCATGCTTTCGACAGTAATTCTAGCAGAACCACTTCGTAAAGCTTTTATCTTTCCTTTTAAAGAAACAGTAGCTACTTTTTTGTTACTGCTTGTAAATTTTACTTTCTTACTTGTAGCATTTTTAGGTGATACTTTATATCCAAGTGTATAAGTAGCGCCTTTTTTCATAACGAAAACCGATGTAGATGGCTTCGTAATTTCAACTTTTGTAACGCTTACTTTCTTCTTAGTCGCTGCACTTACCGTTACATTTGTATGGCAAATACTAAGAACCAAAGCAAGAGACATTAAAATCGCGATTTTTTTCATCCATGTTCTCTTCATAATTCGATATACCTCCTTTATTTATAAATGAAGTTTATCATTATTTACATTGTGTATATATCATAGAATTTTTAAATTTATCAAAATATTTTCTCCTATTCTGTAATGTATATTGTATAATAATATCATTCAACTAAGCATGATATTTAGGAATAGATTAGGAGAAGAAGTATGAGTGATTTTAAGATAAATAAAGAATTGTCAGACTCCCTATTAAACCACCAGGAAGAAGGCTTAGTTCACAGTCCATACGAGAAAGAATTAGCTTTTTATTCTGCCGTTCAGTCCGGTGATATTAAAAAAGTAAATCGCATTATGACCCCATTAACCAGTGAGGGCTTAGGCATGCTTTCTAAAAAGCCACTTAAGAACCTGCAATATCATCTTGTTATATCAATCGCACTCATAACTCGTTTCTGCATAGAGGGCGGATTAGACCAGGAAAGTGCATATAGTTTAAGTGATTTATTTATCCAAAAAACAGATCTATGTGAAACCGAAGAAGCGATTACCCTTTTACATAGGCAAATGATTCATGAATACACCAAACGAATGGCGCAAATTCCTAAAAACAGGGCAAATTCCAAACCTGTTGTCTTATGTTTGGATTACATTCATAAAAACTACCACTCACCCATTACATTAAATGAAATCGCGGAGCATGTAAATTTGAATGCGTCTTATTTATCCAGCCTTTTCAAAAAAGAAATGGGGCTAACTATATTCCAATACATTTCTCAGACTCGATTAGAAGCTTCTATGAATATGTTAAAGTTCTCTGATTATAGCTATGCGGATATCAGCAATTATTGTGGCTATAGTTCCCAAAGCCACTTTACCTATTGTTTGAGAACTCATACTGGCTTAACTCCAAAACAGTACCGTGACAAGTACTACTCTTCTAATTGGAGAAAATAATTAAAGAAAATAATCTAATAGAAAACAAAATATCTTGATATAATTCACCCTTTCTAACTGATATAGTAATCTCATAGACAAGGCGGAGAGTTATCTCCTCCTTGCTCCAAAATAACCCCCCCTTATTTTAAATATATTAACCACTAAAGGAGATGATTCCCATGCGAATCTTTGAAAACTACCAAAGAGGGATCAACTTAGGCGGATGGATTTCCCAGCCTTTAGCATATGACTCGGAACACTATGATACATTCATTACTGAAGATGACATTAAAGATATTGCAGAGATGGGTTTCGATCATATCCGCCTTCCAGTTGATTACGACATTATACAAAATGATGACGAGACATTTATTGAATCTGGAATAAAACATATTGATGACTGTATCTCATGGGCTACAAAATATAACCTGCATATGATATTAGACTTACATAAAACTGCTGGCTATGTTTTTGATGATCAGGAATCATCCAGTTCATTCTTCACTGACATTAGATTACAGGATCGTTTTGTAAACTTATGGATCAGCCTGGCTGCACGCTATGGAAAATATGAAGATATGCTGGCTTTCGAGCTCTTAAATGAAATCGTTGACAGCAATGTAGCAAAGCAATGGAATACACTTGCTAAGCGTTGCATTCTCGCCATCCGTAAACAAGCACCAACCATAAAAATACTATTAGGTGGCGTACAATCCAATAGTGTAAATGCTATTAAATTACTAGACCCACCTATCGATGAAAATATTGTTTTTAACTTTCACTGTTATGAGCCAATGATTTTTACACATCAGGCTGCTTACTGGGTTAAGGGTATGCCACCAGAATTAAAAATTGCTTACCCTCAGACTGCAGAAGAAATGGAAAAGGAAACTCGTAAAATTGATGCATTTTGTCCAAGTCCTTTATTTGAAATTAATGCAGTCGGCCAGCCATTCTTTGAAGTTCTATTCGGAGAAGCTATCCGTTACGCCGAAAAATATGATGTTCCATTGTACTGTGGAGAATTTAGTGTCATTGCATTAGCTGATCCCAACGACGCACTGGTTTGGTTTACCGACATAACTGCCATTTTCAAAAAATATGGCATTGGTTATGCAATGTGGAATTACAAGAATAAAGATTTTGGACTTGTTGATGATTTTATTAGTGTAAAAGATACACTTGTGAAAAAAATCATTTAGTCTTTCAGTAATCTTGACTAAATAGTTTGGGTGTCTCTTTTCACACTGGAGGAGGTATTCTTATGATTAAGAAATTTTTAGCTACTGCACTTTGTCTAGCAACATTGGTTTGTGGGGTACAAACTAACACGGTTAAGGTTGAAGCTGCAAGTCAGTATTATGGCAACTATTTCGGAATGGGGTTTGATTACATTGATGGAAACAACATGGAGGTTTCCAATGGCTGGTCAAACGGTGGGATGTTTGACTGTACCTGGAGTTCTAACAATGTAAAATGTAACAATGGCTTATTAAATCTAAGCATTAATAGAAACTGGAATGGTTATACTGGCGGAGAATACAGAACTAAACAGTCTTTTGGTTATGGTATGTATGACGTTAAAATGAAACCAGCTAAAAACGATGGTATCGTTTCTTCTTTCTTTACTTACACAGGTCCTTCAGATGGAACAAGATGGGATGAAATTGATATCGAATTCCTTGGAAAAGACACAACAAAAGTTCAATTTAACTACTATACCAATGGTCAAGGAAATCATGAGTATGTTTATAACTTAGGTTTTGATGCATCTCAAAGTTTCCATCAATATGGCTTCTTATGTGTACCAGGCCGCATTACTTGGTATGTAGACAACAGACCAGTTTACACTGCTTATAACAATATTCCTTCTGTTCCAGGACGTATCATGATGAACATCTGGAACGGCAAAGGTGTCGATGAATGGCTAAACCGCTATAATGGGGTTGCACCATTAACAGCACAGTATGACTGGGCTTCTTATACGAAAGTGAATTACTAAATAAAACATTACGAGTTTCCTTTTTACATAGAAAAAGAAGTGCTTGGGTAGTCTGGCACTTCTTTTTCATGTATCAGAATCTTACGCATCTATGATAGCATTAACCATTTCTTTATTTTCTAATAATCCGCATTCCTTAAACTTTTCATAAAATTCATCTTTTACAAAAAAATGACTTATCTATTTATTAAAACAACTGTTGTTTTGCCTCGTATCTGCTTCTACTAAATATTGAAACAACTATTCCAAAACGTAACGGCACCGAACTCCTTCGGTTATGATTTCATCGTCACACATTTCTCCATTTTCACGGAAACCGTACTTTCTGTAGATGTTCTTTCCGTGGATGTTTTCTGGTTCATAGGAAAGCCATATGTATTCTGCCGGTCCGTAAGGATAGGTTCGGACTAATTTCATAACTTCGTCTAATATTTGAGGGGCGTATCCTTTTCCTTGGAAGCGTTCGTCAATCATGAAACGCCATAGGCAGTAGTTATTTTTGATTGTGTCGGTTTCCTCTTCTTCGCCTACAGTTCGTTCCTTTTCCTATCATGACAAAACCGATAAGCTGAGCATCGGCATAAACCGCTAAAGGAAGTGCATTGTTTCCTTCATTTCTTGTTGCGTAGGCTTCCGGTGTTTGTCAATATAGTTGTCACTTTTCCTTTTTTATATGGAAGACTATGAGGCTTCCGCCTCATCATCCTCATTTCCTTTCTTTTCCATCCTTTCTGGGTTCAGGTAAACCTTTTCTGTCAATGTCCAGTCTTTAGTCTCTTTTAACCATTTTTCGGGATGTTTTGCCTTTGCTTCCTCATACACCTGTTTTCTTTTTTCTAATATTTCTTTATCCTCACCTTTATGCCGTTCAGCAGGGCTGACGTAGTTTATCCCACTATGCTTATGCTCTGTATTGTACCAGTTTACAAAATGCTGTACCTACCGTCTCACTTCTGCCAGACTGCTGAATCCTTTTGGCTGGTAGTTTGGTCTACATTTCAGTGTTTTAAAGATGCTCTCGGCATATGGATTGTCATTGCTTACTCTTGGTCGGCTGTTTGATGGCACTATTCCAAGGGCATATAGTGTCTCCAGCATAGTTGCCCCTTTCATTGGGCTTCCATTATCTGAATGTAACACTAATACACCATCGCCTGTTGCTATTTTTTCAAGTATGGTTGTTCTTCTTATTAATTCGCTTGCATGTTCCGCACTTTCTTCTTCCCATACTTCCCAGCCTACTATCTTTCGGCTGAACAAATCGGATATCAGATATAAATAGTAGTGTGTTCCTGCTGCAGTCTTGATGCTTCCTCTGCAACACCACCGTTTGCCTGAATGCAGGCATTTTTCCACTCTTTTACCTGCTGAGGGTATAGCCCTTTTTTGCGGCAGTATTCTGCCAGTTCTATTTCACTTAATACTGAGGTTTCCAGCACGATTTGAAATTTTTCATGGGTACTCCATTTGTCTGCTGTTTTAGAAGAAGAAACGGAGAGTCCTCCCTGCTTTTTTGCACGGTCTCTCCATCTATATAAAGTATTAATACTAATTCCTGTTTCTCTTGCCAGTTCTGCTGCTGATATGTCCTGTGCAAGCATTTTGGTTATTAAAGATTCTTTCAATTCCTTACTATACGTTGCCATAGTGTTCTGCCTTTCCTTTGATAGTAGAAACCTATCATACTATATTTTTTTCACTGTGACAACTATCCTAACACATAGGACCCCTTAAAATAGAAATTTTATTATGTGGGTAAAAACGTGTATATCCTAGGGGTAAATCAAGCCATATAGAATAAATAAGAGTTTACAGGTGTAGAATATAATGATTCTTATTACTGTATTATTCAACCTTTGGTTGGTATGTAATAGTTGCGTCATATTTAGAATACTCACTTTCCAACTTTTTAAAATCGCAACAAGTGTGATTTAGATAATGATTTTTATTACAACCAATTTTGTAAACACTCTTCGCTCTTTTTTGTAAGTCATCAATATGATTCTTGCAATATTCATACTCTGTATTTAATAAATTCGCATACTTTTCATCTGTAGTAGATATAGCTTTAAAATTCTTCTCCTTTAGTACCTCAGAAGGTGCTGGAAACATAAAACAAAATCTCACTGTAGATATAACTTTATCCTTATCATATATAGGTATATTGGTTTTCTGAGGTGTGTTAAAATGAGAAATTGGTGCATAATAGTTTATCCCATTCACCTCAAGTACAATTCCACAAACAAACTTATCATGAGGTTCATACGATAAGTTAGGAATTTGTCTATCTATCCCTCTTAAAAAATTAATATAATTCTTATCAACATCGTAGAATCTTATCATTTACTCTCCTTATATACACAATAAAAGAGCGAAGATTACTCTTCGCTCTGCATTATCACCCACATTTAAGGTAGTGGAACACCATGCATTATAACCTTCTTTTTACAGTCGAAGAAAACTGTGCATTAAAACCTTACTTAACGGTGTAAGAAACCGTGCATTAGAGAAATCAATTTGATTTCTTATATATTATTATACACTAAACAAGGAAAAAATGTTCATAAAAATCATATTTTTTTTAGTGTAATTTTGATATATTTTTCAAATGATTAAACCTGTTATCAATATATTACTAAGTTAATAACAGGTTTTTGCTATATCACGCTCATATATTTGTCGTAAAACTGTCGTAAAATCGTTTCAACATCATATAAGAACTATTAAGTTTTTCTTTAAAATAAGGCTTTTCAGAACTTCTTATTTATCCAAACTCTTCATAGTAGGGAACAACAACACATCCCTAATCGCTGGCGAATTGGTCAACAGCATTACAAGACGGTCAATTCCATATCCAATACCACCAGTTGGAGGCATACCAATTGCAAGCGCATTTAAGAAGTCTTCATCTGTATGGTTCGCTTCCTCATCACCTGCTGCAAATGCCTCTTCCTGCGCGGCAAAACGTTCTCTCTGATCAATCGGATCGTTTAACTCTGAATAAGCATTACACATTTCACGTCCATAGATGAATAACTCAAAACGTTCTACATACTCTGGATTCTCAGGTTTCTTCTTCGTTAAAGGAGAAATCTCAATTGGGTGATCCATTACGAATGTAGGCTGAATTAATTTTTCTTCTACATACTCTTCGAAGAATAAATTAAGGATATCACCTTTTGTATGTCTTTCTTCGAATTCTACGTGTTTTTCCTTCGCAATTGCTCTTGCTTCTTCTAATGTTTTAATTTCATTAAAGTCAACGCCAGCATATTTCTTAACTGCATCTACCATAGTAATTCTTTCGAAAGGTTTACCAAGGTCGATCATTACTTCTGCATAAGGAATTAATGTTGTACCACAAACTTCCTGTGCTACGTGGCGGAACATATTCTCTGTTAAATCCATCATTCCATAATAATCTGTGTATGCTTGATATAATTCCATAAGAGTGAACTCTGGGTTATGTCTAGCATCTGTACCTTCATTACGGAATACTCGTCCAATTTCATAAACACGTTCCATGCCACCAACGATTAATCTCTTAAGATATAATTCAAGAGAGATACGAAGTTTTAAATCTTCATCTAATGCATTAAAGTGTGTTTCGAAAGGTCTTGCTGCTGCACCACCTGCATTGGAAANNTCCGGGTTGTGACGGGTATCCACACCCTCATTACGGAATACACGGCCAATTTCATAAACTCTCTCAAGGCCACCAACGATCAGTCTCTTCAGATAAAGTTCCAGAGAAATACGAAGCTTAACGTCTTCATTCAGTGCATTATAATGTGTCTCAAACGGTCTTGCAGCTGCACCACCTGCATTGGAAACGATCATAGGTGTCTCAACTTCCATGAAGTTCTGAGAATCCAAGAAACGACGGATACTTGAGATAATCTGTGAACGTTTTACGAAAGTATCTTTGACTTCTTCGTTCATGATTAAGTCAACGTATCTTTGACGATATCTAGTATCTGTATCTGTTAAACCATGATATTTTTCTGGTAGAACCTGCAAGCTCTTAGAAAGCAATGTAACTTCTGCTGCATGGATAGAGATTTCACCTGTCTTGGTCTTAAATACTTTACCTTTAATACCTAGAATATCACCCACATCATATTTTTTGAAATCTTTGTAGGAATCTTCTCCAATTTCATCACGTGCTACATATGCCTGAATACGGCCTTTGAAATCCTGAATGTTACAGAAAGAAGCTTTACCCATTACACGTTTGAACATCATACGTCCTGCTAAAGATACTTCCTGTCCTTCTAATTCTTCAAAATTTTCTTTTACGTCTGTTGAATGATGTGTTACATCATACTTTGTGATTGCAAAAGGGTCTTTTCCAGCTGCCTGTAAATCTGCAAGCTTCTGTCTCTTAACCTTTAATAATTCACTTACATTTTGCTCTGGGGCTTGTTGATTATTCTGACCTGCCAAGATCTCTCTCTCCTTTTCTTACCGTAGATTCACTAGTTTGAACGTTGTATTTCCACGATTTTATATTTTAAAACGCCGGCATGAGTTTCTACTTCTACGATATCTCCCTGTCTTGCACCGATAAGTGCTTTTCCAACAGGTGATTCGTTAGAAATCTTACCTTTTAAACTGTTTGCCTCTGTTGAACCAACAATTTTATACTCTAATTCATCATCATATTCCATATCGATGATTTTAACTTTACATCCGATGTTAATTACGTCAAGGTCAACATCTTCTTCTACTACAACTTCTGCATTCTTTAAAATCTTTTCGATTTCTTCAATACGAGCTTCTATATCACGCTGCTCATCTTTCGCTGCATCATATTCAGCGTTTTCTGATAAGTCACCTTGTTCTCGTGCTTCTTTGATTTTCTGAGCTACCTGTTTACGTCTATTTACTTTTAAATCTTGAAGTTCATCCTCTAAACTTCTTAATCCTTCATACGTTAATATATTTTTCTTTTCTGCCATGTTGCCCCAACCTCCATATTAATATCTTTGAAAATGGTCTTTCACATTCTTAGTATTATAACCTACCTATGCAATGTTGTCAATCTGAATAGCCCCATAATCTAGCAATCGGTTGCGTTTGGCGTGGACTATTTTCTCATAGAAAGTATTTTCATCTTCTGAATCTGCAGCTTGTAATAATTTGAAATAGTTTCTAATTCGCTGGCTGTCAATGACATCTCTGTACGCTTTACAAATCGACTCAATTTCCAATTATCCCTTACCAATATTTCCGCTGCTAGTTCCTTCTCTAGTTTCTGTCCATCAATTAGGAAATCATAATCATATAAAATGGTTAAGTCCTTCCGGCGATTGGCAAGGTAGTCTAATTTTTTATCTGTGAACTCTAAATCAATTACATAAGCATCCTGCTCAAAATTGGAATAGATGCGGTAACAGTCCCTGTCTAAATTAATCACTACATTTCCCATAATGTTCTTTTGGGTGTAAGCAGACACAACCTCCATCATTAAACCGGTTTCTTCATAAACCACCTCTACCGCATTTTTAAAATGCTCCACTCGATTGGTTACAATCGTTAAATAGTTTGTATATTCTAATATAATCTGTAGTATTGTTTCCACTTTTTTATTTCCTGAGTCAATTACTACAAATCTTGCAGTCTTTTTTTGAATGCCACACTTTTCTAAAAAGAGGGTTATGCCTTCTTTAAAGAAGAGATACTCAAAAATCCACTTCTTATTCATATCAAACCTGCTATTTAAAAAGCTTAACTCTCTAGATAAATAACATCCTGGTATATCATATAGGTCTAGTATTTTTCGTATATAGTTATCCAGATAATCTTCTGGTATCTCCTTTACCTCGTTTTCAGGAAATGGAAGGGTGATTCGCAATCCTTTCGTTCCTATTAGCATTATTTCATTCGCGTTAAAGTTTAGTCGCTTTATTGCATCTGCATCATAACTATGATGACTAAGCATTCTGAATACTTTCTGAATCCATGTTCTTTTTTCATTACATTTAGGCAGTTCTATGACAATAAACTTTGGATATAGCTGATCCAATACTATGCACCCACTTTATTCGTTTATAACAGTTTATTGCTTTGTCTTATTTTTTATGAACTAGCCTAGAAGAGAAATTTCTTATAAATTATCTTATAAATTAAAAGAAGAAATGCCTACAGAGTCGTCACCCCATAGGCATTTCCTTATATTTGTCTATTAGTCTGTTATAAATGTTCTGTCATTTTTATTAATACCTCATACATAACCGAGGCTTATGGGCATTGAACCCTTATATTACTACTGCTCTGCTTTCTTTACCAAAGCTTCATACTTAGCCTTAGCATCTGCTTCAGCCTTAGCAAATAATTCTTTCGCTCTTTCAGGGTTTGTACGAGCAAGTCTGTTGTAACGAACCTCACTCATAATGAATTCCTGATAATCAGCTGTAGGAGCTTTTGAATCTAATTGGAATGGATTCTTTCCTTGCTCTGCTAGACGAGGGTCGAAACGGAATAAGTGCCAGTAACCAGCCTGTACTGCACGTTTCTCTTCTGTCTGAGCACCCTTCATACCACCTTTGATACCATGGTTGATACATGGAGCATAAGCGATAATTAAGGATGGACCATCATAGCTTTCAGCTTCTACGAATGCTTTGATACATTGATTGTAATCAGCACCCTGAGCAATTTGTGCTACATATATATAGCCATAGCTCATGGCAATTCCAGCTAAGTCTTTCTTCTTAACTTCTTTACCAGCTGCTGCGAACTGAGCGATTGCACCTGTTGGAGTAGCCTTAGAAGACTGACCACCTGTATTGGAATAAACTTCTGTATCGAATACAAGGATATTAACATTCTTGTTACTTGCTAATACGTGGTCAACACCACCGAATCCGATATCGTAAGCCCATCCATCACCACCAAGAATCCATTGAGATTTCTTGGAAGCAAAATCTTTATTGTTTAAGATATAATCTTTTAATTCATTGTCACAGCCACAAGCCTCTAATGCTGCAATCATTTCGTTTGTTGCGATTGCACTTTCAGCACTTGTAGCATCTTTCGCAGCAAGATATTTTTCAAGAGCAGCTTTTACTGTGTTGTCAGAAACCTGTCCTGCTAATTCGCTAGCAGCATCTTCTACACGATTTCTTAAAGCTGTCTGAGCTAAGTTCATACCAAAACCATATTCAGCATTATCTTCGAATAAGGAGTTAGCCCATGCAGGACCTTGTCCTTTGCTGTTTACTGTATATGGTGATGCTGGTGAAGAACCACCCCAGATGGAAGAACATCCTGTTGCATTGGCAATATACATTCTATCACCAAATAACTGCGTCATTAACTTAGCATATGGTGTTTCACCACAACCTGCACAAGCTCCAGAGAACTCAAGTAATGGCTGTTTGAACTGACTTCCTTTAACAGTAGTTTCTTTGAATTTCTCAGAAACAGCCGCTGGAGTATCTAATGTTACACCATAATCAAACATCTTCTGAGCTGGTAATTGTGATTCCATGTTAGCCATAGCAAGAGCTTTTTCACCCTTCTTACCTGGGCAGACATTTACACAAGAACCACATCCTGTACAGTCAAGTACGGAGATGCTCATTGCGAATTTATATCCAGGCATACCTGTTAAGTCCATTGTCTTGCCTTCTGGAGCATTAGCAGCCTGTGCATCATCCATAGCAACTGGACGAATACATGCATGTGGACATACGTATGAACAGAAGTTACATTGGATACAGTTATCTGGATTCCATGAAGGAACGTCGATTGCAACACCACGTTTTTCATAAGCTGCAGAACCTGAAGGTAAAGTACCATCAGCATAATCAACGAATGCACTTACAGGAAGGTCATTACCCGTCTGAGAGTTGATTGCTTTCTGAATTGTGTTAGTGTATTTTACAACGTCTTCTCTATCACCAGTTACATCAGTACCTAATACTTCATCCGTAGCATTAGCCCATGATTCTGGGATTTCAACTTTCACTACATTCTTAGCACCAGCTTCGATAGCTTCATGATTCATACGAACGACGTCGTCACCCTTCTTAGAATATGTTGCTGTAGCAGCATCTTTCATGTATTGGATAGCGTCATCTGCTGGAATGATTTCTGCTAATTTGAAGAATGCAGATTGTAAAATTGTATTGATACGACCACCAAGACCGATTTCTTTACCTAATTTAAAACCGTCGATTGTATAGAAGTTGATTTTGTGATCATACATATATTTCTTAACTTGTCCTGGTAAATGTTTTTCGATTTCTTCCATGTTCCATGAACAGTTAAGTAAGAATGTTCCATTGTCTTTTAAGTCCTGAACCATGTTATATTTTCTAACATAAGCAGGCATATGACAGGCAACAAAGTTTGCTTTATTGATTAAGTATGTTGACTTAATTGGATCTTTACCAAAACGTAAGTGGGAAATTGTAACACCACCAGATTTTTTGGAATCATAATCAAAGTAAGCCTGAGCATACATATCTGTGTGGTCACCGATAATCTTAATAGAGTTCTTGTTAGCACCTACAGTACCATCTGCTCCAAGACCCCAGAATTTACAACTGATTGTACTTTCTGGTGTAGTGTTAGGATTTTCTGTTCTATCAAGAGAAAGGTTTGTAACATCATCTTTGATACCGATTGTAAAGTTTTTCTTATCTTCATTTCTGTAAACTGCGATGATATCAGCAGGTGTAGTATCTTTAGAACCTAAACCGTAACGACCTGAAGAAATAGGTACATCATGGAATTTAGAATCTTTTAATGCAGCTACTACATCTAAGTACAGAGGCTCACCAAGAGCACCTGGCTCTTTTGTTCTGTCTAATACTGCAATGCTCTTACATGTATCAGGAATCGCATCAATTAAGTGTTTTGCACTGAAAGGTCTGTAAAGACGAACTTTAACAACACCAACTTTTTCTCCTGCTTTTAATAGGTAATCAATTGTTTCATCGATTGTCTCACATACAGAACCCATTGCAACGATAACTTTTTCTGCATCTGGAGCACCATAGTAGTTAAATAATTTATAATCCGTACCGATTTTTTCATTTACTTTGTTCATGTATTCTTCTACTACACCTGGAAGAGCGTTGTAGTACTGGTTACTTGCTTCTCTTGCCTGGAAGAATACGTCTGGGTTCTGAGCTGTACCACGTTGTACTGGATGGTTTGGATTTAATGCTCTCTTACGGAATGCATCAACAGCATCCATATCGCACATTTCTTTTAAATCATCATAATCCCAGATAGCGATTTTTTGAATTTCATGAGATGTTCTAAAACCATCAAAGAAATGCATAAATGGTACTCTACCTTTAATAGCAGCTAAGTGAGCAACAGCACCTAAGTCCATTACTTCCTGAACACTGCTTGTACATAACATAGCAAAACCTGTCTGACGACAAGCGTAGATATCGGAATGATCTCCAAAAATAGATAATGCATGGGAAGCTAATGCACGAGCTGTTACATTAATAACACCTGGTAATAACTCACCTGCAATTTTATACATATTAGGAATCATTAATAGTAAACCTTGAGATGCTGTATATGTTGTTGTTAAAGCACCTGCCTGTAAAGAACCGTGAACAGCACCTGCTGCACCACCTTCTGACTGCATTTCTGATAATACTACTTCATGTCCAAAAATATTCTTTCTACCCTGAGTAGCCCACATGTCTGTATAATCAGCCATTGGTGATGATGGTGTAATAGGGTAGATAGCTGCAACATCCGTAAATGCATAGGAAACATGTGCTGCTGCTGTATTTCCATCCATGGTTTTCATCTTTCTTGCCATTATAATTATCCTCCTTCATTAATAACAATAACATAACAGTGTTTTTTGGAAAATTTGCGCGCTACATTTTTCCAAAAAAGCTTTACGCTAAGGCTTATTCTATCACTTTCATTATAAATTGTAAAGATTTCCAAAGGTTGGCAAGTTCCTCTTTGGCTCCCCCAAAAACTGCGTAAAATAAGGCGTTCTAGGCGTTTTCGACATAATACTACATTTCTGAAATGATTGTACTTTTTTTGATACATTTCTATCAACATCCAGTTGTAATTTTTATGGAATATCTCTCTTTAACAGTAACAATTTGTAATATCAATTTTCCAATTATGATTATTTGCGTAATTGCATTTACAAACCTGTTGACACATTTTTTGTACCGTTGTATTATTGTATTAACAACTTAATACAGTAATCAAGCAATACAATAACACAGTTTAGAAAGGAGGTCGCCATATGTCATGGACATTAACAACTGACAGACCAATTTATATACAACTCATGGAGGTGCTGAAATATCAAATCATCTCTGGCACCTATAAACCAGGTGATAAATTACCTTCTGTAAGAGATTTGGCTGCTGAAGCTTCAGTCAATCCAAATACCATGCAAAAAGCCCTTGCAGAATTAGAACGCGAAAACTTAATTTTCACCAACCGAACAAGCGGAAAATTTATATCGGAGGATGTGACTATGATTCGTAAGTTGAAACATGATATTGCAAAAAATGAAATTCAAAAATTCTTTGATAATATGTCAAAATTGGGTTTCACACAAAAAGAAACAATTGAACTTCTTGAAGAAATTTCAAATAATGATTAACATAACTAATGTATGAAAGAGAGGATTTTTTATGGGACCTATTCTTGAATGTAGAAATTTAAAAAAACTATATACTCCTAATACTGGGCTCCAGGATGTAAATCTTACCCTTGAGCGTGGTAAAATCATCGGACTGCTTGGACCAAATGGAAGCGGAAAAACCACACTTATCAAATTAATTAATAACTTGCTTGTGCCAACGTCAGGAACCATTAAAGTTGGTGGATTTGAACCTGGAATCGAATCCAAACGTATTGTTTCTTATTTACCTGACAGAACATATTTAAATAGCTGGATGCGTATCGGTGACTGTCTTGACTATTTCGCTGATTTCTATTCTGATTTTGATATGAATAAAGCCCACGACATGTTAAGACGTTTGAATTTTGACACTTCTTCCAGATTAAAGACTTTATCCAAAGGTAACAAGGAAAAAGTACAGCTGATACTTGTGATGAGCCGCAAGGCAGAGCTTTACTGCTTAGACGAACCAATTGGCGGTGTTGACCCTGCATCTCGTGATTACATTTTAAACACAATACTTTCCAATTATAATGAAAACGGAACTGTACTTATCTCCACCCATTTAATCTCTGATATTGAAAATATATTAGACGATGCAATATTCTTAAAAAATGGCTGTGTAACCATGCACTCATCTGTTGATGAGATTCGTATGAGTCAAGGTAAATCCGTAGATGCATTATTCAGGGAGGTGTTCAGATGTTAGGAAAATTAATGAAATATGACTTTAAAGCACTTTTTAAGTACTTTATTCCAATGAGTATTTTTATTCTAGTGTATTCTTGTTTTGGAACTTTATTATTTAAAGCAGGCGACCCAGATGCTTTTTCAGGTGACACCCTTATTAATGTACTTCGTGTTCTAGTTCTAGTTGCATATATCATTATGATAATTGCCTACTGTCTTATTACACAGGGAATTATCGTTGTGAACTTTTATAAGAGCATGGTAACAGATACTGGGTATCTAACGCATACTCTGCCTGTGAAAAAATCAACATTACTTGCTTCCAAAATGATTACAGGTTGCGTAACATTACTGATATCTTATTTCATTCTACTTTGCTGCCTTGTAATTATGTTAGATGTACCAACTAATATGGTTTTTTATAAAAATGAACTAAGAGAAGCATTTGAACTAGGTAATCATTACATTGGAGCTGCAGCCCTTACTCGATTTATATTAAGCGTCCTTTTTGCAGTATTAATTGGCACCGTCCAATCACTAAGCATGTACTTTGTATCAATTGCG
>DBKX01000336.1:0-5369 GCA_002297865.1 Lachnoclostridium sp. UBA739
AGCCTGCCCCATCTGGTTTTATTCTCTGAAGGTCGTGTTTAATTCTATTTCCATCAACACTCATTCCGATTGAGATATGATTTCGATTTTTTTTTATGTAATTTTGAACTTTTTCTGTATGGTACAATAGCCCATTAGTTGAAAATGAAAAACGATAGCTATTAAACCAAGGATGATCTAGTAAAAACATCTGCAGCTTGATATAATCTGATATTTTATCTATTAAGTCTATTTCTAAAAATGGTTCGCCGCCAATAAACTCCCATATAACAGATGGTTCGTCGAACTGTTCTCGATTTGCCAAAATAAAATCTACAGTTTTTTTTGCTGTTTCAAAAGACATTTTCTTTAAATTATTCTTTCCTGTCATATAGCAATATTTACAAGCTAAATTACAGGCTTCTGTCACACAAAAAGTAATACTTTTAGGTATTCCCAAACCATACCACTCATCAGGCATATCACCCATATAAAAAGTTTCCTTTTTAGTCATTTATGCTTACCCCTTTCTTGCTCATACAAATTAAATTTTTAATCGCATTTTCTCGCGATAATGAATTATTCAGTTTTGAATAGATTTTGGAAATATATCCTGTTATGTATGCAGCTGCTATGCTATTTCCTGCCATTATTTTATTTTTATTTATCCGTTTTGCTTCCGGTATAATCTTGATATCAGCTGAAGCATAAAAAAAATCATCTTTAAAATAATACTGTTCTGCTTTCAGACTAGCATCTGCTTTCACACCTATTACGCCGTCCAAATAAGCAGGATAAGATATGTTACCTGTATTATCTGCTGCTGCTACCAAAATGACATTTTGACGTTCTGCCTCCTGAATAATTTTCTGAAAATCATCTAAGTAACTGCAATTGAAAGTTCCTAAACTCATATTAATGATATCTGGCTGATAATCAAATACTCTCGATGCTGCGTAGAGCAATACCCGTGTATCTGTTGATAAGATTGCATCAAATATTTTGAAATTAATAATTTCGATATCGGGGTTTATATACTTTATGACACTGGCAATAGCTGTACCATGCATATGTTCAACAGGCTCGTCACCTAATTCTGTAATATATCCATCTTCACTTATCCCAAAACACAAAGATAACTTTATATTTTCCCCAAGATTATTTATATTACTGTCTATTCCACTATCAATAATTGCTATACGAACCTTGTCCTTCACAATAAAATAACCCCCTTAAGTAAACCAAATACAATATCCTAGTAATATATTTCATTTATTACATAATATCATATTATTTATGAATTATTTGTCATACTGTGTTAAACTTGTGATAATATTTTATCTATTTATGTAAATATCAGGTATTATTTTGTCGATTACATCTTATATTGTTTTGCTTGATATTCAAATAGTTTAGCATAACGACCTTCTTGTTCTATCAGCTGATAATGATTCCCTTGTTCTATGATTTTTCCATACTCTAGTAAAATAATTTTATCTGCTGATATAATATTAGAAAGACGATGCGATATAAAAATAGTTGTTTTCTTCGAGCAAAGTTTTTTCATGCGCTCAAAAATTCTATACTCAGCCTCGGGATCAAGAGCCGATGATGGTTCGTCTAAAATAAGAACTTCACTATCTCGATAAAAAGCTCTTGCTAACGCAATTTTTTGTCTTTGACCACCAGATAATTCAATGCCGTTTTCTTCAAAACCTTTTGTTAAATGAGTATCTAAATTCTTTCCCATCAGCTCATACACTCCCATTGCATCACTAGATGAAAGAGCTTCAAGAATCCGTTCTTTCGAGGGTGCAGGATCAAACATGGTTACATTGTCTTTCATAGAAAATGCAAATATAACATATTGCTGAAAGAAAGTACTAAATTTAGAACGAATCTCATGTATTGGATAATCTTTAATATTCCGTTCATTTAATAAAATCTGGCCAGATGTAGGTTCATAAAATCGAAGCAACAGCTTAATTAGTGTACTTTTACCAGAACCATTTAATCCAACTAGCCCAATGTGTTCTCCAGGCTGTATCACAAAACTTACGTTATCAAGTACAGTCTTTTCCGTATCAGGGTACTTAAAACTTACGTTTCGAAACTCTATCTTGATATGTTTATCTAATTTATAGCTACCTTTATCCGCAATCTTATTTTGATATTTTTGAAAATTTCTCATATTTTCGATTTTCAATTTTTTATCATAAATTTCAATTGCACTTCCTATAAATTCAAAAGTGCTGTTCATCAGAGTTAAGAGCATACCCGAGTATAAAGAATAATCTCCAATAGAATTCTCTCCTTTCATAATACGTTTCGTGATCATTAAGAGAATAAAAAAGATGCAGATTTCAGGTAAAACAGATGCAATTGAATTTAATGTAACTCGTTTCTTAGTTATTTTCTTCCTTCGTTCAAAATAAGTGTTCCATGTCCTCATAAAATAGTTTTGAAGGAAATCTCCCAAGTGATATAATCTAACATCGGAAGCATACATTTTATCTGACAAAACTGTTTCTAAATAATTCATTTTTCTCTCTGCATCTACATTTTCTACTGAAAAGAAATAAAGTTCTTTCGCATATTTCCTACTAAAATACGCAGTAGGAATAGTTGCTGCAATAATAATTAAACCAAATGAAAGATTCACTTTACCAATAATAATAAAAGCACTGCACATTGATATGAAAAAGGACAAAAACATCATCATGTTCCATACAACATCAATTATCGTGAACGAATCCATTTTCATTTTTTCAAATGCATCATAAAACTTACTGGAATCGAAAAACTCCATATCTGCATCTGCTGCTATGTTCATAAGCTTCAAACGTGTTTTTGTTCTCAATATGTCATTATGCATAGCACTAACATACTGATTTGCTTTTATTAAAATTGCGTTTAGTCCGGAAAGTGTTAGTAATAATAACAAGAGAATGGTGAGCTTCATATCGTTCCCTTCGCCTTTTGTCAGAGTATCTAAAATAATCTTTCCAATGTATGTAATTCCAATAGTTGTCAATGCACTGATACTGCTATAGAACAGTCGAAAGAAAGTATAAAATTTTGATGCTTCAAAAGATAATTTTATACTATATATAATTGTCTGAAAAAAGCTCCCATTATGTATTTCTTTTGGGTTCATATTGCATTCTCCTTTTCTGCAGTGATTTTATAAATGGAATAATTCACATCTATAATACATTATATAACTTATATTTACAACCTCAACAGCCATATACATTTTTTTGACACCAAACAGACAGATAGCTTCTTAACATAAAAACAGCCCTACAACTAGTAGTGAAACATGACTCAGTGAATCATGCCCCAACACTAATTATAGAGCTCTTTTCAAATTTATTATTTTTTCATAAAAGAACTACTGTTTACCTACATCTACCATCCCATTACATAGCTCATATAATCTGCAAGTGTATCAGATGCTTTTTCATGAGTTGCTTCTGTTGGATGCCAGTCAACACACACACCGTCGTTCATGTTCTGTACATCAAATTCAAGGGAAGTGATATTGTTATCGCCAGTTTCCTTAGAATAGCTTGCTACTGCTTCTTCCACTTGTGGATACAGATCCTGTCCCATTGTTCCCAATGTACAGAAAATAGTAGCAGTTGGATTCTTGCTTCTAATCTGTTTTAAGAAATCAACGTATTTCTCAACGAATGCTGCTTTCTTTGCTTCGTCATTTTTTGTGTAAGAACTATCATTGGTTCCTAAGTTAATTACAATTGCATCTGGTTCATCTACATCAAAATTCCAAGCAATGTCCGTAGCCTTTTTGCCATTAGGAAGTGTATACCAGCTAAATCCTTGGCTTCCATAATACTGAGGAATTGTCTGAAGAGTATTGATATCGCCACCTGTATATCCAGAGATAACACCAAAACCACTTGCTGCAAACATACTGTATTCAGCACCTAATTTCTGTGCTGTTTTGTAAGCAAATGCTTTAGAACCATCTGAATTGGATGTTGACCAATGTGATGTAGTACTTTGGTCGTCTACTCCATAGCCACAAGTAATAGAATCGCCAATAAATTCGATTTTACGCGATTTAACTGCTGTTGGCTGAATCTCTGCAGTTGAAGTTGTGTTGATGCTATCAATTGCAAATGGAATATATGCAGATTCTGAAAGTCTCATAATCTTAACGGATACTGTTTGTTCTTCCTCACTCTCGAAGAAGTCATATGTCTTGTTTAATTTATCAATTAAATTATCTACTACTAATTTATCATTTACATAAATGGCAATACGTCCAAGATGGTCTTTGTTCTCGTTGGATACTGCCTGCACATCAATAGATGCTTTTGTTCCTGTAAAGGAGAATTCTACACCAGAACATAAGTTGTTAAGCCATCTAGAACCATTGGCATCTGTAAAGGTTCTTCCCATTACTTTTACATGGTTTTCATCTGCTTTACATGTTCTTTCCTGTAACTCACCTGGTACATAAGAAGGTGCTGCTGTTGGAGGAATTTTTACAGCACAGTCAGCAATAGCTGCTTCTACTCCACTAGTTACGTAATCTACAGAATAAATGGTATATGGATTACTTGATGCAACAAAATAAATAACATCTAAGTTAGAGAAGTCATCTCCATATGCTTTCGCGATTGTGTCATATGAAAAAATTGCTGTGAAATCATTATATCCGTTTCTTTTGATTGCAGTTGCACTCACAGTAGCCCATCCTGCTCCGCCTGTCCAGCTAGAGAACACTAATGTAGCAGCATTTCTTGAGCCTTTAAAATGAACGGAGAAATAACCATCTTGATTAATAATAGAAGGATCTAATGTACCTCCATTTTTCTTTGATGAAATTTTTCCACTGGTTGTATTGGCTGTTAATACATTTTCACCAGTAAATAAGTTAACAGAATCCTTAGCTGGAGCTACGGATACAACTGGTGCTTCTGACTTAACTGGTTCTACTGTTTGGCTAGGCTCGATGCTCTCAACTGGTTCAACAGATTTGCTAGGCTCGATGCTTTCTACTGGTGCAGTTGACTGTGATGGCTCCGTACTTTCGGCTGGTGTTTCTGAAGGCACGGTAGGTGTTTGTACCGGTGCATTTTCCATAACATAATCTATAGAATTCAAGGTAATCGCCTTCCATGTAGTATTAAAGTAAATTCTATCAATTAAATCAAATCTATCCCCATAGACAGCTGCAATATCGTCATATGTAAATCTTACAAGTTTAGATCCATCAGCATTGGTAATGATTTCACTAGGTATGACAACAGCCCATCCTGCTCCACCTGTCCAGCTCTGGAAAATCATCTGGATATCATCTGGATCACCGGTTACATTGGCTTCAAAGTAACCGCCCTTTTTGATGATATCGTTGTCAA
>DBKX01000336.1:5409-7451 GCA_002297865.1 Lachnoclostridium sp. UBA739
ATTGTTTCTCACAGAATCAAAAGTTACAACTTGTGACCATGCTGTACTTTCCTTTGGACCTGTAAATAAATTTACACGTCCGTTTTCCTGTGTCAATGAAGCTACTGCAACCTTTGCTGCAGAAACATTATTTGAAACTGCTGGTACCGGCATCATACTAGCCGCCATGGCACAAATCAGAAACTTTGATATTACTTTTTTATATTGTCTCATGAAAAATTCCTCCTTATTATTGGTACTAAGACTATTATATCAACATAAGGCGGAATCGTGTTTCAGTTTGTACAATATGTCGTTTTTTCAGATACGAAATGTAACTTAATTTTAGCTTAATACATAATTGGCTGGTTCTTTGGAAGGTGCTGCACTTGGCTTTACGCTTGGCGCAACAGAAGAGACTTATCATGATAGCAGCCATTGATTTCAGACTTCGTCCATGTGCCATTTTCAATCTCTTTTGTCTGGTAAATATATGTCTTATTGGTTGTGTAAGACATAAAGCTGCAATAATATTTATATATATAAAATTGGCAAAAAAACGCCATAAACAGAAAAACAAATTCTGCTTATGGCGTTTAGCAATGGATGTTAATTATTTTAATTTATCTTGTCCACCCATGTAAGGACGCAAAGCTTCTGGAATCTTAACAGAACCGTCTGCCTGTAAGTTATTTTCTAAGAATGCGATTAACATTCGAGGTGGTGCAACTACTGTGTTGTTAAGAGTATGTGCAAAGTACTTGTTACCGTCTTTTCCTCTTACACGAATCTTAAGTCTTCTTGCCTGTGCATCACCTAATGTAGAGCAGCTGCCAACTTCGAAGTACTTTTTCTGTCTTGGAGACCATGCTTCTACGTCACAGGATTTTACCTTTAAGTCAGCTAAATCTCCAGAACAGCACTCTAATGTACGAACTGGAATATCTAAGCTACGGAATAAATCAACTGTGTTCTGCCATAATTTATTGTACCATTCCATGGAATCTTCTGGTTTACATACAACGATCATTTCCTGTTTTTCAAACTGGTGAATACGGTAAACACCGCGTTCTTCAATACCGTGAGCACCTTTTTCTTTACGGAAACATGGAGAATAACTTGTTAAAGTATATGGAAGTTTTTCCTCATCGTTGATGGTATCGATGAATTTACCGATCATGGAGTGTTCGGAAGTACCAATAAGGAATAAATCTTCTCCTTCGATTTTGTACATCATGGATTCCATCTCGTCAAAACTCATAACGCCTGAAACAACGGAGCTACGGATCATGTAAGGTGGAATACAGTAAGTGAAGCCACGGTTAATCATGAAATCACGTGCATAAGAAATAACTGCGGAATGAAGTCTTGCAATATCACCCATTAAATAATAGAAACCATTACCTGCAACTTTTAATGCACTGTCAATGTCAATACCATTGAATTTGCTCATGATTTCTGTGTGGTATGGAATTTCATAGTCAGGAACAACTGGTTCGCCGTATTTCTGGATTTCTACGTTACAGCTATCATCTTTACCAATTGGTACGGATGGATCAATGATGTTTGGAATTGTCATCATGATCTTTGTTACTTTTTCATTTAACTCTTTTTCAAGATTTTCTAACTCAGCAAGACGGTTTGCATTGGCATTTACCTGTGCTTTTACTTCTTCTGCTTCTTCTTTTTTGCCTTGACCCATTAAAGCACCGATTTGTTTGGAAAGTTTTTTACGACTCGCTCTTAGATCATCTGCTTCCTGCTGTGTCTTTCTAGCCTGTGCGTCTAATTCGATTACTTCGTCCACTAAAGGAAGTTTGTGATCCTGGAATTTTTTCTTAATATTTTCTTTTACTACATCTGGATTTTCTCTTAAAAATTTAATATCGAGCATTTTTACTGCCTCCTGTATTTTTTAATAAGAACAGCGCTTGTCTGGTTGTGTTTGGCTTTTTATGTTACCCGTTTATACAAGTAGGTAAATAAAAAGCCTTCCATCCCAGACATAATAGACACCAAAAGGAACCTATTAATGGGACGAAAGGCTGTATCATCTTCCGCGT
>DBKX01000336.1:7462-9822 GCA_002297865.1 Lachnoclostridium sp. UBA739
TTGCCACCCAAATTGCCGTTACCGGCCACTCGACGTATGATAAGGGATACGAACCCTGTAGTTTACCTACAATGCTCAGAAAGTGGAAAGATTCTCATTCTTACTGGTTCGCACCTTACACCAGCTCTCTGAAAAGAACGTTAGAATCGTAGTTTTCGTCGTCGCTCATATAAGGTTATTATACACAGAAGATGAAGATATTACAAGTACATTTTTTTAACCAAACGTATATCCAGAAGGGACTCCGTTACTGCTTGCGCCGTCTGCTACAAAATTAATTGTAATACTTGCACCAGCTACTAATGTTGTATCCCAGGAAGGATTTTTAACGGTTACTTTTGTACCACTCTGACCTGCTAATTCAGCACCCCAAAGACTTGAAATCTTGCTATTTGTATCAAACGCTAATGTCCATCCATTGTAGGATTTGCTAGAACCATTCTTTAATACAATCTCAGCCTGATAACCACTGCCCCAGTCACTTGTAACAGAATATGTGCATGTAACACCTGCTGGAAGTCCTGTTGCTGTACCTGTTGAGCTGCTTGGTTTTACGGATGGTGCAACACTTGGTGCAGTACTTGGAGCTACTGAAGGAGCTACACTTGGTTTTGCTGTTTCATTAACCTTTTCAAATACCCATTGCTGATTTGTATTACCATTAATTGTATATTGGATAACGTTTGTTCCATCTGCTGTTCCTCTTGCATTGGCATCTAACGCTTTTGTTCCATTACTTGCTTTTGTCGTAATGATATATGCACCATTAGATGCTTTAATTAACTGGAACTTCTGAGCATTTCCGGAATATGCAGAATAGATCTGCGCATTTGCTCCATCTTCGTCTGCTCCATTGGCAATATCAATCATGAAATCACCTAGCGCACTCTTTAATGTTATATATCCGTCACTTGTGTTTGTTAAATACCATTTCTGACCATCTACACCAGAACCAGTTCCAAGTTCAACATTTTGTACGTTTTTACCTGTGTTGTCTTTTACTTGAAGGTATTTGCCTGCATTTACATTTTTGATGTAGTATAAACCATCTGCTAATTTCGCTACTGTTCCTTGGCTAGGTTTTACAGATGGAGCTACACTTGGAGCTGCAGAAGGTGTAACTGAACCTGTACCTAAATCACATACGAATGTAGATACACTACGTCCAGGCAGGGATGCATAGAAACCATTACCTGTTAATTCAAGGTTAGATGTCTTAGCCAAATTTTCATTTGCAGAAGTTCTGTAACGATCTACTTTCTTGATATTACCGTTTGTTACATTGAATTTTTGTGTGTATGAGCTATCATTATCGTTAGTCGCAACAATCACTACTTTTCCATCACCCTTAAATGCGGATACATATACTTTGGAGCTTGGATTCATTGTAGCATCTACACGTTTGTAGCCACGGCGAACGAATTTGGAATACTGTGCCATACAGTAACCACGTTTACTGATAGAACCGTCTTCCTTCATTGGTCCATAACTTCTTCTGATATACCACCATACATAAGCCTGCATATCACCGATTGCAAAAGCATTGTTCATGTTTACAGAAACCTGAAGGGCATTTGGCCATGCATCAGCTGAACTACTGCTGTCTGGTACATAAACCTCTGTCATCCAAAGTTCTTTGCCAGCACCTTTTTGTTTGAATAAAGGATAAGACATGCTATTTGCCTGAGTACCATAAAAATGAGTTGCTAAAATGTCTAAGTTCTTAAGAGCAGTTGCATCATTTAAGATTGGATCAGACATATTCTTTAAATAAGAAAATGATTCTGGTCCCATTACTTTACAGTTAATTCTTCCAGCATAGTTTTTCATAAAGTTAAGCATTTCCTGTGGTGTCCACCATGTCCATGTATGAGCATAGTCTGGCTCGTTCTGAACAGATATTGCATATAGATTTACGCCATTATTCTTCATATATGTAACAAATTCATTCAAATAATCAGCATATGCACCGTAACTTGAATACTTTAATCTGTTTTGATTTGCAACCCCGTTACGTGTGAACTTTTCACACATACTTGCTGGTGGGTTCCAAGGAGAAGCGAATATTAAAGCACCTTTTGCTGCAGCTGCTTTAGCAGTGGCTAATTCCTTAGACCAGTTGTTTTTGTTCTCATCAACGTGGATTCTTAAGATAGTGAATCCTAATTGATTTGCACTGTTACCGAATGCAGTTTCTCTCTGACTAGCACTTAAATCACTAATCCAAGTTGGAAAGTTAATACCTCCGATACCTTGCATGGACTGCTTCTCGGAAGCTAAATTAACGGTTACATCACTTGCGGCATGTGCTTTTTCTTTACTAGCCTGAAATGGCATAGGCATGATAGTAGATACGGCAA
>DBKX01000272.1 GCA_002297865.1 Lachnoclostridium sp. UBA739
ATGCTACTCCATCTTCTCCAGTAACCACTGTTTCAAGTAATGCATCCTTATTAACAATTATCTTACACTGTTATTTTTAATAGCAGAAGCTGCATAAAAACCGAATTCTGCTCCTGCCAATGGCTTTTCATTTTCACTATCCTGCTTCACAATCTTAACCTTTGCTTTCTGCCTTGCATTCGTTATAGATGTAGATGCCGCAGAAAACTCTACGGTCTGACCTTTATAGGATATGGTTACAAGCTTCTCATTTGCATTTATCTTGTAACCATCTGGTGACTTGATTTCTGCTACACTGTATGTTCCAAGTTCCAGATTTTCTAATGTTACAGAACCATCTACACCTGTTACTAAGCGTTTTGCTACAATGTCACCCTTAGGATACTTTTTCGTACCATCTGCGCGATAAATATTCTCTCCTGCAGTTACCCTGAATTCCGCTCCTGGCAGATTACCTGTTTCATACATGAAATTCATGCCGTCCCATCCTGTAAGTACCTGACCTTTTTTATAAATGGTAAGACGTCCTTTCTGTCCTTTATCCTTTACAGTCAATGTAGTCACCTCATCAGCCTTAACGGTTAATGTATAAACCGTGGAACTAAGAACATAATTTGCTGGTGCTTTTATCTCTTTTACATAATAAGTACCAACATTTAAATGAGATGATTTTGCATATCCTTTCTGGTCCGTTGTCAGTTTTTCTACTACACTGGTACAGCCTTTGTCTTTATAAATGCCATAAACAGCTCCTCCCAAAACATTTCCTGTGGAACTGTCCTTTTTCACAATTTCTCCATAACCAATAGGATTTGTCTTTAATTTCAAATAAGCGAAAACTGACTCACTATCTGGAACGGTACTAATGAATTCCTGATAACGACTATTTCCACCTGGCAAACTCCAAAAAACACAATTTCCTGTTACTTTAACGATTCCATTCCTTGCCGTTAGAGTAACGTCCGATGTTCCTGTCAAAGTATTTTTCGTATAAAATGTAAGCTTATCCTCACTTCGACTCACCTTATAGCCATCTACTGATACTGTATAATTTGATAAAACCTTATTGGTATCGGATAATGTTACTTCATATCGACTATTTTCCTTACTCCATTTCAGTTCAAATGTTTCTGCATTTGTTTTCGCTGATACGGAAAAACTTGGCCTTTTTACTTCTAATGCTGTCAGCATCTTTTCTTTTAGAGCTAGATAGTAATTGTAAGATTCACTTGAACTTGATGCTGAAGCACATAATTTCTTTGCTGCTGAATTAGCAGCTGACGTATTGAAAACCTCCTTTTCTATAATCCAGACCATTGCCTGTGTTGCAATGTATTTATTTTTCTGGGATTCTGATGGCTCACTTGTATTCGTTGCATGAAATCCATAGTACATACAATATTCAAGATACTTTTTCTGTTCTGATGTAAGGGATGTTATCGGTGTATTGGAACTAACCATGTTCTGCCCATTATTAGCTGATTTGGCATAATTTAAGCAATATGCGGTTTCACCGTCAATCATTGCATAGAGTATTTTTCCATGATCATAAATGGAACCGAACTCGGTGATTAGTCCCGTATCTTTTACAGAGGCATACCAGATAACAAGCCTGTCACTGGAGCTTGCTGCATGAATATTTGTGTATCCCTGGAGTATTTGTATGCATAAGGCAAGTAATAGTACAATTGATATTTTTTGCTTTTGTGTCATGTTTCCTCCAGTAGTTTAATGTTTCACCCCCAGCCGGGTCCCGTATAATAGCTAACAGCTTTGCTGTGCATTGCTCACTGTCTATCTTAATGCCTATTTTAAGATTTCAAGATGCTACTCTCTGAAAATGCTATATCAGCTGAAATTCAGGTGTTCTAACTAGTTACTGAATAATAGACGTTTTTATGACTATTTATGTATTGCTGCGGCTCTCTATCATTAGGCTTTGGGGTGATGGGTCATGGCTCAAGCTCTCAATCACCTTCTGCGGGTTGACAGGGTAACTAGTTATCTTTTATACGGTTGTCCTATTTGGTTATCATGGTTCGTAGGCGTGTTTCCTATGGGTATGATAACTACAAGTGGGTGTATGGAAGAATTACCCAAAAGGAATAGAAAATCTTTTTCAAAAAATGCTTGACACATGTAGATGAATTGAGGAAATAATATTGATACGATTTAAGGAAAGGAGATTTAAATTTATGAGATATGAATTTCAGAAAGAGAAAAAAATGGTAGGAGACTGGAAGTTCTACAAGAGGATAAATCATACATTAAATTACTTCTGACAACCCTTTTTAAGTTTTCAGTTATTTTTTTAAGTCTCACAGTTGCTTTGAAAACCATAGAATTAATTATTCAAACATCTTCCCATAATATTGATTTAACTTTAATCATTAAACAACTTTGTCAATACGTATTCTCTATAATAACTGGATTGGCATTTTTCCAATCTGATATAGATAGTGTTAAATGTCTTTATAATGTCATTCATAAAGGCTCAATCTGTAGTATTTACTCGACATTATATTATCTAAAAGACATAACCTTGCTATTATTAGAAGCATGTATACAATCCACCTATTTTCTTATTAATCATTTACCCTTTAAGCTAAATAAACTTGCGGAATGTAAATTTATACAAGAAATGAGACATTTTGAATTTCAACAAAAGGAATACATATTCCCTAATAAAGTATACGAAAACAAGAATAGGAAAATTATACAAACCATATCTGCCACATGTCCTTTTTGCGAAATAAAACCATATGGGAAAATGAAACTTTGGGAAAATACTTCCGCTAAGCAAACGGAACACAGATATGAATTTATTTGCACTCATCAACAGTCACATCATATGCCTTATGACCATAAAAAGATATACCGTTATAAGAAAAAACATTCGTAATGCTTATAAGATTGTTGTATGCTTAATAGTACTTCGCCTTGCTAGAAGTCAAATATAGAACCTTAACAGAAAGGCATTTTATTATGTCAAACAGCGACGTAGAGCCATCGCCGTCACTGTTTGACATCTACATATGGATAGCGTAATGTAAAATAATTCCAAAACTACTCATCCATAGAACACCTATATTCCCAATTTGTATTTTCTTAGGACAAAATATTTCCGTTCTTTATTCGCAGGAATTTTCATGTCTGCACATGATTATTTTTTCTACTCTTGACACGTAAAAATTTGCAGTTCTGGATTAAACCACTTTTACTACTCTTAATCCGAAAATTTTGTACGTAGTAAAATCGGCTATCTAACCCGTTGCGCTCCCATCAATTAGAACAAACAACTCTCATATGAGGTCTACCGCCTATATCCAAAGAGTATTCTATTTCACAAACCTTATCTTGACGATTATGACTAACAATATAGTTAATAAGTTCCTTTTCACTCTCGGTAAAATCATCCATTTTCATTACACTGGTCCAGTAAAATTTATCAACCCTAGCAAATCTTTTGATAAGTTGATAGGGCATTTTAAACAGACATTACTTATAGAATAGGCAAGCTCTTTTTTCCAATCTGGCATCAGATTCATCCTCTGCTCTATCTGCTCTTGATTGAAAAATACTTCTCTTGCTTCATAAAGCTTACTAAATTTTCTGTTGAATCAGATTTTAGTAATTCTGAATCAATACACAGTACCTCTGCAAATTGCTTCACCCTTTTTTGAGGTACTCCTTTAGTTTTAGCTCGGTATACTACTCCAAAACTAACATCCAATAATACAGCTATATCTACCATACTAATTCCATATATATACTTTATCGCGTCAAAAATATTGATTGGTATAGCTTTCCCATCAGCGAACTGTTCACTTTGCGTTGTAAATTCATCATATGATATTTTACACTCATTGAATTGTTCACGTAGAAAACGTGGCGCACATGTTATATTCTCTAAGAAAAAATCAAAATCTGCACTCCACCCCTCACAGGTCTTTGTCGCATCGGTTATTTCTTCACCATATTGATATGTACTACCAGATCCAGCACATATACCATTAATATTGAATTCACATGTGCTACATTGCTTTTTTAATTCCATGCATTATGTCTCCTTACTCATTTTCTTACTCAGTTCAAAATAACATACCACTTTTCGCTATCTTTTACCATTATATCACACATATATTTAGCCGTCTTCCTTGTTATATCACGGCTTGCCCTTTATATTATAACAAGAAACGAATATAATACAGATAGGAGCAAAACCATATTATTCAGGCTCTGCTCCTCCAAAAGAAATCTTTTTTCAATATTAGCTATTAGCACCAACTTAAACACAATAATCAGGCTCATAGTTTCTACCCCAAATAAACGGATCTGGAATTGCTTTCTTAGAATGTTCACATCGTACAATATGCTTTGGCTCAACTGCCTTTACAGAGAAAGCAATATCATCTATATTACCTCTATTACAACATTGTTCAATATCCTGAACAGCTGTACAAGAAATATCTTTAAGTGGTATATCACAACAAAAATAGTAGGTATTCCTACTTTCTTTAACTTATCTCTGCACCCAAGTCTCATCTCCACAGTATTAGTGAACTCACTCCCATATATCAAATAATGCCCTGCTCTTGTCAAAAGACACTCTTTGTTCATTTGCAGCCATACTTTTTTGTGTATATCTTCCAAATCAGTCCACTCATCATTTAATATTAGAACTGCTTTATCCTGAGTTATCTGGTCAGATATTATTCTCTCTTTAATATCCTTTAATGCCAAATCATAATCAATTGGCTTTATTCCCAACTTTAAATAATCGCTAATTTCTAGTGGCCTACATGCATGATAAGCTCTTAAATGTGTAAATTCATCTAGTCTGATTTCATGTGTTTTATCTAAATGTTCCTCCAAGATGAACACTTTTCTTTCCAAATCAATTACCATAATCCCATCTATACTAAAATGACTATTAATTATTTTTTAAACTTCTTTAGCTATACCTCCTTTTCAAACAGAAGTACTTTTCCTGGATTTGAAAACTTATCTAGGTATCCTTCATCCAATCCCAGTAACTCTTCAACCATATCACTATTTATTGATAATCCATGCTTTTGCAATACTCTCATAAATTCACTTCCTGTTATTTTTCTATCCTCAATAAGCATTTTCATAGCATGTTTTAGATATCTTGGCTCACAAGCAGCAACTTGTTTATCATATGGTTCTTCTTTTATATAGCCATCATTCGACCTTTGCTTCATCAGATATTGATACTGATTCATCGAAATTGCACCTAATTGCTTTGCTCTAACAATTAGTGCAGCTGCAGAGACCCTATACTTCTCTTTCAATTCCACATAGAATCTAAACTCAGTCTTTCCTCGCCCTGCCAAATCATTTAGAAACATATTCTTTGGAACAAGTAAAGCCCCTGCAAATTGATTCATATACTGTTCCATATTTTTATATTCAAGTTTTGTAAGTTCTTCTACCTCAAATAGCCCATCTGTTAGAACATGTCCTAATTCATGCGCTGCGCTAAATTGTTGTCTGAAATAGTTTCTATCATTTCCCAGAACAACAATCGGCACAACGCAATTATTAATCATTTCAACATGACAATAAGCATCGATATCATTGTTTGAATCGAATGAATTTGCTATAATTATTCCATGTTGTTCCATTACATCAATAATATTCAAAATCGGCTGATCACCTAACTGCCAATGCTGCCTTACATAGTGTGCTAACTCTTCCACATCTAATAAATTATTTACTCCAATATTAAATTCAGGAAAAGTTATATATTCTTCAATCCCCTCATAAATTTTGGCCAATAATTTAACCTTTTCGATTTGCATTTTCCTATTTTTAGCTGTCGTTGTTGATAATGATCTAAAATAGGTATTGCCAACCGTTATATCACTCTCATCTTCCTCATAAAAATACTCTCTTGGGAAACCTAATAAATTCACTATGCGAAATAAATTTTCAACCTTAGGTTCAGTCTT
>DBKX01000061.1:0-1372 GCA_002297865.1 Lachnoclostridium sp. UBA739
AATACCCTAAAACTCGGATTATTAAACGTAATGGTAAACTGTCAAAATATAAATATGACAAACTTAGTTCAAAGGATGTATTAGCGTTGTTGGAGGCAGCTCATGGATAGGAAAATTAATGAAGTAAGTGACGAGGAGCGAGTTGCACGAATATTATTTTCCCCATCACATATCTATGAGGGACGTGTTTCTCCTAAGGCTTTTAAACTCGAAATGTTGAAGGGGAGAGCGGAAGACTATATATCAGTTTTGCGTTATGATGAAGAACGATTGGATGTTGTGTCCTCGAATTTTTGTTCACGAACGAAAGGTGACACACGTTATGGTTATACATTTTTAAATGTATGTGACATCCGAGAATTAGATGATGAAATATGCAATCGCCAAGTCACCGTACTTCCGAAGCCAAGCAAACGTCTGCCTTTTCATGCAGGTGTATTTTTGTCCATTGATGGCAGAGTACAGACCGCTAACGACATATCGCCAGATGTTGATTATTTCCAAAAAGAACTTGCGATGCTATGCGATGGCATTCACAAGTTCCAAGCTATGGATAGAACTGAGATGACATAAAACACCTAAAATATGCTTGGTTAAATCAAGTTTATTTTGGGTGTTTCGTTTAAACGAGAGTTTTTATTAGTCAATCCTTTTTAATTTTATTATAGTAGCAGCAATTCTTGTAAGTATGAATCCAAAGTTGTACTTCGGAGTTAATAGTTTAATGTATGCGCATATAAGTGCATATACAATATTTAATCTCTTTTTAAAGGGAATTGTACTTCTGCTTGCAGAACCCTGTCTAAGTCTTCTGTAGTAAATGGCATTATTATCTGATAAAACAATAGACTTGATATTTTTGCTGATTTTTGCCATGAAGACCGAGTCTTCACCAATTTTTAAGTTGGTATCAAAACGAATGTCTTGAATGATTTCTTTACAGATAATCTTGCAACAAGATGAGCTCATAAATTTTCTTCCTTCCAGTACTGATAGGGGTGCATTTTGTTTCTTCTTCTCAATGAAAGCTTTGGATATATAGTCTTCTTCTAAATTAGTGGTGTCGGTACAAAATGCTTTTACATTGCTGGCAACAATGACGTCCTTAGAAGCCTTGTTGTATAAGTCTTCTAAATAGGTTGGTGATATTTTGTCATCGTCATCAATGAAGCAAATGTATTTGCCTTTGGCAACTTTTAATCCTATATTTCGAGCATTTGACACACCTGCAGTTGTTGTAGGTATAACATTAACGTCGAACTTATAGTCTTTTATTATCCCAGTGATATAGTCAAGATATTGTTCAACTATCCCATTGAGAACAATAATAACTTCAAAGTCTTTATAATATAAAGTCTGTTTGCTTATACTG
>DBKX01000061.1:1407-2585 GCA_002297865.1 Lachnoclostridium sp. UBA739
TACCAGGCTTGTATGTTGGGATGATAATACTGATGTTCATAATTTGTTTTTTTTATTAATATTCTCCAATCCCTTATTTCCTATATTTTGACTTCCTTTGAAAAAGTCATAATTTTTCATTTTTGTCCTTAATAGCATTGGAAATGGCATCCAAAAAACCGTGTCCATATTGCTCGTCGGGCTCAACGTAATTGCCTTCTCCCCATTCGTTCCAAGATTTCAAAAANNNGTTTTCTTTATTCTTGATAATTTCTTTTGCTTGTAAAATATGTTGTTCAAATTCCTTAGGAGTAGCATTTATATAAACTCCATCTTGGGAAGCAACTCTTGGGGTTCTATCCCATTGTGGTAAAATGGTTGGATAGACGTTTTCCCAACTATCTTCAGGTGCAAAATAGTTGGCAACGGTGCGTTTGTAGTCATATTTTTGACTGCCAATAGGTAACCCCAAATGGCGCATGCCAGTTTTTATTAGATTTTTCCATTTTCCTTCATAAAGCATTTCTCCTCTTCTTTTTCCTAAGGAGTTTACAGCATCAAATCCCATGTTCAATACTGTCTCATAGATTTCTTTACTGCTCTTAAGGTTAGGGATTGTTCGGATGGGTTTTCCATCTTCTCCAATCTTGAATGTTAGGGTTGATGGAGTCATGCCAACAAAGTGAAATCCTGGCAATCCATGTTTGTCTGCTAACTTCCTCCATGTTTCAATAAACCTGTCAATATGAGGAAAATCAAATACGCTATAGATGACAAAAAGAAGTTTGCCATCTACTTTGATGTATCTGTGGTCTTTAAATGCTGGTAATAGAGACATAAAATGTGCCACATCATCTTCTGTCCCTGGATATTCTTGTTTTATAAGGATAGAGTCTTTTTGCATAGCAGACTTGCTTTCCCACGTCTTATTGCTCCAGGTATGATTAGCCCAACAAATACAGAAAGGAAAGTCTGGCTCACCTGTAGACACAACTTCGTTAAATGGGCGCTCAAGAAGTTGCCGACCATTTCCAAACCAATAGTGGTAATAGCAAAAACCTTCGATTCCTGCATCTTGGGCAAGTTTGGCTTGCTGTATTCTAGTTTCTGGCAATCGTAAATCATAGAATCCTAAGTCCGCAGGTATTCTTGGCTGCTGATGCCCTTTAAACAAAGGCTTGGCTTTTGCGACATTAGTC
>DBKX01000058.1:0-1589 GCA_002297865.1 Lachnoclostridium sp. UBA739
CCATGGGAATTATGGTTCTCACCACCCATGACGTAATCTCCTTTTTGTAAGGTCACCATCATGTCCTCCATGACTTCTACACATTTGCCCATATCCTTCACACCGGCTTTTATCATGTCCTGTTCACTTAAATAGATAAAATCAATTTTTGTTCCCATTGTAATTCCTCCTTCGTCTATGTACTGTGTATACTATGCAATGACGTAAGGAATACAAAAAGGCGTCAATAGCTACCACTATTGACACCTTCGTCACGCATAGTATAACATATTTATTCGATAATTTCTATCATAATTCTACTTATTTGGTCTAAAGCGGTCATATCTAAGAGCACTGATATCTACCACAGTATCTTCTCCTGCAACCATTTGCGACAACATAAGCCCAACTGCTGGTGCTGTTCCAAATCCATGTCCTGTGAATCCACAGGCTAAAATCAGTCCTTCCGCTTCATCCACTTTACTGATAAATGGTACTCCGTCAAACGCATTATCTAACCATCCTGCCCAGCTTCGTACAATCTTGGCATCCTTTAAGGCTGGTATATATCCCATAATGGCACGACAGCTTGCAGATAATGTCATGGAGTTCGTAAGCAATGCCAAAGGATCTTTCATATCCGTTACTTCTTCATATCCACAGTCAGAACCAAATACAAAGGAACCATGATGTGTCTGATGTCCGTAAAAATCTGCACCTGCTGTTCCTAACATAATGTCAAACATGTACGGCTGTTTCTCGGTTACTAGACACTCATCAATCAGTCTTGTCATTGGTACATCAATTCCAACGGTTCTTGCAATATAACGGCTTTCATATCCTGCTGCTAAGATTATGGTTTCTCCTTCCAGTACCGTATCATCCGATAAAACAACTTTTCGAACCTTTCCTTTTACTTTCTTAAGTTCCTTTACTTCTGCTTCCGTAAAGAAACGAACTCCCATTTCCAGTGCCCTTTTATAATATCCTAATGTTGTTGTTAAAGGATTGGCATGTCCATCTGTAGGACACCAGCTAGCTCCAATAATGTCTTTGGACAGGTATGGGCAAATCTCCTGCACTTCTTTTCCATCTATCATACGAACATCTAATCCAACGCTTTTTGCATTTTCTGCTAAGGTCTGTAGTTTCGTAAGATGTGCTTCTGTTTTTCCCAGTCTTAAATTTCCCTTTTGGGTATATTCCACGTCCACACCAAGTTCTTCTGAAAGGGTTGGCCATAAATGTTTAATTCCATACATAGCATAAGGTAATTCCCTGACATCTCGTCCTGACTGACGAACACCTCCGCCATTTCTGCTAGAACCTCCATGTCCAATACTCTTTGTTGCTTCTAATACAATTACATTATGTATTCCTCGTTTTGCTAGATAGTAAGCTGCTGCACAACCTACAACACCTCCACCAATAATAATAACGTCTGCTGTCTTATTCATGTACAACACCTCCATCCTCTGCAATAATTTCCATCTCCATCGGTCGCATTGGAGCTCTGGATACTGCCGGTTCCACCTCTGCCGGTTTCACTCCAAGCTCATGGGCTACTATTCCCTTTACTAGCTTTCCACAAGTCTGTCCCTGACATAGTC
>DBKX01000058.1:1617-8047 GCA_002297865.1 Lachnoclostridium sp. UBA739
AGTCCCATGCCAGAACGCAGATAACGTCTTATTTCCTCTATTGTAAACATTCCTTCATGTACCGCTTTTCGAATCTCTCCTTTGGTCACTTCTTCACAACGGCAAACTAGCATGTTATCATCATTCGCCTCTACATAAGGCCCAATCTCCTTTAGTTTTTCCTGAACATCTATCATAAGGCAAGTCCTCCTTTTCTACCCATTCATACGAAAGAAACGTGCCTTCATCAGCATATCGTTTGGCACCTTAATTGTTAACAAGTTCGTGTGGTCAAATGCTTTTGCAGTCTTTACTTTGGTAACCACTGCTTCACATACTTCTTTTCCATCTCGTCCCAACGCAACTCCTGTATCGCCTTCCTTTGGCAATGGAAGGAATTCATAAGGCATAGTCACTTCGCCATATCCTTCTTCTACGCTTTCATTTATTAAGAAAATTGCCTGACCAGAACAGGACGCAACGCACATGCCACAGCCTATACAGGTATGTGTGGCATCTACCACAGGAAGTGAGGTAATGTTTTTGCCAATGGTGATACATCCTTTTGGACAGGCATCTTGACAAGGGTTACAAGGAATGTTCTGTGTACACTCCATGACTGGATGAATTCCTGCCTGTCTCGTTACACCTGGATAACGTTCGATTTCTATATCTGCAACGTAACCCCTTTCTAAAAGGCTCATGGAAATGTCGATTCCTTCTTCTGTTTTCTCTACTAATTTTCCTCTGTTTTTTGGAGCAAACATACCTTGTCTTAAGGTATCTAACTGTGCTTCTAACTCCTGAATTCGTTCTTCTTTTTCTTCTTCGGACATATATCCAAGATAACAAGCAATGGTTGCACCACTCATACGTCCTTCAATCATAGCGGAACTTGCTTCTTCTATGCCAGATACATCACCAGCTGCATATACGCCAGGAACACTTGTCGCTCCATCCTCCTCACAAACCGGAACATATCCACCTGGAGTATCTTTCATCTCACAACCTGCTTGTTTTAAAAGCTGTGACATTGGTGACAATCCAACTGCAACACAAATGGTATCTACATCAAAATGTTTCTCCGTTCCCGGTATGAGCTTCCAGTCTGGACCGACTTGACCGATTACAACACCTGTCACACGATCGGTTCCTTCTGCCTCTACAATAGTATGAGATAGATAAAATGGTACGCCGCATCTTGCTACCTTAGCGGCATGTACTCCATATCCTCCTACTCTTGGTGCTGCATCTGCTAACGCAACCACTTCACAGCCTGACTGTAATAACTGAAAACTGACTACTAATCCTACATTTCCAGAACCTAGCATTAATACTCGTTTTCCAGGCTTGATATGATGAAGATTCATCATGGTCTGGGCTGCTCCTGCTCCGATTACACCAGGTAATGTCCATCCTTTAAAGTTGACCATATTTTCAGAAGCACCTGTGGCAATGAGAACTGCATCTCCTTTAAAATGCTTGATTTCGTCTCCTATCTTCACAGTCACTTCTTTTTCTGGATAAAGTCCAACAACAGTAGCATTAAGAATTACCTTTACGCCATATTGCTCTGCTTCTGCTAAAAGTTCTTCACCAATTTTAAACCCTCTTACTTTTGCTTTATGTTCTTTGGAACCGAAAAACTTATGTATTTGCTTGAAAAGCTGTCCACCTGGTCTTTCATTTTCGTCGAATACGATTGGCTTTAATCCCTTTTTTGCGGCTTCAATTGCTGCCGATAAACCAGCAGGTCCTGCTCCAACTACTATCATGTCGTAACGTTCTATTACCATTTACATCGCCTCCTCTTTTGCTGATACCCCGTATTGGGTTTGTACTGCCATGCCTTCCTTTAATGGGGTAATACAAGTTCTTATGTTTGGTTTTCCATCTACAATCATGACACAGTCTGTGCAACGCCCAATAGCGCAAAATACGCCTCTTGGTTCATGGGTCTTAGCGGTATAACGATGAGCCATAACGCCATTTGCTTTTAAGGCTATGGCAATAGGCTCACCTTCATAGCCAGTTAGGGGGGTACCATTATATGTAAAGGTTACTTGTTTCCGTTCTTCCGTAGCTCCTAGAATTGGATGATTTTCAATTCGTTCCATAGTATCAGCCTCTCTTTCTTTGGTTTATAAAAGACAAAAGCGCCTGCTGTATGCAGACGCCTTTGTCTTTTTTACTTTTTTAATTCTCTTGTTTATTGTTGACTATACTTTAGCACTGGGAAAATCATTTGTATTGGAAAAAACGATACAAAGTTACTTTGCAGCATTTCCCGCAATATTTAGCACATCCCATGTCCTAGCAAATGGTGGTGCATAACATAAATCTAACATGCCTAACTGTTCGGTTGTCATCCCCATAGTAATAGCGGCCGACAACACATTTACACGCATAACTGCATCTGACTTGCCAATAATCTGACCACCTAATAGTTTCTTCGTTCCATTTTCATAAACCAGTTTTACATGAATAGGTTCCTGTCCTGGATAATAATCGGTGTGATTCTTGTCGGTGATAAATACACTCTTCACATCATATCCATCGGCTTTCGCTTCTTCTTCTGATAAGCCAACTCTTCCCGCTTCCAAAGATAACAATTTTAAACAGCTTGCTCCTAATGTCCCCGGAAATTCTTTCTTGGCATCAGCTAGATTTTCTCCTACAATACGTCCAAGCTTATTTGCTGTTGTAGCTAATGGAATATAACTGGAATCACTTTTCAGATGATGCTTCACAACAGCACAGTCTCCTGCCGCATAAATTTCGTTCACAGAAGTCATACCTAACGCATCTACCACAACTGCACCATTTTTCACTCGCTTAATTGAAGTGTCTTCCAAAAAAGATGTATTTGGACGAATGCCAGCGGTAATGATAACCATATCCGCATCATAAGAAACTTCTTCTGCTTTTACATGGGTTACTTTATCATCTCCGATTAATTCCGTAACCTGTGTTCCTAGATGGAGCGTAATACCCTTTTCTACTAACTCCTGTTCTAGAATATCCGTAACTTCTTTCTCAAATACTTCTTTTAAAATTCGGTCTTCCATCTGGAATACGCGAACTTGCTTTCCTTGATGAACCGCTGCATCTACAAGCTCTAATCCAATAAAACCTGCACCTATGATTGCAACATTCTTAACGTTAGGATCTAGCATTTTCTCACGAATGCTTCTTCCATCCTCAAGATTGCGAAGGGTAAATACATTAGCAAGTGAAGCATTTTTAATTGAAGGAACAATTGCACTAGCTCCTGATGCAATCATAAGTTTATCGTAGGTTACGATTTGGATACTCTGATCCTTAAGATTCAAGACCTGAACTGTCTTTTTCGTTTCATCTACGTTCTTTACCTCATGTTGCAAATGTACCTGGATGCCTGCTTTCTCCGCCTGTTCCTTCGTTCTTACAATCATGCGGTTCTCATTTTCAAAAAAATCTCCTATAAAGTATGGAAGACCACAAGCTCCAAAGGAGATATAATCTTTGCTCTCGTACACCACAACTTCTGCTTCTGGATTCATTCTTCTTAGTTTGGCTGCTGCACTCATTCCTGCTGCATTTCCACCAATAATAACAACTCTCACGTTCTAGTCCTCCTTCTGCTTTCCTACCACAATGGCACTTACCATCGTACCACTTACGTTTAAAAAGGTACGTCCCATGTCAAGAATCGGATCGATTGCTACAATTGCACCTACCAATGGAAAATATTCTCCCATTCCCATACCGGAGATAACAACGGAGATTGACAGCGTTGCTGCTCCTGGAAGTCCTGCGATCCCAAAGGAACTTACTACAATTACGATTGCTAACATAATATAAAATCCTACGTCCATAGGGGTATTGGTCATCTGTGCTAACATGACAGTAACCATGGCTGGATACAAACCGGCACAGCCGTTCATTCCCATATTGCTTCCAAGACTTCCAACGAAACTTGCAATTCCTTCTTCTATTCCAAACTCCTTGTCTAGCGTTTCAATTAGTACAGGAAGTGTTCCAAGACTGGACCTGGAAGTAAATGCTAAGACTAACGGCTTTGCTCCACCCTTTAAGTAAGCCATAGGTGTAACCCCTTTTGTCCAGGCAATCGCCATGTGCACTAAAAACATGATTCCGATTCCAACATATAAAAGAACAATAAATTTTCCTACACTAAGAAGGACTTGTATCCCTTGTGAAGTAATAGTATTACTAAGCAGTGCTATCATAGCATACGGCATAAACTTAATAATTGTCATTGCCACACTTAGAATAATTTTATAAGCAGCTTCTATCCACTGCATAAATGGTACAATAATCTGTTCATACTTCTTTTTCTGCCGTCTTGTTGCAAGACCAATTAGAACCGCAAAAATAACAACTGCAATTACATTCTGTTCTGCCATGCTTTTTACAATATTGCTTGGAAGCAGACCTTGCAGCGTCTTTACAATTGGTGTGATTTCACGTATGGCAGTTTCACTTTCTATGGTTACAATGCCAACACCAATTTTACCAACTGATGCAATTATGGTTCCAATTACGGCAGCAATTACCGTAATTCCAACTAACGTAGAGACAGTTTTAGCAGCTAATTTACCAATTCCTTCTCCTTCCATATTCATAATAACACGAATGATGGAAATCAAGATTAGTGGTACTACTAACATCTTAAGCAAATCCATATACCCATTACCCACTAAGGAGTACCACGCGGATACTTCGTTTAACCAGGTTATCTTCGTCGGGTCACTTGGAAAACCTGCCGTTAACTGAATTAATAAGCCTATTACTAGACCAATTCCAGTACCTACGAACATTCGTAGAGAAAATTTTACTTTTTTCTTTTCAAGCTTTCGGATTATAGTAAAGCAAAGCAGCAGCAATAAAATAAACACAACAGTTTTCATGCTGCTTAATTGTAAAAAATCCGTAAAAAATTGTTTTTGATTCATTGTATATCCCTTCCATAGTATTTTGATATGAATTATAGGGCATATTGTAATGAATCCTTTGCGTTTTGTAAATAGTATTTTTTAGGATAATTTGTATCATCCTCAAATGATTGGATGCACAATTTAACCAATTTCTTGCTCCTATCCTTTATATTCTTGTTCCTATTCGTACCGCTCTAACTTCTCTTTCCTTCTCAAATTTTAAATACTGTTTTGAATGCATTAAAAAAGCAGGTCTTCTATAAAGAGTTTTCCTGCTTGTATGCCGTAACTGATTTTCCTGTCCAAATAGAGATTTACATCAAACTGTATTCTGTCATTCTTTCTATAAGGAGAAAATCCCGTTTTTACTCCACCATCAATATCTTCTTCCATTTTAGAAATAATATCTTTTTGAATACCTGTTGGCGTCTGGGTATGCTCCATCCAGTTCTGTAGTATTACTGGTATCTTCGTGGTCTCACAAAATTCTACCTTCATACCACTTTGTTCATATAATGTAAAAAATTCCTGTTTGCTAAAATTCATCTTATTACTTTCAAACTTCGATGCCTGTTGTGTAAATGCTTTTTGAATCTCTGTTGTGTTGATTGATTTCATAACTATAGTACACTCCCCAACTTAACCACAATATAATCATGGTTAATAGCATTCGTAAATTTACCAAAAACATCGGCTGTTTTCAGTCTCAAACTTGATGTGTTGATACATGGATGACACCCAAAATACTTCTCTTTAAGAACATCTTCATCTACGAGCAATGTTACATTGTTCTCAGTATCATTCATAAGTCCAAGTACACTCACAGATCCTGGTGTGATATCAAGATATTTCTCCATAAAATCCGATGGTGCAAAGGATAATCTAGAACTATTTATTTGATGAGAAATTTCTTTTGTCTTAAATTTCTTATCTCCTCGAATAGCTAAAAGATAAAATTTTGTCTTCTGGGCATTACAAAGAAATAAATTTTTACAAATAACTGCTGGTTTAAGAAGTTTATCGATTTTTGCACATGCTTCCATTGTCTCAGCAGGTTCATGGTCCACATGCTCATATTCAATTCCAAGGCTGTCAAGCAAATTATAAGTTCTTATTTCCTTATCTAGCCTATCCGTTATATCTTCTGGTCTTCCTTTGACTAATTCCATCATTAACATATCCTCCTAAATCTTTTAATTTACTCTAACTGGTAAAAGCAATAGTATTGGTTAAACAATCAACCACTTCCGATATATCGGCATCCACACAGATTGCCTTATCTTTTATCTCTGAAGGGACATCTGCTTGTCTTTTATTGAGGCAGACATAAAATGCATCCTTCCAATTATAAGCGTATTGCCAAAATGGATATTTGATAATACCAGGGGTATTGTATCCAACTCCCAGTTCTATAAACACCACTTTTCTGCCTTTATTCTCGAAAAGAAAACTTTCATATCTTTTCGCTGCTTCACCCCAGCCTGCATCCTGCACAAATGTACTATCTGCCC
>DBKX01000312.1:0-1328 GCA_002297865.1 Lachnoclostridium sp. UBA739
CAATGCCCTTATAGGTTTGATTTATCAAGCTCTCAACACATTGTGGAAGAAAGTCGGTTACTTTGTAACATGGGACAATAATACTTATTTTCTTTTCCATCTTTACAAATACTAATGTTTTATACGACATTAAGTTTTGTTTTCAGCCACATCCTTGGATAATGCTGCAATACATAAAGCAAAAACTTTAATCCTGGCTTCACCTTTTTATAAATATATAGGTCTTCCTTAAAACTTTTGTATAAATTAGAACTTGCTCCACCACCAGTAAATACAGCAACATCTACATTTGTAGGTAGATATATGCATTTTGGATGTAAGAAATAACTTCTGATTATTAAATCTTTATCAGCTATTATTCTCAATTTTTCATCAAATCCTCCCAAACGCTCTATTATATGTCTCTTCATTATCATTCCTTGATGACATGCGAAAATTTTCCATGGCAACTGTTCATGGTGATGACGTGGATGTACGCATATTTCACCATTCGCCTTTCGGTATTGAATATTTCCATATATAACATCCGCATTGTTATTTATATCTGCGGAGATTAATCCTTTTATTCCGTCTGGCAATAACTCATCATCTGCTCCCAGATAATGAATCCATTCTCCTTTTGCCTTTCTCCAACCTTTATTCATCGCATCATAAATGCCTGAATCCGGTTCAGATATATAGTGAAAATTTGAATGTTTTGTATATTCTTTTATGATATCGACCGTTCCATCTTTCGATGCACCGTCAATGACCACACACTCTATATTTTTATATTTGTTATTTAATACACTTTCTATAGCATGACGAGTTATTTCGCCTGAGTTGAAAGTACAAATAATAACGCTAACTAATGGTTTGCTCATGACTTAATGATTTGATAAATTTTGCAGGGTTTCCTCCCCACATTTCCCAGGCTGGTATATCCTTAACGACAACACTACCTGCAGCTATAATAGCACCTTCTCCTATAGAAACACCTTTATTAATGATACAACGAGTACCAATAAACACATGATCACCAATAATGACAGGAGCAGAATTAACCGTTCCTTTATATCGAGACCCTTCTTTTCCGGTTCCTCGGATGGTATAGTCTGTAGAATGGAAGTTATAATCAATTATGATGGTTTCAGCTCCTATCAATACATGGTTTCCTATCTCCACTCTATTTTGGCAATAAATACTTGTAGAAGTAATGCCTACATTATTATGCACAATAAGACTTGCCCCCCCATAAACGGAGAATACATTCTTTCGACTTGAATCAATTGTAGAATTGTACCCAGAATAAGCTATGAAATTATCGCCTATTCTTATTGATGCATTTT
>DBKX01000312.1:1366-2759 GCA_002297865.1 Lachnoclostridium sp. UBA739
TCCTATTACTTTTAGGTTCTTTCCATATTTTACTTGCCAAAAAGAAAATTTCATTCTTTTGTATAAGATTGAAACATTCTTATAGAACAAGACTGTAATATGTTCTAATATCTTCCTTAGGAAAAAACAAACATTTCTCATACTTACTTCTCCTCATCTATTGCTTTTCTTAAAGCATCTATATATCCTCTACCAAATTTAATGTCTGGTTCCATATAATTGCCTTCTCCCCATTCATTCCATGACCTCAAAAAAACAATTTTATTATTCTTCTTAGATACAAGTTTGAAAATCTGCTTGCAATGATGATAGAACAAACTTGGAGTTGAATTATGCAAGATAAACCCAAACTGTTTACTTCTTGGAGAATGGTCAAAGTTTGGAACCAAACCAGGAATTATATTCTCACGGCTATCTACCTTCTTATCTATCAAATAAGGCATTGCCTCTTTATACTCAAAACACTTGCCTGGTTTTTTTAACAAATATAGTTTGACTCTTGATTTTATAAATTTCCAAAGTCTAAAATTGTCACTGTTTCGTAAAATTGAAGTACAAACGGCTTGAGCTCTTTTATAATACATAGAGTCAAATCCCTTTGTCTTAATATAATCTGTTTTGTCCATTACGTCCACATTGGCGATAAAATATACTCCAGGAAAACCGTCTTCTTTGGACCATTTTTGCCACAATGTGATAAAGTTAGAAGGCATATCCTTGGGATTCCAAACCAAGAAAATAGGCTTCCCATCCTGTTTCAAGTAGCGTTTGTCTTTAAAGGCTTTTAAGACATATTCATAATGCTTACGAATGTCTTCATCTCCTGGGTAAGTTTGCTCTATAAGCAATCTGTCTTTCAAACTCGTGTCTTTTCGATTCCAATTCTTAGCACTCCATGAATGATTTGCCCAACCAAAGCAAAAAGGAAAATCTGGCTTGCCTGTTGCTATCACCTCATCTATGATTTCATTAAGCAATTGCTTGCCATTTCCAAACCAATAGTGCCAATAACAGAAGCCTTCGACGCCGGCTTCTCTTGCCAATTGCGCTTGTTGCTCACGCACTATTGGCAAGCGTAAGTCGTAGTATCCCAACTCCGTAGGTACTTTGGGCTGGTCATGTCCCTTAAACATCGGTTTAGCTCTTCCAACATTTGTCCACTCCGTGAATCCTTTTCCCCACCACTCGTCATTCTCTGGAAATGGGTGGTACTGAGGAAGATACAATGCGATAACTCTTGGTTTCATATTTTATTTATTTTTAAATATTTATCAGCAATTTTATTTACTATTTTATCGCACTCTTTTTCAGAGATATTGTTTATCATTGCTGTGCTATCATATATACCATTTGCTTCAAAAGCTCCTTGGAACTTGTAACTATAAGCTAATCA
>DBKX01000312.1:2824-3267 GCA_002297865.1 Lachnoclostridium sp. UBA739
ATTCGTGTACCGATGAAAAAAGACATTCTTGATATAACAAACTTCACTTGTGGGGAAATCATGTCTTTATTCACAACATATACATTTCTCTTGTCCTCCAACTTGGCATATACATCTCTGATTGCCGCCAAATCGTCATTCGATTCTTCTGGATGTTTGTAATTGTAAGAATGAGGAATCAGATATATTGGCACGTTCTGCGATTGAAAATAGCGAATGATAGCTTTTATCAAATAAGGATAAGATACGAATTGACCTGAAAGTGTCTGAAATGTATTACTATACGTCAATCCACTAACATTAAGACCGACAGCATTCGGCTTTATATCTATATCAAATGATTGTGGTTTCATATAAGCAGACAGATCTTTTGCCAACTCATATTTAAGTCCCATACTATCCAATTCCTTGACAAATTTATCGTCTCGTACATAGATATTCTT
>DBKX01000312.1:3284-3510 GCA_002297865.1 Lachnoclostridium sp. UBA739
CATAGCGTAATATTCGGTCGGCTATAGTTCTGTTTGTCTGTTCCTTAAAAGGACCTATCGTTTGCGGCAATATAACAACCGGAACATTACACTTCATTGCAATATTCATTTCGTGAAGTCGAAGCAAAAATGTCTGAGTATTATAAATGTCAGAAAATCCATCTCCTCCATTAATTGCAGCAACCCATCTCAACTTTTTTACCACTTTGCCAAATCGTGTGAACGG
>DBKX01000301.1 GCA_002297865.1 Lachnoclostridium sp. UBA739
TTTAAAGCTAAAGCAAAGATTAGGAATATCAATATAAACCAGCTTGATAGTTTAAAGGAAAGCTTATGAAACATGCTCTTTCACCTCGAATTTATATCCTATGCCCCAAACAGTAGAGATCGACCAGTTAGAATGTTCTTTAAACTTTTCACGTAATCGTTTTATATGTACATCAACGGTTCTAGTATCTCCTATATAGTCATAGCCCCAAATATGGTCTAGGAGTTGTTCCCTCGTAAACACTTGATTTGGATGTATCGCAAGAAAATAAAACAATTCCAATTCTTTCGGAGGTAATTCGATATTTTGTCCATAATATAGAACAGAATAGTTAGTCTGGTTTATAATTAAATCATTGTATTCTACAAATTCACCTGTCTGTGGAGTCTTTTGAGAAACAGTATTAGCAGGCTGCTGGTATCTGCGCAAAACAGCCTTGACACGAGCTACTAATTCCTTTGTATCAAAAGGTTTTATTATATAATCGTCCGCACCAACACNNTCCGCACCAAGTTCTAAGCCTAATACCTTGTCAAATACCTCACCTTTTGCAGAAAGCATAATGATAGGAATATTTGAAGTTTTTCGGACCTCTTTGCAGATTTCGTATCCATCCATTCCAGGCAACATTAAATCCAGTAGAATTAAATTAGGATTGTAGGAGTGGAAGGCGCTTAAAGCAGCCTCCCCATCTCCAACAGTTTTTGTATCATACCATTCTTTTATCAAATATAGTGAAATCAGTTCTGCTATATTTTCGTCGTCATCCACAATTAAAATTTTTTGTTTTACCGCCATGATTATCCCCTTTACTGTTACTTGAATTCTACAATTGTGACACCATGGTCACCTTCACCAAAACCACCTACACGATAGGATTTTACGTATTTCAATCGTTTTAAATGTTGCTGTACTGCATTTCTAAGTGCGCCAGTACCTCTACCGTGAATAATCGTAACTTGTGGTATGTGTGAAAGATAAGCATCATCTAAGTACTTATCTAAGATTGCAATCCCTTCGTCCACTGTTTTTCCGATAATGTTAAGCTCTGGACTTACATTTAAGGATTTGGACATTTTAATTTTACCACTTCCAGTTTTAGATAACGTAGGAGTTGTGATTTCTGGTATATCGATTAATTCTAAGTCTCTAATGTTAATTAAAGAGCGAAGAATTCCCATTTGTACATAAACTTCCCCTTTGTTATTCGGAGCGCTTGCTATAATGCCATTTACATTTAAGCTGATAACATGTACACTTTCGCCTGGTTTAAAGTCTTGTGGCTTATTCTTTTTATTGGTTTTGGTCTTACGAACAAGTTTGGAATCTGCTTTATTTAACTTGTTACGAAGAGCAGCACGTTCTTCTTCCATGTCCTTTTGCAGATTGCTCTGTTTAGACCATTTATTATACTTACGAATGGATTCATCTGCGAAGTCTTTGGCTTCTTGAAGAATTTCACGCGCCTTTTCATTGGCTTCACGAAGAATTCTATCTTTGGCAGCATCAATTTTCTCATTTTTAATTGTAAGTTTTATCTTAAGTGCTTCAATTTCTGCTTTATAAGCTTCGATTTCAGCCTGTTCCTTTTCTATTGTCACACGACTTGCTTCCAAGTCAGCAATTACATCTTCAAAGCTTTGACTATCCGTATCAATTCTCGATTTTGCATCCTCAATAATATAATCAGGCAAGCCTAATTTGCTGGATATAGCAAATGCATTACTTTTACCAGGAATACCAATTAATAGACGGTAAGTAGGGCGTAATGTCTCTACATCAAATTCGCAGCAAGCATTTTCAACGCCAGGTGTGGATAGTGCAAACAGTTTTAACTCACTGTAGTGGGTAGTTGCAATTGTTTTTGCACCCATATTGTGCAGGTAAGTTAAAATTGCCATAGCTAAGGCAGCACCTTCTGTTGGGTCAGTACCAGCACCTAACTCATCGAATAAGCATAAGGAACGATTATTTGCTTGTTCGATAATCTGTATCTCATTTTTCATATGAGAGGAGAATGTACTAAGACTTTGTTCAATACTCTGTTCGTCTCCAATATCTGCAAATACATCATCAAATACAGACAATTTAGAATGATCGAAGGCAGGAATATGAAGTCCAGCTTGGCCCATTAAAGTAAATAGCCCGACTGTTTTCAGGGAAACTGTTTTACCACCAGTATTCGGACCTGTAATTACAAGTAAATCAAATTCATCTCCTAATCGAATATCAATTGGAACAACTTGTTTGCTATCAATTAGCGGGTGACGTCCTCTTTTGATATCTACAATACCATCCTGGTTAAAGTCAGGAACACTAGCACGCATTTGCTTGGATAAGTTTGCTTTGGCAAAGATAAAGTCTAGTTTCGTAAGGACTTCTAAGTTAATTTTTAATTCTTCCGCATGTTCTCCAATCATGTTGCTTAATTCAGCAAGAATACGTTCAATTTCATCCTGTTCTTTTAAGGAAAGTTCGCGAAGTTCATTATTCAGCTTAACAATTGCCATAGGTTCAATGAATAAAGTAGAACCAGTTGCAGACTGGTCATGAATCATACCTTTAAATGAACTTCGGTATTCTGCTTTTACAGGTAGACAATAACGACCATTACGCATGGTGATTAAGGCATCCTGTAACATTGTTCGGGAACTGTTTACGATACCGTTTAACTGTTCGTGAACTTTATTATTGGTATTTTTAATGCTTTTTCGAATCTGGCGAAGCGTTGTACTTGCATCATCTGCAATTTCGTCATTTGAAATAATGCAACGTTTCATTTCGCTGTTTACATTGGATAACGGTTCAAGTGCATCAAAATAGCTGGTTAAAGAATTTGTTACATTAGATTCCTCCTCATCATTATGAACGGAGCTGCCTAAGTTCTCTTTTCTAGTGTATGATTTCACACGAAGTGTAACATTTAATAGGGAACTTACTGCAAGTATTTCATCAATACCTAAGACGGAACCAACATCTAATCGCATAAGAGAAGAACGAATGTCTCTTACCCCCGAAAAAGATAGTAAACCTTTCTTAAGAACCATGGATAAAGCATCTGAAGTTTCTAATAAATTGTGCTCGATCTCATTAATATCCGTACTAGGAACCAATTCTTTACAGAGCTCTTTGCCAAGTGGAGTTGAAGCAAGAGCTTTTAGTTTATCTATAATTTTATCAAATTCTAATGTTTTCAAAGCCTTTTTATTCATTGTCTAAGCCTCTTTTCTTCCTGATACAATAAGTATTCTCATTTAGTCTTTATTTTACCTTAGTTTTCCCGAAATGAAAAGTAGTCATTTGTTAACACTTAATTCATAACTTGTTCATATATAAATGCTAAGATGAAAATATTAAATTTTTTGTTTGGATACTGCGCAGAAGGTGTATTTGAGGAGCAGGAATATGAGAATAGATAAGGATAGAGAGGAAAACAAAGAAGAATATTCTTTTATACAAGAAAAGATTGTACCAAGACCCAAAAATACAAAGAAAAAATTAGCTAAGCTAACGTGCTATACAGTGATATTAAGTATAATCTTTGGAGTTGTAAGTAGTTTTGTATTTAATCTGTCCAATCACTTGATCGGAAAATGGAACAAGCAAAGTGTGAAGGAACCCATTTCTCTTGAGGATAGTGAAAAAGAAAGCCAGCCATTTGTAACACCACAGGAGAATGAAGGAGAAGAAGTAACAGGTTCGGAAGAAGCGTCGAATAAGAATATTACAGACCTAGATATATTTCGTGCCTTCGATATTCGTTCGTATCGGAAAATGTATTCGGTTATGCGAGAATTGGCTAATAGCCGTAGATACTCCATGGTAACAGTAGAAGCGATTAAGGATGTAACAAGCTGGTTTGATAAAGAAAATTCGAAATGTAGTTATGGACTGATTATAAGGATACAGGAAGACTATATATACATTTTGTGTAATTATAATAAGGTAAAGGATACCAATAAAATAGAAGTTGAGTTTTATAATGAGGACACAGTTCGTGCAGAATTAATGAACTACAATAAAGAGAAATCATTGGCAATGTTAAAAGTTAAAACTAGCTCATTATCAAAACGGACAATGGTTAAGATAGAGGAAGCTGAAATTGCTGACTCTTATCAGATAGGACGTGGAACACCAGTATTGGGGCTGGGTTCGCCAGATGGAACTATGCAATCTATGGTAATCGGCTACATTACAGCACCTCGTATCGATAAATATATAACAGATGGAAAACTTGGCCTGTACCATACGAGTATTGCTGAGAATCCTTATGGAGATGGTTTCTTTGTGGATTCAGAAGGGAAAGTGATAGGAATTATCACTCACCAGTTTAGGGATGAAACAGATCAGAATATTATGAGTTTTCTTGATATTTCACAATTAAAACCTGTTATTGAGTCGTTGCTCAATGGAAGGAAGCTGCCTTATCTAGGTGTGAAGGTTTCTGAGTTGTTAAGTAGTGATGGGAAAAAATTAAATGTCAATTTTGGAATTTATATTACAGATGTTATTGCCAATTCACCAGCATTTAAGAAGGGATTACGGTCAGGAGATGTGATTACAGAAATTGATGGAACTAGTATTTCCTCTGTTGCAGCACTCATGAGAAAGATGGCAGAAAAAGAACCAGGAGATAAGATGGATTTGGTTATTGTGCGGCAAACAAAGGCGGAATATCCAAAGGTGATATTTGGAGAGAAACATCTAGCAGTAACGCTTAGTTAGTAAGAATAAGTAAAGACATAGGGAGAAGGAAAATGAAATTCTTCTCTGCTATGTCTTTTCTATTCTTTACAGTTAAGGTATAATAAAGAAAATAGTTTGTGAATTAGAAAGGTAAGGAAAATAAATATGCGCTATATTAGTGAATTACACGAGGGAGAAACAATTTCGATTACTTATTTGTGTAAAAATAAACAGATGCTAAAGACGAAAGCAGGTAAAACATATTGTTCGTTGTCTCTGCAAGATAAAACAGGATTACTAGATGCTAAGATATGGGAAATGTCCAATGCTATTGAGAATTTTGAAGTAATGGACTTTATTCATGTTGATGGCCAGCTTACTTGTTTTCAAGGTTCCTTACAGTTAAATGTTAGAAGAGTACGTCGCGCGCAAGAAGGAGAATACGATCCTGCTGATTACATCCCAACTTCAAAAAGGGATATCAAAGAGATGTTTGGGGAATTATTAACTTATGTAAACAGTATCAAGAATCCATATTTGAATAAACTGGCAAAAAGTTTCTTCGTAGAAGATAAAGAGTTCCAAAAGGCATTTATGTATCATTCAGCAGCTAAAAGTGTTCATCACAGCTTTATGGGCGGTTTAGTGGAACATACATTAGGTGTTACAAAACTGAGTGATTACTTGGCAAGTAATTATCCATTTTTGAACCGTGATTTACTAATCACTGCAGCAATGTTTCATGATATTGGAAAGACAGTGGAGTTATCCGATTTCCCAGAAAATGATTACACAGATGATGGTCAGTTACTTGGACATATTTACATTGGAACTGAGATGATTGGGGAACGTATTCGTACCATTCCGAACTTCCCGCACAAATTATCTGCACAGCTTCGTCACTGTATCCTAGCTCATCATGGAGAACTAGAATATGGTTCCCCTAAAAAACCAGCTACGGCAGAAGCGTTAGCATTAAGTTATGCAGATAATACAGATGCAAAATTACAAACAGTACGTGAAGTGTTAGAAGGCGGAGATGAGAAGCAGGAGTGGTTGGGCTACAATCGTTTCTTTGAATCCAACATTCGCCGAAGTGAAAAATAATTGGAGTATAGTAAATGGCAAAGGAAATCAATAAGAACGACGAGTTTGAATTAGAGATAGATGATATTGGTACAGAAGGCGAAGGTATTGCACACATTGATGGATATGCGTTATTCATCAAAGATGCAATACCAGGGGACGTTGTTCGTGTCAAAGTTATCAAAGCAAAGAAGAATTATGGTTACGGAAGACTGATTAAGATTGTAAAGCCATCAAAAGATCGTGTGCAACCAGTATGCCCTGTTGCAAGACAGTGTGGAGGATGTCAGATTCAGCATCTTTCTTACGATGCACAGCTTGCGTACAAGGAAAATAAAATCAAGAATTGTCTTGTAAGACTTGGAAAATTTCCAAAAGAACAGATTGATAAGATTATGGAACCATTAATGGGAATGGAAGAACCTTATCATTATCGTAATAAAGCACAATTTCCGGTAGGAAGAAACAAAGATGGAGAACTAGTAACGGGTTTTTATGCTAGCCGTACCCATTCTATTATTCCAGCGACCCATTGTGCAATTCAAGATAAGAGAAATGAAGAGATCCTGAATACGGTACTGGAATTTATGAAGGAATTTGATATTGAACCATATGATGAAGTGACACACACTGGATTAGTGCGTCATATTCTGACTCGTGTAGGGTATCATACAGGTGAGATTATGGTCTGTCTTGTGTTAAATGGTAAAAACTTACCTCATCAAGACGTATTCGTGGAAAGATTAGCAAAAATCGAAGGTATGAAAAGTATCAGCATTAATGTGAACAGAGAAAAAACAAATGTCATTTTGGGCAATAAGGTAAAGACTCTTTGGGGCACAGATTATATTGTGGATTCCATTGGAACGATTCAGTATCAAATATCACCGCTTTCTTTTTATCAGGTAAACCCAGTGCAGACTCAGAAGTTATACCAGGCTGCGTTAGATTACGCAGGCTTGACTGGTAATGAAATTGTGTGGGATTTATATTGTGGAATAGGAACAATCTCTTTATTCTTAGCAAAACAGGCTAAGATGGTATATGGAGTAGAAATTGTTCCAGAAGCAATCGCAGATGCAAACCGCAATAAAGAGTTTAATCAGATTAAAAATGTTGAATTTTTCGTGGGAGCGTCTGAAAGGGTTCTTCCAGAGAAGTATAGAGAAAGTGGCGGGAAAATGTCAGCAGATGTTATTGTTGTAGATCCTCCACGAAAAGGCTGTGATGTATCGCTGCTTCAGACAATCCTTGACATGGGGCCAGAGCGCGTAGTGTATGTAAGCTGTGATCCAGCAACGTTGGCAAGAGATTTAAGATTCTTGTGTGATGGCGGGTATGATCTTATGAAAGTGCGTGGATGTGATATGTTTGGACATAGTGGACATGTTGAGACAGTTGTACAGCTTGTTAGGGTAAAATAACTGTATAGTTATTAAGCTTTGTGCATGCCTCTAAGTGGTTTGTTTGGATTGACGGACACTTGGAGGTTTTTTGCTGTATAATATTATATCTTGACATAGACTGGACTCCAAGTGCTACTCTATAAGAAAAAGTTGGGAGGTCAAACATATGACAATAGCAGAAGTAAGTAAGAAATACAATATTTCTCAAGATACATTAAGATATTATGAAAGAATCGGCATAATTCCACACGTAGAAAGAAATTCTAGTGGAATTCGTAATTATACAGAAGAATCATGTGGATGGATTGAGCTTGCAATATGCATGCGTTCAGCAGGGGTTCAGATTGAGCCGTTAATTGAATATTGTGAACTAGTAGGACAGGGGGAGTCCACCATTTCAGCAAGAAAAAGTATTCTTGAAGAAGAACGTACCAAACTCCAAAAAAAGATAGAAGACATGGAACGTGCTTTAGAGAGGCTTAATTACAAAATAGGAAAATATGAAGAAGCTGAGAAAACGGGAACACTTAAGTGGGACTAGATTAGAAAGGATTGAGTAGTAATATGAGTGAACGAACCAATTGTGATTACTGTGCAAATTATATATACGATGAAGAATACGGAGCATCTGAGTGTCAGGTTAATTTGGATGAAGATGAGATGTATCGATATATGTCGAGAAATTACAAGGAGTGTCCTTATTTTCAGATAAATAATGAGTATAAAATCGTACGAAAACAAATGTAGAAATTCTTTTAATTTAGGAATACCTGTATTGACATGGGTAGAAACGGTAGTTATACTTTAGGATGAAAATAGAAAAGACAGGTGTGGACATTATATGTTTGATTTTAATTTTGACTGGAGTAAGGATATGGAGACAAGTATCTCCGAGATAGATTCACAGCATAAAGAGTTTTTTCGTATAGGAAGAGACATGGAACAATTACTATTAATGAAATGTGCTAATGTTACAGAAAAGGAACTTCTAGATATTGTATGTGACTTAAGGGAATATGTGGCATATCATTTTTATGAAGAAGAAATAATTATGAAGGAAGCTGGGTATTCAAAGCTAGAAGAGCATACAAGAAAACATAATGAGTTTAAGAATATGATTATGAATATAGACTGCCCTGCTTTAGCTGCCAATCCATATAAGGAGCTTACTAAGATAAGAAACGCAGTAGTTGATTGGGTATTCGGACATATGCTTCATGACGATATGGAGATGGCGCGTGAAGTTGGGAAGAAAAATAATAATCAGAATTAACAAATACTTCTCATTATAGAATGGTAAAATTGTGAAAATTAGTATGTAATATGGTTAAGAACTGCATTTTCAATGACAGTTCTTTTTTAATAGTATTTTTAGTAGATTTGTTCTATTATTTAACAATTACGCCTAATTATAAGATACAAATTACGATTTTATTGTACGAACTATATAATTGAGTTGTACAAAATGCATAAAACAAACTATATATTTAGTGGAATGATGTTTAAAATTACTGATAGAAACTTAGTAAGAACTACTTTACATGCATTTCATGTAAAAATACGATACATTACGGGCATAAAACATTGAAAACTTGTCCAAAAAAACTATAATTGAACTTGCAAATAAACATTAATCCAATAGCATATTGGATAAGCAAATAAACATTATTTAATTTTTTAAGGAGGAGTCTCATGTTTAATGAAAAATTAAAAAGGGCAATATGTGGAATGGGAACAGCACTTATGTTAAGCTCCGTTATCATTCCATCAAACGTTTCTGCAGCAACAATTAAAGCTGATAAAGCTAGTGACAAATACGCACAAAGATTCGTAGACATTTACAATACAATTAAAGATACAAATACAGGTTACTTCGACGAAAATGGTGTTCCTTACCATTCAATCGAAACATTAATGGTAGAAGCTCCTGACCAAGGACATGAATCTACATCAGAAGCTGCTTCTTACTTAATCTGGTTAGAAGCTATGGCTGGAAAAATGACAGGTAACTACCAAGGATTATCAGATGCTTGGGACGTAGTTGAAAACTACTACATTCCTACATCTAAAGACCAGCCAGGTCAGACAGATTACAATCCATCTAGCCCAGCTACTTATGCTGCTGAGTATGATGACCCATCTAAATACCCAAGCCAATTAATGTTTGGCGCACCAGTTGGTTCAGACCCAATCGCTAACGAATTAAAGAGTGCATATGGTAATCAGTATATGTATGGTATGCACTGGTTAATCGACGTTGACAACTTCTACGGATATGGTTTAAGAGGAGATAGAAACACAACAAAACCTTCTTACATTAATACATATCAACGTGGTAAAGAGGAATCTTGTTTCGAAACTGTTCCTCAACCTTGCTGGGAGGACTTAAAAGCCGGTGGCCGTAATGGATATTTAGACTTATTCACAAAAGACAATAGCTATGCCGCTCAGTGGAAATACACAGATGCACCAGATGCTGATGCTCGTTTAATCCAGGCTATGTACGGTGCTAGAAATGCTGCTAAAGAAGATGGAGTTAACATTAAGAATTTAACAGATAAAGCTGCTAAGATGGGTGATTATTTAAGATACTCCATGTTTGATAAATACTTTAGAAAGATTGGACAACCTAAGGTTGCTGCTTCTAACGGACGTGACGCACAGCACTACTTATTATCCTGGTACTATGCTTGGGGTGGTTCAACAACTCAGAGCTGGTCTTGGAGAATTGGTTGTTCACACTCTCACTTCGGATATCAGAGTCCATTCGCTGCTTACCTTTGCTCAGAAGATAGTGATTTCATTGGTAAAGGTTCTACAGGAAAATCAGACTGGACTAAGAGTTTACAAAGACAAAAAGAATTATATACGANNTGAAGAAGGTGGTATCGCTGGTGGTTGTTCAAACAGCTGGAACGGTGCATACGAAGACATACCTTCAAGTGTAAATACATTCTATGGAATGGGATATACAGAACATCCTGTATATGCTGACCCAGGAAGTAACCAATGGTTCGGTATGCAGTGCTGGTCAATGCAACGTATGTGTGAATACTACTATGTAACAGGTGATCCAGAAGTTAAAGAATTAGTTAACAAATGGGCTGCTTGGGCTAACAAAGAATCAACAGTAACAGATAAGACATTCTCCATTCCTTCTAACTTAGCATGGTCAGGACAACCTGATACATGGAGTGACGGACAGACAATTTCTAACTGGAAAGGAAATAGCAACTTACATGTTAAAGTTTCTTCCTATGGCGAAGATGTAGGTGTTGCTGGTTCCTTAGCAAACGCATTATTATATGTTGCAGCTGCTAATAACAAATACGGCGGCGATGTTGAAACATACAGAGATAAAGCATTAGCAATTCTTGATTGTATGCATGACAATTACATGGATGATAAGGGTGTTGCAGTAGAAGCTCCTTGGGATGCTGCTAAGAGATTCTTCGAACAAAAAGTGTACATTCCATCTGGATGGACAGGAACAATGCCAAACGGTGACAAGATTGACTCTAACGCTACATTCTTAAGCATTCGTTCTCAGTACAAACAAGACGCTGACTTCGCTAGAGTACAGGCAGCATACCAGAATGGTGAAACAGTAATGATGAAATATCATAGATTCTGGGCTCAGGTTGAATATGCAGTAGCTAATGGTGTTGCATCCAATTTATCAAAAGAACTTGGAATTA
>DBKX01000359.1:0-371 GCA_002297865.1 Lachnoclostridium sp. UBA739
AATATTCAACAGTTACAGCATTTTACACGCCAAAACAGTCCATTACTATCAGACTACATAGAATCTATAGCTATCAACAACCAAACTGGTGAAGTGTTTTTTGGCACTGACGAAGGACTTTGCTCATATCAAAATGACACAAGCAGTTCAAATGGGGAATTAAATAAAGAAAACATTTGGGTTTACCCAAACCCTGTAAAACCAAACTATACAGGTCCCATCACTATTACAGGTTTGACAAACAAGTCTAACATAAAAATAGTTACATCCAATGGAGTACTTGTTAATCAAGGAATTAGCTCTGGTGGTACATATCGATGGGATGGATATGATACCAAAGGCAAAAAAGTAGCAAGTGGCATCTATATGGT
>DBKX01000359.1:376-1054 GCA_002297865.1 Lachnoclostridium sp. UBA739
TATGAGGGAGAGAAAGGTATTGTTTGTAAAATTGCAATTATAAAATAAAGTTCAACAGATGAAACTTATATTTATTTTGTTTTTATTTTTATCAACAATTGCAAATAGCAATTGTTACGCTCAAAATTCTACACAAAAAGAATGGCCCGATTTGCCATTATTAAACATTGTTACCATAGATGGAGTCATGCCATCATATTCTATTATAAAGGCTCCAGAAGGAGCTGTAGGTGTCGGTATAACCAATAATAATCATATACCTGGTAGAATGGTTATCACTTTAAAAGGTGAAACCCTCTATGACAGCGGAGAATACATAAAAGGAAAATCTGGAATGAAAATAAAAGTTAGAGGCAATACGACTGGAGCCTACTTAGACCAGCATCCTTATAAAATAAAACTATCAAAAAAAGCAGACTTATTATTTAGAAACCCAAAAACATACAAGCACAAGGATTGGGCTTTGTTAAGTATATATACTTGGCATCCCAAAATGGAAAATTCAGAAACAAATACAGCAACCTTGTTCGGTTTAGAACTTGCAAGAACCATGGGAATCAATTGGGAACCAAAAACTCAATTTGTAAATGTTGTGCTAAATGATAAATATCAAGGGCTTTATTATCTCATAGAAACAATAGATAAGGGAGATTCAAGAGTCAATATAGATGACACAGG
>DBKX01000359.1:1113-4433 GCA_002297865.1 Lachnoclostridium sp. UBA739
TTTATTTTAAAACAAACCATCAATCTAATCTTCAAGGATATACTTATAAATATCCAGATCCAGATGATATTAATGACTCCATTGAAAACAATATAAAGAATTATATGAATCTCATAGAAGATAAAATATGGTCTGGAGAAGACTTAGAACCTTATATTGATTACCCATCATTTGCTACTTGGATTTTAACCCATGATATTCTTGCAACTTCTGATGTGGTAGGAAGCAACATGTACTATTACAAAGAAAATTACAATATAAATAATATTTATGCCACAAAACTGAAAATGGGACCATTATGGGATTTTGACTCTTCATTCAGAGGAAATGAGTACACATGGACCGCATATCACGACCAAAACATCTCATACTTTCCACAACTTTTCAAAAGAAAAAAATTCATAGAAACATACCAAAATATTTACAAAAGCATAAGACCATCTATCATAAGTCACATGAAAGAATATTGCCAAAAGATAGAAGATTCATATAGTTCAACTTTTGAAGAAAGTATGAAACTGCATCAAACTATATACCCAGCAGAAGGTAAAAACTCACTTCACTCGCAATTAACAGAATTATTAACAAAGTTAGAAAATAGATTAACAACGATAGACAAGCTCATGGAAATAGATTTTCCTACGCAAATAAAAACAATAAGCGATGATCAAATTAGACTTTTAAAAAGAACTAACTTATCTGGACAAGACTATACGAATATTGAAAAAGAAAAACTCCCTAAAGGAATTTATATTAACAAATATTCAAATGGCGCTGCGAAAGTTTGGATAAAATAATGAATAGAAGATATTATGCAAAGAAAAATTTGGATTGACAACCTGCGTGGTTTCTGTATGATGGCTATATTGCTTGACCATACAGAAATATACTATACAGGTGACAATGTCATTGACTACAACCTATATGTAGTCAATGCACTCGTATTGTTCTTTATCCTCTCAGGTTATCTCATGTACAAAGGTTCTGACTTCAATATAAAACATAAGTTGTATTCCATCTCACGAGGTCTATTGATACCTTACTTTATATTTACAACCATTTTATCAATTCCTAAATCATTGGTTCATGGCAATGGAGCCAACATAACGGAAATAGCTATCAATATCCTTACAGGACAAGCCTCATGGTTTGTTGCCGCACTGTGTATAACCGAGTTGATATTTGCGTTGGCATTATGGATATTCAAGGAAAAAAATATAGCTATCTTAACCATGGGGATTTTCGGTTTTGGTCTTTCCATCTATTTATCCACAGGTAATCAACCCTATTTTTGGCAATTAGACAATGCCTTCCAAGCATTGCTTTTCCTTTGTATAGGGTATTTTTACCACAAATATGAGATATATTTCAACAGAATCAACAAACCATTATATACCTCTATACTATTTATTTTCTTTTTAATAATAAAAGTATATGAATACGTAAACCATGTGGAATTGTTAATTTGGAATATCCATATCACCAACTATTCTTTATTCCTTATAGACATTCTCATCAGTAGTATTCTGATAATACAAGTATTCAAAATATTACCTAATAATAAATGGCTCAGTTGGACTGGAAAACATTCCATAGTTTATTATTTCCTATGTGGAGGAGTACCGCTACTCATAAGTAAACTGCTTATAAAATTAGGTCACTCTTATCATGGCAATTATCTGTTTGTGATAGTAGCATTCATCTTAGTATACGCCATAACCACCACAATAACATATCTTATCTATAAATACATTCCTTTTACAGTAGGCAAAAAACATGAATAGTACAACGTCGCATATAATCAGTTATTTACGTTTTCCTCTGTGTGTAGCCATCATCATGATACACTCTGATATTGCAGTATATAATACCACGGCAGAGGATTCTCCTATCTATCATTTTTTTTCGAACGTATTCGTCGGTTCTATCTGTAGTTCTGCCGTAGCCTTATTTTTCTTTATTTCGGGCTATTTGTTCTTCCACGAAGGAACTTTCTCTTTCAACATTTATAGAAAAAAAATCACCCATAGAATACATAGCATACTGATACCTTATATATTATGGAACGCTATATGCTTTGTATTTCTATTTGTTATGCAACATCTTTTCAACAACTTCAATCTATTATTACACAAACAGATTGTTGATTTTAAACTACAAGATTTCCTTTACATTTTTTGGAATATACAGAAAGTAACAGGACTTTCTTCAGACCAAGCTGGTCCATTAGTAGGACAATTTTGGTTTTTACAATGCCTTTTGGTATTTTCCTTATTGTCTCCTATTATATATATTGGAATAAAAAAGACCAAGTTATTTTTTCTGATCGTAATTGTAGGCTTAAACTTTGCCGATGTTATTCCCAATATACCAGGATTTGACACGATGTCATTATTTTACTATACATTAGGGGCATATTTCTCCATAAATAAAACCATATGGTATTCGGACAAATCCTATATTGGCATTTTATTGATAATAGGATATAGTGTTGTATATACTTGTAGAACATACTTTCAACTAAACAATTACAAAATAATAGACGAGACACTTCTCATCTTTGGCATTCTGACCATAACTCATATCCTAACAAAAAACAAGAAGCCGAGCAAACAAACATTATTTTTATGCAACTGCAGTTTCTTTACATTTGCCATTCATCGGTATTTTACTTCCATTGGATTAAATATTACAAAGGACTGGCATTTCCATAATGGGGGGACAGCCATTATATGCTTCGCATTAATAACAACCATCAGCACACTCTGTTGTATTTTAAGTTATAAACTGATGAACAAATATTTACCAAAGACTACTCGAATATTAAATGGCAATCGAATAAAATGAAAATTATAAACAACATTATCGGAAGCAAGAAATTTCTCCACACATGGACCACCATCTATGTAGTATTTCTCTGCATCAATACATTTAGCTCTTTATATCATCAAGACTATCTAACAAGCCATTGCTATGCAGATATGTTTATCAACTACCAAGGTGGATTCGTGAGAAGAGGATTATTGGGAGAGATTCTTCTTCAATTCTATAATATAGGCATCAATCCCTATATTATAGCTGTTGCTTTGTCGTTTTTATCCTATCTCATCATAGTCTATTATATGACAACTCATTTTTTGTCAAGAGAATATGACATATGCCTGCTAACCATTACTCCTCTCTTAGGAGGCTCCGGACAATATGGATTTGAAACATACAGAAGAGACTTCATGGTCATGGCATTATTCTTGCTGGTAGTATATCTATGGAAAAAAATAAGTTTCCGCTTATGGCTTGTTCTTGGCAATATTCTATTTGCC
>DBKX01000127.1:0-629 GCA_002297865.1 Lachnoclostridium sp. UBA739
CAAGTATACTATTGATGAGTATGAAACAAAAGATATTATGGTTTGGCTTGGCTGTATGTGCCTTATGGCTGTTGGCTGCGTTGGGTAGCAGAGGCTTATTGGGTGTTGGAGCGACAAGTTTATGAATGCTTTCCACAAACGATAACGGTGAAGATAATATTTTCAGAAAAGCTACGTTACAGATAGATAAGAGGTTACATTTTCCTCTATATTATCATAAACCTAAAAGAATCGTGGTATGGGGATAAAATATGCAACAATAAGCAAGACAGGTAGAAGGCATAACAACGAAGATACCTTCAAGGTCATTGACACGCCCGAAAACAATCGGATTATGGGAATTGTCTGTGACGGCATGGGCGGTCATTCATTTGGAGAGACTGCCAGTGAGACTGTATGCAATGCAATAGCTGACTTTTGGGAGAAACATAGCACCACGCCCGATCGTGATTCAAAGGTAAAACTTGCCTGTAAGAAAGCAAGTTGTGCCATTGACCAAAAGGCATACGAACTTCACCATGCAGAGATGGGTACTACAATGGTTATGATTAGCATCGAGAATGACATAGCGACCATATGCTTGGTGTGACGGATGGCATATAGGAAAGAATATAAAGAATAAACTAAAA
>DBKX01000127.1:706-2629 GCA_002297865.1 Lachnoclostridium sp. UBA739
CGAGGTGCAGCAAGGATTGCCAAAGAGCGTTTTGGAGCAGTGTGGGGACAAGGTGTAGGATTGCAAGGAAAAAGCTATGCTATACCAACGATGCAAGGCGGTGTAGAGACGATTACCCCATACATTGACGAATTCCTGTCTTTTGCTCAGCAACATAAAGAGTTGCGATTTCTCGTCACACGCATCGGCTGTGGAATTGCCGGGTTCAAGGACTACGAGATAGCACCTTTATTCAAAAACGCAATTGGAATGGAGAATATCTGTTTGCCAAAAGAGTTCGTAGAAATTATAAATGGGACGCAACAAGACAAGTACAATCTGCAACGCTTTTTGGACGCACAGTCAAACTACTACCAAAAAGCGTTGCAGGAAGTTCAAGACGGACTGAAACGCTCGCATTGGATATGGTTCATATTTCCTCAACTTGCAATCCTTGGTCATAGTCGCAATGCCAAGTATTATGGCATCAGTGGGTATGATGAAGCGGAAGCATATCTCAATCATCCTATATTAGGTGAGAGATTAAGAGCTGTAACGAAGGCTTTGTTGACGCATACTGATATGGATGTGGTAGATATTCTTGGGGAAGTTGATGCAATGAAAGTTTGTTCTTGTATGACCCTATTTGATGCAGTATCACCAGATGATGTATTCCAGGAAGTTCTTGATGGTTTGTATAAAGGCCAATATGATTTAAAGACGTTGAACTATATGTAGAAAAGATATGGAAGAAAATTATAAGGCGACCTTACGTAATGGGCATGAGTCGAAGGAAATGTATAATCCTGAGACTAATACGTTGGATATACGTTCGAATGGTCTTTACCCTTCAAATGTATTGAGCAATCTGTGCAGCAATGGATTTCGTCTCGATGGAATGGTATGTGGCAGCATGGAGGGATTCCTTCAGTCGTTGAAGAGACAAGACATCAACAAGCAACGTCAGATATGCAGCATGAAAGGTGGCAATGCCAGAAAGATGAGTGTAACATCATGGCAAACAGACCAAATAGTATGGTGGAAAGGAAAGGCAATAGACAGACAAAGCCAAGCATACCAAGATTTGATTCATCGTGCTTACAAGGCAATGTTTGAACAAAATGAACGTTTCCGTGCTGCTCTGATGCAAACAAGGGGGATAGTACTGGCACATTCTATTGGCGAGAACAATCCATATAAGACGATATTGACACCAACGGAACTGTGTGGAATGTTGATGGAGCTGCGTGATAACTATGACAAGCGAGACAAGACACAGGAACTTATCGAGAAGTCAGTCATCAACGAACATGCAGATTTAGATTCAGAGAAACCAACGGCAAAGAAGATTGTCTATGTTGATATGGGTGGTGTGCTTATGAATTTCCATGCAGGGTTGGAACTGATTGGTGACGAACTTCGTAAAGAGTATGTGGGCAGATACAGCGATGTGCCGAACATCGTTTCTTATCTACCACCTGTGAAAGGTGCTGTCGAGGCTATGTATGCCTTACAACAAAGTGGTAAATACGATGTTTATATCCTCTCAACCTCTCCTTGGAGTAACCCAACAACTTGGTCTGATAAAGTGGAATGGATAAACCGATATTTGGACAAGTACTATTGCAAGCGTCTCATCCTCTCGCATCACAAGAATCTGCTCAGAGGTGATTATATCATTGATGATAGAGGAAAACATGGAACAAGCGGTTTCAAAGGTGAATGGATTGAATTTGGAAGTGACGAATATCCTGATTGGGAGAGTGTGCTCGAATATCTTCAGGTGAATCAATGACAGAAATGATTATTTTGCCTGCTCTATGTTTATAGATAATGTTAGTAACACCAAGAATCATACCATAACAGATTAAGGTATGACATAGGTGTAAAAGAAAAATAGAACTATGTTAGTGATACATCCGCAAGATAGAACAACTGCTGTAC
>DBKX01000112.1:0-324 GCA_002297865.1 Lachnoclostridium sp. UBA739
TAAATGTTGTATTTTCCGTTGGTCCATATCCATTATGAAGCCTTACTCTGCTTTCATGATTCTTAAGCATATGCACATGGTCTGGTGACAGTTTCTCTCCACCTATCAGCAGATCCCTAAGATTATCAAATAAATGCTGGTCATCTGTTATCATCTGGTTAAACAGTGTAGATGTCATCCACATAGTATCTACTTGATACTTCTCAATTGCAGCCTTTAACTGCTGCACATCAAGTATCACTTCCTTTTCTCCTACCACTAATGTTCCACCGTTTAACAGCGGACCCCAGATCTCTAATGTGGAGGCATCAAATGCCATAGAAC
>DBKX01000112.1:379-2913 GCA_002297865.1 Lachnoclostridium sp. UBA739
CAGGAAATTTGTATTCTTCACTAATCGAATGATACTCTTCTGCTCAATCGTACTTCCCTTTGGCTGTCCTGTCGTTCCTGATGTGTAAATAATATAGGCAAGATCGCTTCGTCGGCTTTTATTTTCTGGATTTTCCTGTTTCACGGCACCATCGACACGAAGCTTTACGCATTCTGTCTGTGGCTCCATCTCTCCTGTCAGAATCAGTGCTTTGCACTGGCTATCCTGCAGAATATACTGGATTCTTGCTTCTGGATAATTACTGTCAATCGGCACATAAGCACCACCTGCCTTAATAATACCAAGAAGTCCAACTACCGTATTCAGGTTACGTTCTGCCATAATTGCAACTGGAACATCATTTCGAATACCTAATGCTCGTAATCGTTCTGCTACTGCATTCGCACGGGCATTTAACTGTTCATAAGTAAGCGTTTCCTCACCACAAGCTACTGCTACGTGACTTCCATTCTTCTTCACCTGCTCTTCAAAGTAGGCAGTCATATCTGGTCCATCTAAATCCATAGTGGATGGCTGGTTAAACTTTTCTAATATAACGTTCTGTTCCTCAATGCTACAGATACCAATCTGTTCTATCTGCTGTTCTGGATTCTCCATCACTTGTTCTAAAACAAGGACATAATGGTCTAACAGCTTTCTTGCACTTTTCTCTTCATAAAGGGCACTAGCGTATTCAAGTGCGATGCAATAACCATCACCCTCCGCTTCAATATGGAAGGTCAGGTCAAACTTCGCAATTCTTCTCTTGATTCCACTTGCCTTGGCTTTCACATCATGGAAGTTATATACCGTTTCCTCATTGTTCTGCAGAACCAGTACTACATCGAATAATGGATTTCTTGCAAGATCTCTTACCACATTGATTTCGTTTAGCAGTTCCTCTAATGGGTAATCCTGATGCTCGTAACCATTTAAGCAAGTCGTTTTAACCTCTCCAAGGAATGTAGCAAATGGCTTATCATGTTCTGGCATTCCCCTTATCGCAAGGGTGTTGACGAACATACCGAGCATTTTCTCTGTATCCCTATGAGTTCTTCCACTAATTGGGCATCCTACAACTACATCTTCCTGACGGCTGTAACGGCCACGCATAACCATAAGTCCTGCCATGAAAATCATGTATTCTGTAGTGCCCGTTTCCTTCGCAAGTTTCTCTAATGATGACACGAACTTCTTGTTTACCTTTATTGATACCACATTTCCATCATGCCCCTGTTCACTTGTTCTTGGATAATCTAGTGGCATCTCCAGAATCGGAATCTCGCCTTGGAACTGATTCTTCCAGTATGCTGCCTGTGCATCAAAGTTACGCATGCTCATCCACTGGCTGTAATCACGATACTGCCTTGGCATGGTGTCATAGGTCTTGCCATTGTAAATGTCTATAAACTCCTTAAGAAAGATTCCCATGCTCATTCCATCGCCAACGATATGATGCATATCGAATAAAAGCATATAGCCTGTCTTTCTCTTAATCAGCTCCATTCGAACTAAACAGTCATTTTGAAGATCAAATGGTTTCACGAATGCTTCCATCAGTTCTTCATCACTTCGGTTTTCCTGTCCTTCGGTATAAACAAACTGTGCTTTCCGTTCTGCTAACACTTTCTGAACAGCTTCCCCATTATGAAGGCTGAATACTGTTCTTAATATTTCATGGCGCTCCACCATTGTCTGTAATGCATGTTCTAATGCGGATACATTTACCGCTCCTTCCATCTGAATTGCCTGTGGCATATTATAAAGAATTCCTTCCGGGTCCATCTGACAAGTCAGGAATACCTGTTTCTGTGCCGACGACATTAGGTAATATTCTCTGATTCCTGCATCTGGAATTGCCTGCTCTGCTTCCTTTTTTCTCTGGCTAAGTCGTTCGGCAAGTTCTGAAACCGTGCGGCATTTAAACATTTCCTTTAACGTAACCTTTTGTCCCATCACCTGTTCCATACGATTTACAAGACGGGTTGCACGCAAGGAATGTCCACCAAGTTCAAAGAAATCATCCTGAATACCTACATGCTCTACATTCAAAATCTCTTCAAACAGTTCACATAGCATCTCTTCCTGTCTGGTTCTTGGTGCCTGATATGCTTGTGATCCTTTACCTTCGATTTTAGGTAATGCCCTGCGGTCAAGTTTTCCATTATTCGTCAGTGGAATCTTCTCAATCTGCATCATGTAGGATGGCACCATATAATTAGGAAGCACTTCTTTTAATTCCTGTCTTAATGTCTGCATATCAATGGTTTCTTCTGAAACAAGATAAGCACAAACTGCCTTGTCACCGCTCTCATCGGTCTGTACGATTACAGCACAGTCTTTCACAATGTCCTTAAGACGGATTGCACTTTCAATTTCACCTAATTCAATACGGAATCCTCGAATTTTAACCTGCTCATCCATTCTTCCAAGGTAATCAACCGTTCCATCTGGCAACCATCTAGCAAGGTCTCCACTGTGATAAAGCTTTCCTTCTCCATATGGATTATCTGTGAACTTCTTGGCTGTCAGTT
>DBKX01000112.1:2998-3352 GCA_002297865.1 Lachnoclostridium sp. UBA739
ATAATATAAACCTGAGTATTGGCAATTGGTTTACCGATTGGGATACTAGCGAAGTTCTCTGGGATCTCATAAGTCGTTGTAAATGTTGTTCCTTCCGTTGGTCCATATCCATTGATCAAGTGTACTTTCTGGCCACTTTCTTTTAACATACGGACATGGTCATCAGATAACTTCTCACCACCAATCAACAAATCATCTAACTCAGAAAATACCTCCAGATCCATCTGAATCATCTGATTGTAGAGACTGGATGTCATCCACATAGTATTGACATCATTTTTCTTGATGACATCTTTTAACTTAGATGCATCTGTAATAACATCCTCATCTGCTAATACAATTGTTCCACCATTA
>DBKX01000180.1:0-209 GCA_002297865.1 Lachnoclostridium sp. UBA739
AACTTCCTTTAAATAATATCGCTTGACCTTCGGATGTATAAATTTTTAATACATGAAAACCATCATTTCTATTAAGCCATCTATAAATAAAACGCTGTTCATCAGTAGTGAAATATCGACTTCCTTTATTCACTGTTAAATATGGGTCTTTGCAAATTTGAAATGTAAATTCTCCTGCCTCATCATATCCAGAATTAACTAATTCAAAC
>DBKX01000180.1:246-431 GCA_002297865.1 Lachnoclostridium sp. UBA739
ACACTGTATCAAAATTTATTTTTGATCCATAATCTACATTATCTTTTCCATCAGAATCAAAGGAACATGGCATTATCCCCTTATCTGATGCAAGTATTCCATCGTATTCAAAATCTAAGGATTTCATAATTCACCACCTTTACTATTTATTTTATTAACTACTTGATAAGCCATCTGGCAAGTTT
>DBKX01000180.1:466-1190 GCA_002297865.1 Lachnoclostridium sp. UBA739
ACCACGCTCAATTGCAAGAGAAACTTCTTTCATTATTTTCATTTCTCGAATTAACATATCATAGTCTGTTCTCAATTTTTCAGTATCTAAAATTAACTCTTGCCATTGATTTTTTAATTGAATAATATCTTTTTTATCCACAGAAGATATTTCAACAGATTCATTTTTCTTTGCTCTTAATTTTAAGGCATCGAGTTTGCTTTTTTGATGTTGAACTTCTTCTTTTTTGAAACTTTTTTGAAGTAAATTATTTGCTGTTACATCTGACATATATACCTCTTTCTTATTAAAAGAGACTACTCTGATGAAAGAGTAGTCTCCTAAATTAATTCTAATTTCTATATTTATATTTTGCTAAAGAACTTTTACCTCTGATTCTATCAATTGTCATTGCTCTAATAGCTCTTTCCGCATCCTTGTTATTTACAAGTTCTCTTACAAAAGCTTTAGAATCAATACCTTCTGGCATATTACATTCAATATTAATATCTCCAATTTCAATAGAACTTGAATTATCTTCATTCTTAACTCCATACCTCTCACTATCACTAAAATCACTAATAAATGAACCAGGATTACTCATGAAGTCCCAAAGATTCTTAGTCATATCCGCATTCAGAACAGACATATCTCTGCTCAGAGGGGTTAGAATACCACCATCATTTCTGATAATCGCTTCATCACCTTGTTCCTGCGTCCATGCTAACTGATCGTCAGGTACTTT
>DBKX01000180.1:1202-4038 GCA_002297865.1 Lachnoclostridium sp. UBA739
TACTTTCATAATACCAGAAGCATAACCCTTTAACTGACTGAGTTTTACCCAACCTAAATCGCCAGAACCAAGCTTAGAACCAGTGCTGATATGATATGGATATTTGCTGGATTTATTAATCCTTGTAATATATACCTTTTTACCAAGATACGAGTTTCCGCTACCACTACCACCAGAAGCATCCCCATAATACTTACCAGAACTAAATGTAACCTTATCACCAACTTCGGCTTTATTATTACCTGTCTTAGTAGGTTTGACTGGTTTTTGTGGTTTTGCAGGTTCTGTAGGCTGTTGTCCCTGCTGTCCAGAATTCGTGTTAGAACCATCTGAAAAGTCTACATTTGAACCGTCTGAGAAATCATAATCTGAATTTGAAGAATTATTATTCTTACCATCATCTGATGTTTCAGTCTTACCTGTCTGTTTAAGATTTTCTTCAACTTTCTGTATATAAGTGTTTGCCATTGCATTAATGGCATCGATCATAGATTGCTGTCTCTTCCAAATGTTATCAAGAGTAGAATTTGTAGTAGTTAATTTACTATCAAATTTATCACCATACTCTGTAATAACAGGTGCTTCACTTGTATCCCAAATCTTTTGCATGTCAGAAGACATTTGATAACCAACATTCTTAGATTCTGTCTGTAATGTCTGGGAAATAGAAGATGAATTACTATTGATACTTGCAATCGCATCAGAAAGAAGTGCGTCAATATTATCCATTCTGTCATCAAGAGCTTTCTTATAATCGTCTTTTAATTGATTCAAAAGGTCTTTCTGGTCAGAAATAAATTTATCATACTGAGTTTCTTCGAGATCATCCTGTGCAGATTTCAAATCCTCTTTGAGTTTTTGAAGTTTGGCTTTATTCTCTTCGGAAGAATCACCTACAAGAGAAGATAACTGTTTCTGTAGAGAAGCAATCTTTTCAGACTGTTCCGCAGTTTTCTTCTTATACTCCCAAAGTGCCTTTTCTTTATCTAAGGCATCCAAATATTTATCAATCAAATCATCCAGAGCGTCAAGTTCCTTATCAATACCATCCTGAATCAAATCCTTAATAGAATCCTTTTCATTTTCGGCAGATAAGATAGACTGCTGTTGTGCATCAATCAGTTCATTCTTACGGTCAATGAGTTTCTGATTGTTAGGATCGTTAGCAAGTTCCTCGCTAATTTTCAGTATCTCTTCCTTATACTTATCTGCTTGCGCCATATAAGTATTGTAATTGACACCGTGTAATCCCATTGTAGCCATGCCCTGATCTGTAATCTTACCATCCTCATCATACATATCCTTATGACTCATAAGGTCAATGAGGAAATCAGACTCGCTAGTAATACGACTAATAGCATCCTGCATCTGGTCAAACTGATCCCATTCAAGGTCACGAATCGACGCTTGCATCTCAGCAATATTATTCGTTGCTTCTTCAACACTCATCGCCACTTGGTCAATAGAATCCTGCATCTCATAGTATTCCTCAGTTCCCTCTTTGATAATACCCTTATCAACAGATTCCTGGAACTGTTTTCTCATTTCTGCTAATTCAGCCTGTTTCTCATCAACCTGTTTCTGGTACTGGTCAATCTGAGCAGTATAGAACCCTGTGCTAAGATTGTATCCCTGTGTCTGCATTCTATCCATATAGGTGTTTAACAGACTATTACGGTTTTCATACTGTGACATATGAGAATCATAATATGTAGAGATATTCTCAAGTTTTTGTCTTTCATTATCAACAAGAGCCTGTGCATATTCCTGTTCTGCAAGAGCCGCTTCTTTCGCAGCATCAGCCTGTGCTTCAAGACGGATATTCAATTTTGTATTAAGATCAGAAGCAGTTGAAACACGTTTGTTGTATTCATTTAGTTTCTTTAGTATATCTGGATTTGTAATGCCTTTGGTGCTAACAGTCTTACCTGCCTTGATAGCCGCTTTCTGAGTTTTACTTAGATGTTTAGAAATACTCTTACTATTAAGTAAAGTATTCCCATACCTATTGCGAGTCTTATCAGCAGAAACAGATTTCTTTTTCACTTTATCAACTGCTATAGTAGCTTCCTTTGAAGCCTTTTGTCGTTCCTTATTCTGCTTTTTAAGATTTGCTAACTCTTCATCAAGCAGTTTATTTTGAACAACATAAGACTTTGTATCTTTATTTGTTGCAAGTACCTGCTGTTCTGCCGTAGTCTGTCTGTATACACTATCTTTAGTAGCATTTGCTTTTGAAAGATTTTTTAATGCATTAGCATCTGCTTTCTTAGCTTTATTATATTGCTTCTGCGCAGAAGCCTGATCTTTTGCATCGGCATTATATTCTTTAGCCAGTTTTTTAAGTGTGTCTGACATTTTTGTGGTTTTGACAACAGAATTACTCGACACCTTATCCGAAATATGTCCCTGTTGTTTAAGGGATGCGTTATATGTCTTTGCATATTTTAGTGCTTTCCCCTTCAAGCCTTTTGTGCTAACTGATTTTCCATTACGGATTGCCTGAGAAATTAAGTTATAAGTTGATCTGTCCGTACCTGATTTTGCCGCAGATTTCAGATTTTTTGCAATGGAAGAAGTCTGTTTTTTACTTGCTTTTAATAAAGCACTTCCAGAATCTGATGTTTCTGATTTGGCAGTATTTAAAGCTCTTTCAGACATAACTTTTGCAGTCTTGGTCTTTTTTCTTGCTGTCTTGGCTTTCGTAACGTTTTCTTTTGCTGTTGCCAGTTTCGGATTGTCTTTATTAATCTGATTCTGTAATGCAGCAATAGTAGAACCACCTTTAGAAATTGTTTCAGATGCATTACTGAGAGATTCGTATTTCCGTTTCAGG
>DBKX01000180.1:4066-7374 GCA_002297865.1 Lachnoclostridium sp. UBA739
GAGTCTCATAAGTTTCAAGAAGGGTATTCTTTAGTTCCTGAACCTTATCCTTACAATCCTGTGCAGAATTATAAAATTCTTGAAAACTCTTAATATCTTTTGCTAACTGCTTTCCAGAATCAGAAGATGTATCAATCTCTTCGATTGAAAATGTACCATTCATTACTTTATTCTTATATGATTGACTAATATCAATGGAATTAGCTTTCTTCATATAAGCATCGTAGCCCTGTTGATTAACAGTAATCTCTTTATCAATTGCCTTCATTTGTTTCTTGAGAAGTGAAATTTTGAGAGTGGAAGAGATGTAGTCTGTAATCTGGTTAGAAATATATTCTACGGCTTTAGCAAATTTATCCAGTTTAGTTTTAACCCAATCGAAAGTTTCTGTGGAATCTTTTGATGATTTGGTGTTCTCATCCTTTGCTTCTGTATTGGCGTTTGTAGCAGATGTATTTTTAGCAGTAGATTGAGTGTTTTCAGATTGAGAACCACTACCATTTGAAACCGATGTTTTATTGGATAATCCACCGCCGAATTTAAGACTTAATCCACCAACGGGATTAGCATAAGCATTGGAAAGAGGAGATAAATCACTTAAACTACCTTGTGCATATGCTCTAGCGTGACCAGGTGTGGCACCACGTTTCAGCAAATCCTCTGTTTGAGAAGCAGAGAAGATGATGTCACCTTTCTTGAGATTTTCAAGATGTGCGCCACCAGGAATTAAACTCCATTGTCCATCACGTACAATAGATTCTGTTCCTACTTCATTTACAAGTGCTTTTTCATCTTTTGGTAATGCAACACGGCCACCTGCATAAGCAGATAAATCTGTAAGACTTCCTTGCGCATATGCTCTAGCTTGACCAAATGTACCTGCGGCTTTAGGTTTAGCAACACTTCCTAATGTATAGTTAATTACACCAGTAGCAACCATGCCAGTAGGAGTAGCAACATTTCCTAAATCATAATTGATGATACCTGTTGAGACAGTTCCGTCTGCCTTTTCAACGTCACCTTTTTTATAATTTATGATACCCTCAGAAGTAGTACCATCAGCTTTTTCAACATTACCTTTTTTGTAATTAATTGTTCCTTCTGATGTTTGTCCATCTGAGCCAGTTACATGTGCTTTAGCATTGACAACAACATTTAGATTATCTCCACCAACGACACCAGTAATATTAGCTTTTGCGTTTACATCAACTTCACCACTATAAGGTTCTACAGATGTAATATTACCTTTAACATCAACACTTGGAAGTTCAACTGTTGCTCCTTGAGCTGCACTTTGTACCGCACTTTGAGTTTGAGATTCTACATTAGAAGTATCAACTTCTGGTGTAACTTTCGGATTAGAACCCTCAATCGCAGATGTTGTCTCTTGTACAGCACCATCTGTATTTGCTTCTACAGGAACTTCAACAGTTTCTCCTGTAATAGCATTGATTAACGCTACAAACTGAGTAGAATCCATAGCAACTGTTAAATCAACACTTTCTCCACTCATTTCTTGAATTTCTGCACGGACAGCATCTACTTGAGATGCATCACATCCAACAGTAGTCATCAATTCTTGGTCGGAGAGAGTAAGTAGCTCTTGTAAAGAATTTCCATTCTCAACAGCAGTTTGAATTTGGACTTGAATCTTTTGTGCTTCGAGTGCAGAAATTTCTGTATCTAAAGCATTAACGGTTTCTTCGCCCTCTACATCAACATCAATAGTAGCACGTTTACCTTGTAACTCATTGATTTTTGAATCAATCTCATCAAGAGTCATAGATGTTTTGTCGTAGTTGAAGTCAGTTCCAGATAGTGATGATGAACCAGATGAAGATTTTTCTTGAAGTTGCTCTTGTGCAGTTTTTCCATTTCCTGTAACATTTAAGTCATCATCAACGGTAATTCCTGCGGCGGCAGCTTTCTCTTTTGCAAGATTTCTATATGCATTAGCAAGAGTTTCATTATTATTTTTCTCTGCTTCCTGCATTTTCTGCTGAATGTTTGAGATTTCATCAGCGGCAGTTTTTATCTTTTGCTGTTGTGCTTCTGAACCAAGATTGTGTTCTGCATAGTAATCCATACTTTCTTGCAGACCATCAATCTGTTGCTGATATTTTGCGACTTCATCTTCCGCAGCTTGAATTGCAGTAGTATTATAAATCGGGTCTTTACCCTCTTGTTGAGCTTGAGCATTTTCTTCGTTCATTCTATCTAAACGAGCTTTTGCTTCCGCCCAATTCTTAGTTGCTTCGGTAGATTTTAAAATACCATCCTGCATGTCAGAAATGACAGTAGAAGTAGCACCATAATCCTCGGCACGACCAAATAGTGCTTCTACAAGAGGAGTTCCTGTTCCAAGCGTTTGAGCAATTTCACCTAAATCATGGACATTTAATTCCCATGATTGTGTTTCCTCGTTAAACTTCGCCATCTTTTCGCCAGCGGCATCAGTTTTAGTACTTAAATCTTGGAAGAAATTTAGAAGTCCAGATTCATCCTCAGTAAGATAACGTGCGGCTTTACCATAATTTTCGGCAAAGTTAGCAGCATCAGTTGAGCCAGATGGAGAAATCATTTTTGCGAATGCCTTAAAATCATCCGTTCCAACTTCACCAGCGTCAAATGCTTTCTTAGCAGTTTCCAAACCAGAAACCATTGAAAGATATTTGTCACCAGAGTTCTCTGTCTGAGTTGCACGTTGCCAATCAGCATAATCAGAAAACAGTTGTTTTTGTTGCTGATATTGTGCATAATATTGAGATTGTGCTTGCTGAGTAGCGTTCAAATCTTCTTGAGCCTGTTTTTGCTTTTCTAAAGCATTAACATACTCGTCAGATGTTTCTCCGTATTGTTTCTTTAAGTTTTCTGCTTCTTTTGTTTGTTTCTCAAGAGCTTCTGTTTGTTGGTCAATAGACTCTGCAAAATCTTGTTCCTTAATATCATTCTGTATATCAAGAAGATTTTCAAGCTGAGAATTATTTAATTTAACACCTTTTGAAGTATTAGTAAATAAACCGTCTAAATCAAAGTCTTTTAATTCTTCACTAGAATCAATTACATCTTTGACACTATTTTTAATCGCTGTAATAGAATCTTGTGTTAATCCTGTATCGGACATAGATTCTTCGATAGCAGAAGAGACAGTAGAATATTGAGATGTAATAGTATCTACAGATTTTTGTAGGTTTGCAACAGATAATTCATTTTGTCTTTTTGCTACAGTGATTTTCTCAAGAGCATCATTATAAGACAAATCCTTATACTGATCATCTGTAGCCATAGTACCAAGGGTAAGCATATCA
>DBKX01000426.1:0-5509 GCA_002297865.1 Lachnoclostridium sp. UBA739
AGAAAGCGGCTTGTGTACTCCAATGATGGATTAATGTACTACACGGATGATCATTATGCGTCATTTACTTTGCTATATTTCCATTGGGATAGCACAAATCTGCAGAATTTGTGAAAAAAGCACTTTTATTTTTTTTGTTATGTGTTATAATAGACGCATTCGCCTACATAAAGGAGAAAAGATATGCAAAGAACTGAAACGTTGATAAAAGAGATGATAACCTATTATTCCGGGGATCCCAAAAGAATACAGCACTTTATAAAAGTGCATAGTTTTGCAAAAACGATAGGACTATTAGAAAAATTAGATAAACAAACACTATATATACTAGAGACTGCTGCATTGGTTCACGATATAGGAATAAAATTATGTGAGCAAAAGTATGGAGAGTGCAATGGGAAGTTGCAGGAATTAGAAGGACCTGCAGTAGCAAGAGGATTACTAGAAGATTTGGGATATGATGAAGATGTGATAGAACGAGTATGTTTTTTAGTAGCACATCATCATACTTATGATAAAGTTGATAATATGGACTATCAGATATTGATAGAAGCAGATTTTTTAGTAAATATGTATGAAGAAAAATTAGATAAGAAGCCAATTGAACTTGCATTTCAAAGAATATTTAAGACACCGTCGGGACGTTTTCTGTGTAAACAGATGTTTGACTTATAGGAGGAGTCTTTGATACTAATAAAAACTTTTATTAGATAACTAGATGCTGTCAGGTTAAGTACCGTACAGCATCTTTTTTTTGTGTGATTAGAGTACGAGGAACTCATACATTGTGCGATTCATGTATTAATTTGATTTTGGAGGATTTATATGAAAACACATAACTACGAACATTTAGGACAGACTTTCGTTAAGTATGTATCTTCTAATGTGCTTGGTATGATAGGGTTGTCCTGTTATATATTAGCGGATACTTTTTTTGTAGCAAATGGATTAGGAGCAAAAGGACTTGCAGCGTTAAATATAGCACTGCCTATATTTAGCTTGATATATGGTATAGGGCTAATGATTGGTATGGGAAGTGCTACAAAATACACCATTTTAAGTGCTGTGAATCAAAAAGAAAAAGCAAATCATTATTTTACACAAGCGTTGTTTACTTCCTTGTTTTTTAGTATACTGTTTGTGTTAGCTGGAAATTTATGTACAGAAGAGATAAGTATATTGTTAGGTTCCGACCAAAGTACTTTAGACTATACAACGATGTATTTACGTACGGTAATGTCATTTGCACCGATGTTTTGCATGAACCATTTTATGCTTTGTTTTGTGAGAAACGATGGAAATCCAAAACTTGCAATGTATGCCACATTAGCAGGAAGTTTTACTAACATTATTTTTGATTATATATTTATTTTTCCTATGAATTTGGGAATGCTTGGAGCAGCGTTGGCTACGGGAATGTCTCCTGTAGTGGGACTTCTTATTATGTCTCGTCATGTGGTTAAGGGATACAACCAGTTCCATTTGCGAAGAATAAAATTTGACTGGAACGTGTTTGGAGATACGATAAAGCTTGGTTTTTCTTCGTTCATTAATGAAATTTCTGCAGGAGTAGTCATTTTTTCCTTTAATGTTATTATTTTGAAATTATCTGGTAACATTGGTGTTGCGGCATATGGAGTTGTAGCAAATATTGCACTTGTAGTCACTTCGCTGTTTACCGGAATTGGACAAGGAATTCAGCCGCTTATTAGCTATTATCATGGCAAAAATGATAAACATAATGTAAAAAAGACCTATTACTATGCTTTATTTACTGCATTGTGTCTGGGAGTGCTCTCCTATGTTTTAATCTATGTATTCCGTGAGCCGCTTGTAGCGGCGTTTAATAAAGAAAACAGTAGGCAGCTTGCTAAGATTGCCAAGGCAGGAATTGTGCTTTATTTTATTGGCTTCATTCCAAGTGGATTTAATGTAGTATCATCATTTTATATGACTTCAAGTGAACAGGCATCAAAGGGGCTTGTTATTTCTGTACTAAGAGGTTTGGTTTTTATTGTTATGTTTGCAGTAGGTCTTTCTAAGCTCTTTGGAATGACAGGAGTTTGGCTTGCATTTCCAAGTGCTGAGATACTAACAGCAGTGGCAGCAGGATGTTTTTTGTATAAACAGACAGGGGGTTGAACATGAGGAAAATAGGAATTGTGGAAGATGATAAAAAGTTAAGCAGTGAACTTGCGCTGTTTTTAAATAATAATGGGTTGTGTGCAGTAAGCCTTCCAGAAACTGATTTTTCAGTGGAAGGCTTGCTAAAAAGCCAGCTTGATATGCTGCTTTTAGATATTACTCTGCCTGGGACAGATGGTCTTTATTTATGTAAAGAAATTAGAAAGCAATCCGAGATACCTATTATCATGATTACAAGTAAAGATACTGAGATGACAGAGCTTATGAGAATGAATTGTGGTGCAGACGATTTTGTATCAAAGCCATTTCATCTACAGATTCTCCTTGCCAGAATTGAGGCAATTTTAAAACGTGTTTATAAAGACGGTACACATGGAAGTGTCTACAATCTGGGAACGTTTCGGTTTGATGTGGCAAAGGGGGTTATCTTTACAGAAAAAGAAAGTGTTGAGTTGTCAAAAAATGAACTAAAGATTCTTCATTGTCTTGCAGAGCGCAAAAACAGCATTGTTGCGAGAGAAGATATTATTTCTTATCTTTGGGATAGTGAAATGTTTGTGGATGACAATACGTTAACAGTAAACATGACTAGGTTACGCGCAAAGCTAGATTCCATTGGTGTAATAGGTGCTATAGAGACCAAACGAGGATTGGGGTATTTGTTAAAATGCGATATATAGAGTATTTGAAAGAAAAATGGAATATAATTATTTGGCTGATTTTTTGGTTATTTACCGTAGATGTTTTTCTGATGACCTTTCGAGGCAGCTTATGGCTTGGTATTTATATTGACATTACTGCTCTTGTAAGTTTTTTATTATTAAGTTTTATGGAGTATTACAAAAGCAAGCAGTATATTACTGAACTGATACAGCTAGTGGATGGTTTAGACAAAAAATATCTCCTTCCAGAAATTATGTCAAAAGGGGATAAACAGGTAGAAAAACAAATCTACTGGGTTGTAAAGGAAATGGGAAAGGCAATGACAGAGTATGTAAATTCTTATAAGTACTCCAATAGGGAATACAAAGAATATATAGAAATGTGGATACACGAAGTAAAGATTCCGATTGCAACTGCTAAGCTTGTTTTGGCAAATCACAAAAGTGAGTATGCTGAAAGTGTGGAAGAAGAATTGCATAAAATAGAGAATTTCACAGAACAGGCACTTTTTTATGCCAGAAGCAGTTATGTTGAGAAGGATTATTTGATTTCCAATATATCTTTACAGGAAATTGTCCACGGGGTTTTGTTACGGAATAAAAGAAGTTTAATTCTTTGTCATACGCAGATGAATCTGCATGACTTAGATAAATCAGTACTCAGTGATGGAAAGTGGTTAGGCTTCATTATAAGCCAGATTCTATCCAATTCATTAAAGTATGCAAGTGGCGATGTCTTGTCAATTGAGATTTATGCCACTTCAAATGAAACGTGCGTAGAACTTCATGTGAGGGATAATGGAATCGGTATATCACCAAAAGATCTCCCACTTGTTTTTGATAAAGGATTTACTGGAAGTAATGGAAGAGTGAATGTAAAATCTACGGGAATTGGGTTATATTTGTGCAAAAAACTATGCACTAGGCTAGGGCATAGTATATCAATCATAAGCGAAGAGGGTTCTGGCTGTGAGGTAATCATTGGATTTTCAAAAACAAGCTTTTATGATACATTATCCTAACCTTTCAAAATTGAAAGATTACTGTAAGGTAATTCGATGGAAGATAGCATGCACCTGCGGTAATATAGAGGCATAGGAAAGGAGCAATGGAAAATGAGTGTTGTTTTAAAAGTTGAAAACGTAGAAAAGTATTATGGAAATAAAGGAAATTTGACAAAAGCAGTGGATGGTATCAGTTTTCAAGTTATGGATGGCGAGTTTGTCGGAATTATGGGGGCAAGCGGAAGTGGAAAAACCACATTGCTCAATTGTATCTCGACACTTGATACTGTTACAAGTGGGAACATTTATGTAAGAGATGAGAATGTTACCAAATTGAAAGGGAAAAAGCTTACGAAATTCCGCAGGGATGAATTGGGGTTTGTATTTCAGGATTTTAATCTGTTAGATACCATGACGATATTTGAAAATATTGCTTTGGCTTTATCCATTCAGGGAGTGAATGCAGGAAAAATTGAACAGATGGTATATGAGTCAGCCAATAAACTGGGAATTGAAGATATTCTAAAAAAATATCCCTATCAGGTATCGGGAGGACAAAAACAGCGTGCATCCTGCGCAAGAGCAATTATTACAGACCCAAAACTGGTTTTAGCAGATGAGCCAACTGGTGCGTTGGATTCCAAATCTGCTAAAATGCTTTTAGATAGTATGTCTACATTGAATTTAGAACAGGAATCTACGATTTTAATGGTAACTCATGATGCATTTACCGCAAGTTATGCAAATCGAATTATCTTCATAAAGGACGGACGTATCTTCAATGAAATACGTAAAGGAGACAGTACAAGAAAAGCATTCTTCAATCAGATTATTGATGTGGTTTCTTTGCTTGGAGGTGAGATGAATGATGTTATATAATATTTCCGTTAAAAACATTCGTAAATCTTACAAAGACTATACCATATATTTTATGACATTGATTTTTGGCGTTGCAATCTTTTATTTGTTCAACTCTATCGAATCTCAACAGGCTATGCTTAAATTATCAGAGAGCACAAAAGAAATCGTTATGCTATTGGTAGATTTAATGTCTGGTGTTTCTGTGGGAGTTTCTGTAATCTTAGGTTTTTTAATTGTTTATGCCAATGGATTTTTAATTCGCCAGCGTAAAAAAGAATTTGGTATATATATGACGTTGGGAATGAGTAAGAGGAGTATTTCGAAGATTTTGTTAGGTGAAACATTAATCATTGGAGCAATATCTCTTGCAATTGGGCTAGTAGTGGGAATCTTTGCATCGCAATTTATGTCTATTTTATTAGGAAAGCTGTTTGATGCAGATATGGAGCAATTTGAATTTGTGTATTCCAAGGCAGCTACAATGAAAACAATCATATATTTTGGGATTATGTTTTTGTTAGTAATACTCTTCAATGTCATTGCAATTGGCCGATTTAAGCTAGTGGATTTATTGAATGCTAATAGGAAAAATCAGACTGTCCGAGTAAAGAACCCAATTGTTTCTGTAATTACATTTGTAGTCTCTGTCGTTGTTCTGGCATATTGTTATTTTTGCGTAACGAAAGGAATTACAAAACTGTCACAAGGAAAATCTTTAGTTATAATAGGATTAGGAAGTGTTTCAACCTATTTGTTTTTCTGGTCTTTGTCAGGCTTTTTCTTAACTGTATTACAGAAAAGCAAAAAAATCTATTATAGAGGCTTGAATGCATTTAT
>DBKX01000426.1:5524-5859 GCA_002297865.1 Lachnoclostridium sp. UBA739
ATAAAATTAATACTATGGTATTTACAATGACGATTATCTGTCTGTTGCTTTTTGTATCAATTAGTGCCATATCTTCAGGAATTTCCCTAAAGGATTCTATGAATCAAGATATAAAAGAGGCAGCGCCAGCCGATTTGTGTGTTTACTCGGATGGAACTGGGAAGCAATTCAAAGGAATTGAGGAAAGACTGCGTGAAATCAAATTTCCTATGACAGCGTTAGAAGAATATGTGGAAATTCCTTGTTACACGAATAAACAACTTCATATGAAAGATTTATTAGCAGCGGAGGATGTAGAAGAAATCAGAGACACATATCCGCTGCTAATAAATCTT
>DBKX01000316.1 GCA_002297865.1 Lachnoclostridium sp. UBA739
ATAGAAGAGTATAATGAAAAGAAAGAGCAGCCGGAAGGCTGTTTTTTTGTTGTAGGAAATTTTGTTACACGACCATTCTCCGCATGTAGAACCATCATTATTTTCATTATAAATCGTCCTTTGTTATGTAACATTCTAATAGTTATATTAAACATAAATCGAAAAAAAATATAAATTTGATATCTACAAATGTCATCAAAACATGTTGACAAATGTAGACATAAATGCTATATTATGAATATAGCAGGGAAGGGAGATACATAATATGAAGAAGAGTACAATTGAAACATTGCCAGAGGCAGAACTTGTTGTGATGCAGGCAGTCTGGGGATTAGAGGAACCTGTAGGAACAGGAAAGATTATTGACAAGGTGGAGGAGAAGAAGGACTGGTCAAGGTCAACTATACAGGTCTTTTTAGGAAGATTAGAGGACAGAGGGTTTTTACGTTGTGAGAGATCTGGACGGTTAAAGATGTATTACGCGAAGATTAGAGAAGAAGAATATCGAGCAAGAGAAACAAAGTCATTTTTAGAGAATATGTACGAGAATTCCTGCAAGAAACTAATTGCTTCGCTCGTACAGACAAAGATGATGACAAAAGAAGATTTGCAGGATATCATGCAGATTATTGAGGATGGTGATGATGTTGAGTAATGTTTTTTTGGGAGTTTTAGAAGTGTCGATTCTTTCAGGAATTTTAATTGGTATAATGCTGATTGTGAATCGTGTATTAGGGAATAGATATTCGTTAAGATGGATCCAGGCTTTATGGCTGCTTTTAGCAATACGTCTTTTATTGCCTATGAATGCAATCGATATTACAGTTCCTACTCAGGCAAAAGCACTGAATACGATTGTGAAAAGTGTAGAAGAGAATCAGAAAGTTGTAAGTTCAAGAGTGTCAAAGCAAGGAAGTATTCATAAGAACAGTGCTGTTCAAAAGAGGATTGATGTGAATACGAATGAGAACTTTGATGTACAAGTATCGGAGAAGATGAGTGCATTATTTACTATAATCCGATATGGGCTCATAGGGATTAGTTCTATTTGGGTATTAGGAATTATTTTGCAGTTTAGCCGTTATAGCATCAGTTACATAATTTTTATGAAAAAATTGAATCAGGATAACGTTAGGATTGGTGACTCAACTTGGTATGAATCATTACGTAATATGAATCAGAAAAACTCGAGAATTGCTATTTATACCAATAAGAAAGTAAGTTCACCATTTTCTGTAGGAGTGCTTAAGAAAAGGATTATTTTACCGACTATATCTTATACCGAAGATGAATTAGAAGCTATTTTATGTCATGAATATACGCATCTGTGTAACCATGATATTCTCTTTAAGATGCTTCTTTGCATTATAAAAACAGTTCACTGGTTTAATCCATTTATATATAAGATGGAAAGAGCAGTGAATCATAATATGGAACTGATTTGCGATGAAGCAGTAATAAGGAATAGAAAATTAGAATATAGACAGATGTATGGAAGAACAATCTTGAATACATTAAAAGAAATGTCGGAAGGGCCTGTAAACTGTTGTGCAACGTACTTTAATGATTTTGGAGGCTCAGAAGGAGAGAAAAAGCAAATGAAGGAGCGATTTCAAAATATCATAAAACCAGTTCAAAAGAAAAAGAAACCAATTATAATCGCTCTGTTATGTGTCGTGGCGTTAACATCAAGTGTGATAACTTTGAGCGCAGTAAAAGAAGAGAAGCGTCCTATGGTTAGTTCTGCAAAAGAATCTAACATGGATAATGTATTAACGAAGGAAGAAAAAACAGTTACATTTCTTGTAGTTGGTGTTGACAGTAATGATAAGAAGATAGGAAGAGCAGATAGCATTGTTCTTTTAAATTGGAATCCTGATAATAGAATGCTGTCTGTAAGAAATTTATGCAGAGATATGTATGTTGATGTTCCAGGACAGGAAAAGAACAAACTAGGTTATGCATATTATGCAGGCGGTATGGATTTATTAAAGAAAACAGTAATACAAAATCTAGACGTTACAGTGGATTATGGAATGACAGTAAATTATGAAGGATTTGAGAAAATTGTGAACCTTCTAGGTGGTGTCACGATTGATATTACCAAAGAAGAAGCTAACTATTTAAATAATACCAATTATATTAGTCAAAAGAAGAATCGGACAATAGTAGCAGGAGAAAATAAGTTAAACGGCAATCAGGCATTGGGGTATGCAAGAGTGAGACATATAGATACATCAACAGGACAGCAAAATGATTTTGGTAGAATAGAAAGATTGCAGACATTATTACGTGCAGTGTTAAGTGAAATGGATTCTTTAAAGATTACAGATTATAGAGCTCTATTTAAAGAAGGATTTCGTAATGTAGATAGTGAAATGACTGTCTTAGATGGCATAAGCCACATGGAAAGTTTATTGAAAGCAAATTACACAGTAACATGTAAGACAATTCCGGTAGAAGGCAGTTACCAGCCAAAAAGAAGTAGCGAAGGGATGTCAGTTCTAGATTGGAATGCAGAATTGAATAAGAGAGCAGTCAAGTAAATTAAGGAATAACATAAAATATTCTCCTTTCTTTGTCGAAATAATAAATGGACAGATACGTCCAATATTTTAGGAAAGGAGGATGAATTTATGGCAATATTCTATGGTTTGAACTCAGATAATTATTCTTCATTATTTGGCGGCTTTGGCGGTTCTAATTCTTCTAATAATTTAGGCTTGTATGGTTCATTGGGGGATTTGGGATTAATTCAAAGAGGTGGATATAAGAAATTATGTAAAGCTTATTATGCCAAAGAAAATGAAAGTTCGTCTGAATCTATTGATTCTACAAACTCTAATAAAAATGAAGAAACTAAGGACTCAATGACTGCAGATAACGCAGTTGGCTTAAAAAAATCAGTGAATAGTTTATCTAAGCTAGATTATACAAAAGACAATGTTAGTAAGATACAGAATGGTGTAAAGGATTTCGTGAAATCTTACAACAGTATGATTGATTCTGCAGGAGAATCAAAGTCTGACAATGTTGCTAGAATAGCGAAAAATCTTACTAATTACACAAAGATTAATGAGAAAGTATTAAAAAGTGTTGGCATTACAATTGGAAGTGACAACAAGCTTTCGGTAAATGAAGATACGTTAGGAAAAGCAAGTATTTCTGAGGTACAAGACTTGTTCAAAGGAAGTAGTTCTTTTGCTGGAAGAGTTAGTGCTTACGCAACATCTCTATATACAACAGCAGTTGCGAATGAATCTTCCTTATATTCTGGCAAGGGAAATTTAAAAGCTTTGTCTATGTCATCACTGTTTGATACTTATCTGTAATATGAGAAAAGGACAATATGCTTAAATTAGATATTGTCCTTTATACATGGTTTACTTATTCATGTAGTTATTGTGCTATTTTTTTTCTGAAACTAGGATTTGGGCAAAATGCTGCAAATCCTTGCTATATGTTTTTACCATTTCTTCACCACATTTTAATAAATATTGAATTGCAGTATCTGAATAATTATCTAGTGCAGGTGTTTTTTCTGATGTAGTTAGTTGCATTCTAATATAT
>DBKX01000294.1 GCA_002297865.1 Lachnoclostridium sp. UBA739
ATATCTTATCTGCTGTAACAGTTGTCTTAAATTCGTTATTAATTGCCTGAATCCACTCAACTCCAAGAATAGAATCTAAACCGACGTCTGCCATGTTCGTATCCTCATTTACTTCGTCTTCTTCTAATGCTAACATATCCATTAGCTGCTGCTTTAACCAATCCTTAATTGGTTCTACAGACACAACCTCTTTCTCTGTCGGTTTTTCTGGTTCTATGGACACGATAGTATTCTCCGTGTCTGTCAGTCTAACTGGTTCTTGTTTTGACTCTTCTAACGTAATAGCTTCAATTAACTCATTTCCTTGTAATTGTATCAAGGAAGATGTCTCGAACTCTTCTTGTTCTACAATTGGCTCGCTGCCTCCTAATACAATCCCTACTGTCTCTTCTATATCATCTGTCTCGTTTGTATCAAATTGGCTAGGCTCCTGCTGACTTTCTGCTACATCCTGTTCTTGACTGCAGAAATATTCTGCCAGTTCATGAACTGTCTTGTATTGGTAAATAATATCTGCTTTTATGTCAACTCCAAAACTGTCATTTATTTTCTGTATCCATTCTACACCTACAATAGAATCAAGTCCTAACGAAATGAAGTCCATGTTCACATCAATTTCGTTTGTTTCAATAAGAAGCGTATCACTCAAACTTGCAACAAGAAGTTCCTCAACAATCTTAACATTATCTATACTATCTTCTGTATTACTTAACTTAATTGGTTTTGCTTCTTGCTTTGTTTCCTGTTTTACTTCCTGTTTTGTTGTCTCTTTCAATTCGTGTTTTTCTTCTTTGATAACAGCTTGTTCTTGTACAGTTTCTGGTGCAAATGTCTGCTGCAACCAGTAAGTCTTCTTTACAAATGGATATAAGTTCAAATGGACAGCTTTTGCAGTCTCATCCTGCTCTATCTGCTTCCATTCCAAAGAAGCTCCTTCGCAATAATATTTTGCTAACACATTCAAACGTTCTTTCTCATCTGTTACATTTTGAAGAGACTCACTTAGTATCTGATCCCAGTCTTCTTTCTTCTGTGCCTGGCTCTTAAATACAGTATTATCTAATTGACCACATTCCAGTTTATTTAACTGTTCCAAAACTTCTTCTTTTGATTCCGCTACAAATGCGCAACGATATCCAAAATGATGTCTGCCTTCCAATAAGGTATATGCGATATCGAAAAGACTTTCTGTAGTGGTTTCCATATAGGTTCTGAACTCTTCAATTTTTTTCTTAAGTGATTCTTCTTTCTTAGCTGACATTACGAACAAAACTGGTTTCTGTTTGCTTACAGCCTTTCTCTCTCCCATATATTCTTCTACAACCATATGGGCATTTGTTCCACTCATACCAAAAGCACTAACAGCTCCCGTCCTTGGCTTTCCTGGTTCTTCGTACCATGGCTTTGTTTCTGTATTGACATAGAAGGAACTATTCTGCCAGTTAATAAATTCGTTTCGATTTTTGAAATTGAGGCTTGCTGGTATCTCTTTGTGTTCAATACTCTTAACCATAGCGATTAAACTAGTGATACCGGATGCAGCGAAAGAATGTCCAATATTCGTTTTAACAGAAATCAATGCACAGAAGTTCTCTTTTTGAGTAAACGAACGAAATGCTTCGTTCAACGCGTTTACCTCAATTGGATCCCCTAACTTAGTTCCTGTTCCATGAGCTGCAACACAACCTATATTCTCTGGATTAATGTCATATTTCTCATAAACTTCTTTTAAGAGCTTCTTTTGTGACAATCCACTTGGAGAGGTAATACCATTCGTCTTTCCATCATAGTTCACACCGCTACCTTTAATTACTGCATATATTGGATCACCATCTTTTTCTGCTTGAGACAACTTTTTAAGCACAACTACAGCTACCGCTTCTGCTGGAACCATTCCATCCGCACGCTTGTCAAAAGCGAAACATTCACCACTCTCCGAAATCATACCTGCATTTCCAATGGATTCAAGGGTTTTGCTACTTAATATCAAATTAACTCCTGCAGCGATTGCAGCATCACATTCTCCTGCCCGTAAACTCTGACACGCCTGATGAGCTGCCACCAGACTTGAAGAACAAGCAGTATTTATTGTCATAGTTGGTCCAGTCATATCCAGTAAATAAGAAATTCTTGCTGAAAGTACTGCCTCATGGTTGGATGTAATTGGCGCATTCATTCCACTTACATAGCGGTAATCTCCACCTTCTGCACCAACAAACATTCCGATTTTTTCTTTCTGAATTTTGCTCTTTCCATATCCGGCATCCTCTAAAGCTCTCCATGATTCCTGTAAAAGCAAACGATGCCTTGGGTCCATCATTTCTGCTTCTTTTGGTGATATTTCGAAGAATAATGGTTCAAATTCTGCCACACCAGGTATCCATCCACCTTTCCACTTGGCAATTGCATCTCGTTCCCCTTTAAAGCGGTCACTTGGAGCATAATCTACTACAGATTTTTCTCTTTCTAAGATAGACCACAGCTCATTTGTATCTCTTGCTCCAGGGAAACGTCCACTCATACCAATAATAGCAATTGGCTCTTTGTATGGGGCACTTTCTTGTCTTTCTTCTTTGTAGACAGGCTCAGAGACTGCTTCCTGTACTTCTACTGCATTACGCTCATCATTGCCACCATAGTAAGCTTGTAATTCCGCTTTATACTATTCCATAAAGTATTCTGTCAGTTTTTCAAATGTTGAATAGCTAAAGAATATCGCTGGACTTAACGTAATTGCATATTTGTTTTGTAGTTTTTCTGCATATTCAGCCAAACTAATCGAATCAAATCCAAAGTCACCGAAGCTGCTATCTGTATCAATTCGTTCTACTGGAACTCCTAGCATATTTCCTGCTTCTTTAATCAAATCCTTTTGAACTTGTAACTTTATATCTTTGGTAATCATCACATTACTTGTTTGTACAGAAACAGTCTTCGGTTTTGTAACCGACTGATGAGTCACTGTTCCAATAATACCAGCATTCTGTGCAATTCGTTCAACTCGGCTTTGGTCGCCTGCCATAACGGTGTACTGCATTGTGCTTCTGTTTTCCAAAAGCTTCATCCATAAGTTGATTCCTTCTGCTGTCTTAAGCTCACGCAAACCACTTGTCTTAAGATAAAGTTCCTTGCCAGCCTCATCGGAGAATCCCATATTGCCTTCTTCCCACATCGGCCAATTGACAACAAGTGTAGTTTCCTCATCTTCATTTTGATTATGTATAGTTCCATATGACATGAGAAAGCGATTGGCTATGGCATAATCACATCCGCCAAAATCTCCTAATACTGCTGACGAAGAGGAAACATAGCATCTAAAATCTAAATTTTCCGTTTGGAATACCTCTTGCAATACTAGTGCACCATCTATTTTGGGTTTCAGAACATTCTCAATATCCTGCTCTGTTTTTTCTAAGATATTTCTCTTACCTTGAACTCCAGCACCGTGAATATAACCATTTACATTTCCATAAATCTTCTTTGTCTTCTTCAACGCACGTACAACATCTGCTTTGTTACTAACATCACCTTGCAAGTAAATAGCCTTTCCACCAAGATGCTCTAATTCTTTTATATTCTGCTCAATTCTGTCATCCAGATCTCTTCGTCCTAATAAAACAAAAGAAGCATGATATCGCTTTACTATTTTCTTTTCCAATTCGAATAGCAGTTTTCCTGCTCCACCTGTCACAAAGTAAACTCCTCCCTCACGAAGAAGAGGGGTTCCCGACTGCAATGGTTTCTCCTTCTGTGTTGCAACAAAACGTTTGCCATCACGATAACGTACTGACTTTTTCTCTTTACAGCAGATTTCATCCCAAATTCTCTGTGTCCAGGTAGCCCAGTCTGATTTTGCTCTGTTTTCTCTACAATCCTCCAGAACTGAATAAATCTTCATGTGTGGGAATACACCTGCTAATGAGACTCCAAAACCTCCTGCTGCATCTAGCAAACTAAGTGATTCATCATCTTCACCTTCTGAAGCATACACAATCTGCTCTACCTGAATACCTACTTTTACTACTGCCTGAATCAAATGGAACATAACCATGTAATTTCTAGCTAATGTTCTATCTTCTCGAATCCACATGTATGAAATGGCAGATACTTTTCCATACTGTTTCTTTATATTCTCAAATACCGTTCTAAAATCATTTTCATTACTTGGGTCAATTTCAAAAACATCGTCCTTGATATTTCCTGCATAACCTTTCTGTTGTACAAAAATGACCTTAGTCTTTGGTGCGTTCTCATGTATTTTTCTTCTAACAGCTTCTTGATTCTGCTGTCCCGAAACCATCCAAACAAGGGTTTCTGGCTTATCTAAATCTTTTGTCTGTGCTTCTTCTTCAACCCACTCTTCCGTATAAAGTTTTAATACGGAATCAAAACTTTTTGCTTCTTCTTGCTTGGATTCCACTGTTACCGTAGTACTAGTTTCATTTTCAATCCAAAAACGTTCTTTCTCGAATGGGTAGGTTGGCATGGAAATTCTTTGATGTTTTTCACCTTCAAATAATTTCTCATATGACAATGCATATCCTTCTGCAAATAATTCAGCTATGCTATCTAAGTTTTTCTCATATTGTAAGCCCTTCGTACAGTTTACAATGCATTTTTCACCGAATTCTTTTACAGCTTTCTGCATCTTTTTCTGCTCTCCAGAATAAACGGAGTCTACCGATTCATCCGAAAGCCATTTCTCAAGCTTACGACATGCCTCAACATAATCCGTTGCAACACAGGCACAGCGGAATTTGAAATGTTTTCTTCCTTGTAATAAAACATAGCTCATATTACCACTGTCTGTTTCCTCTGTTGTTTTCCAGTACTGTACAAGCTGCTCTACTTGTTTTCTCAAACTTTTCTCTGTTTTAGCTGATACAACGAATAGATAAGCATCCTTTTTACTGGTCGTTATGCGATGTTGTGGTGCTTCTCTAAGAACCATATGAGCATTTGTTCCACTAGCACCAAATGCACTTACCACAGCCTGCATCTTTTCACCGTCTTGACACGTCCAGTCCTTTGTCTTTGTATTCACATAAAACGGTGAACTATCAAAATCTATATTACTATTTCGTTTTTCAAAATTTATGGAAGCAGGAATCTTTTTATGCTTCATACTTAGTAAAACCTTAATTACACCTGCAACTCCGGCAACGTATTGTGTATGACCAACATTAGTCTTTACTGAACCAATGGCACAATATCCTTTTTTATCTGTATAAGCACGGAACGCTCTTGTAAGTGCTTGTACTTCAATTGGGTCTCCAAGCTTTGTTCCTGTTCCATGAGCTTCCACCATCTGAACCTGTTCTGGATTAATGCCAAATGTATCATAAACTTTTCTTTCCAGTTGTTCTTGTGCTTTCGCACTTGGTGCTGTCAACCCATTCGTTGAACCGTCTTGATTAATGCCACTGCCTGCAATCACACCATGTATGGTATCTCCATCTCGAAGAGCATCATCCATTCTTTTTAGAACAACTGCTGCTACACCTTCACCATAAGCAAATCCATTTGCTCTTTCATCGAACGTATAACATTTTCCATCAGGAGAAAGCATCCCAACTCGTTCTTCTGCCACAATTAGATTTGGTGTACACTGTAGTGCAACACCACCTGCTAATGCCATGTCCGTCTCCCTTGCCCATAAGCCTTGACATGCCAGATGTATTGCAACCATACTACTTGAACATGCTGTATCAATGGCGATTGCAGGTCCTTTTAAATCTAAGTAGTAGGAAAGTCTTGCCGCTGTAGCAGAGGTCATATTTCCCCAGAATGCCTGCCCAGGTGTTTTCTGATCAAACAGATTCATATAATCATTTCCACCGCATGCTGCATATACGCCACAGGATAGGCCACTAACTCCTTCTCCACAATATCCTGAATCCTCCATCGCTTTCCATGCTTCCTCTAAGAACAGCCTTTGCTGAGGATCCATATAAGTAGCTTCACGTCCTGATATATTAAAGAACAATGGGTCAAACTTATCAATATCATTTAGCAAACCTGCACGGTTACTAAGAGGAGTCTTAACATTTTTTGTTACTTCTTCCTTTGAAAGATCCCAACGCTCAATCGTATGAACTAAATCTTTTCCATTCTCAAGATACTGCCAGAATTCCTCAACAGAATCTGCTTCAGAAAATCTTCCACTATATCCTATAATTGCAATGTCACATTTTTCAATGTTATCTGACTCTAAACGATGTTCCTTGATTGACTCTACATTTCTAATGAGTATTGGTTCTTCTAGCTTTGACTGTTCTTCTTCTGGTTCATCCTCAATCTCAGGTCCGTCTTCCAAACTGTCTGTATCCTGTTCCAATATCGTTATGCTGTCACCAAAATCCTCTATGATATGCTCTCTTAACTGCTCCACAGTGGTATAGTCAAATAAATCAATTGCCTGTAGAGAAATGCCCAATCCCTCATTAATTTTCTGTATCAAAGTAGTTCCCATGATGGAATCCATTCCATATTCGGAAAATGGATACTTAATGTCAACATCCTGCGCATCCATTCCCAACACTGCTGCAATTAGATTGGTAAGATAATTCTCTACATACTCACTTATATCCAGCTGCACAATTTTTTTAGTGCTGCTTTTTTTGACCACTTGTTTACTCTTAGGCATTTCTTCTTTTGTATCTTTATTAGAAAAGGCATTATCTAGAACAACCTCTCCATCACTTTGGGCTAGGATAATCTGTTGTCCTAAATCATGAGCATCACTGGCTGGAAACAATACTTGGCTGTAGCCACATTCCGTGAAAATTCTGTCCCAGGTTTCTGGATACAATCCTGGACATCCTGGAATACGATTTTCCTTATCTTCGTATTTCCACCAGCCATCCAGCATACCAAAAGTCAGATGATTAAATATGGTAGAGGAACTAATTTCATTCACAAATATAATTCCGTCTTTTCTTAAAAGTCCTTTTGCATGCTCCAGTGTTTTCTTAATATTTGAAGTTGCATGCAATACGTTAGTTGCAATTACAAAATCATATTGTCCTACTTGGAAATCCTGTACAATCACTGGTTTTTCCACATCAAACAACTCAAATTTCATGAAACTATTATGTTTTCCAAATGTCTCTTTTCCAAAATCCAAAAAGACCTTTGATATGTCGGTATAACAGTATTCGCCAATGTAGTCCTTGTAAGGCTTTAGTTTTTCAAGAACTGGTGCTGTAGTTCCACCACTTCCTGCCCCAATTTCTAAGATTCTAATTGCTGGCTTATCCTGTGTTTCAATTTCTGCCTCTATACATTGAATTAATGCATCTACTAACACATCGTTAAAGTAATCTGCAATTTTGTTATGTTTATAAATTCCTTCCACATACTCCATGGTACCATTTGGAAACATAACATTAGTAGCTAGTTCTTTTCCTGTTATAATCTCTGTTAAAGAATGCATTACTAAATCTGTCAGCTGTACCAATGCTCTGGCATCCGCATTCTGGCTGTAAAGCTTCACCCCCTGGTTCCACTCATCCCGTGCCTGTTTTAAGTCTATTTTTTTCTGACAGTATGCAGCCTCTGCTTCTTTGTCATATGTAATTAGTCCTTGTTTTGCTAAAACTTCCAATGTCCACTGCATCCACATAACATAACTATTTCTAATCTTGTAAGTCTTCTTCAAATGCTGCACATCAACTTGCGTCTTATCTTCCGTAAAGAATCCGATAGACTGTAATTCTGCCAATAACAGGTTGTAGAGAATTTTCTCTAACTCGTTCATCCTTAATCCTCCTTGTCTCAAGCATGTTACTATTTTGTCTTGTATACAAATAGAGCTATCTTATGAATTGTCTTTTCCTCATAGAGCTGCAATACCTCAATTTCTGTACCATACGTTTCTTTTATACGTTTTATAATATTCATAGCATGAAGTTGCTCTAGCCCTAACTCCTGTATATCTACTTCAGTATCTATCTGATCTTTCATGATATTTAATTCCTCTGACAGCCATGTTTTCAGATTTTCCTCTATTAACAATACCCCACTATCAGCTTGCTCAACTAGAACAGGTTTTTTAATCCTGTTTTTGTTCTTGTAGATATCACTAAGCTTTTTGTTTGCCGTTTTACTTTCTAGCTGTACAACATTCTTCTTTGATTTTTTGCGCTCTGGTACTGTTCCATCTTCATCAGCACTCTTAAGCCAATACTTTGTATTTGCAAATGCATAAGTAGGCAGGCTCATTCTATAAACTTCTTTGCCCTTATATATCTGTGCCCAGTCAACTGGCATTCCTGTCACCCATAATTTTGCAATCTGCTCAACATTTTCATGGGCAATCCATTTATCAACAAGTTCATTCCAGTCCTCATTCCCCATTAACTGTTTTAATATGGTATCTACTTTTCGTACATTTCCTTTGTAGACATTTGGACTGCTTGTGTTATCTTTAAGCAGCTTCGTCAATGTTTCTATTAATTCATGTAACGAACTGACCACAATTGCAATTCTCTCATCAAACTCCACACGGCCTACATGCAATGTATAAGCCATGTCTTCTAAGGAAAATTCCTCTTCCTTTTGTTTGCTTAAAAATGTGAGGAACTCTTTTAAATATGCATGCAATCTTTCTTCATTTTTTGCCGAAAGCATAAAACTTACTTCTTTGTTTAGTTGTTTCCTCTGTTCACGTTCTGGCTCATATTCTTCTAAGATCGCATGTACATTGGTTCCTGTTGCACCAAAAGCACTAATTGCAGCTCTTCGCTTACATTCCTGTAACTTTCCATTCACTTCTATCTTCTGTCGTTCCCAGAACTCTGTCTTATGTTGAATATAGAAAGCTGAATCCTTCATATTCAAGATAGGATTTTGTTCCTCGGAATGCAGACTCGGAACTAATGTTTTATAATATAACTGCAGGCACACTTTAATCAAACCAGCAACACCGGCTGCAGATTCTGTATGTCCAATATTTGATTTAACCGAACCAATCGCACAAAAC
>DBKX01000254.1:0-7667 GCA_002297865.1 Lachnoclostridium sp. UBA739
TATCCATTTATACCAGTAATTTCATTTTTTACCATTATAACACTTCACTACATTTTTCTATTCATTTTGCATAAAAGCATAAGATATCCGTTGTTTCTGCAAATAATGCTCCTACAGGATATACATTTGGTTCATAATTAAATTAGGTGGACGAAATTGTCATTCGCAATTTCGTCCACCTTTTTATTTTCCACTTTTCTCTCTAGCATACACAAAATCTCTATAAATTCCAGGCTGTTTCATTAAAGAATCATGATTTCCCTGCTGTGCAATCGTCCCGTTATCAATGACAAGAATCTGCTCTGCATTACGAATCGTATTGAGTCTATGGGCAATTACCATAATTGTCTTTCCCTTTACCAGTTCGGAAATAGCTTCCTGAATATAACTTTCATTATCTGTATCCACGCTTGCGGTTGCCTCATCAAGAATAATGATAGGGGCATCTTTTAATATACATCGTGCAATAGAAATACGTTGTTTCTCTCCTCCAGAAAGCGTTGCACCACCTTCGCCTACCATTGTCTGGAATCCATCTGGCAACGCCATGATAAAATCATAACAGCGGGCCTTTTTGGCTGCTTCATAGACTTCTTCTTCCGTTGCATTTGGTTTTCCCATACTAATATTATTGTAAATGGTATCCTTGAACAAATATACTCTCTGGAACACCATACTCATATGATTCATTAAATCCGCAATCGGAACATTTCTAATATCTTTTCCACGAATCTTTATAGAGCCAGCTTTTACATCCCAAAATCTTGTAAGCAGATTTGCAATGGTTGATTTTCCACCGCCGGAAGGTCCTACAAGAGCAACCATCGAATTCTTTGGTACTTGGAAACTAATATCATGAAGAACTTCTTTTTCCTGATAAGCAAACGATACATTCTGAAAACTAATTTCCGCATCTTTCATATCTGCCCTATTCGGAATTTTTTCTTTTCCATCGTCTGGTAGCTCTTCTTCTTGTAAAACACCTTCAATTCGGTCTAAAGCCGCATCCATAACCGTAAGTCTTGATGCTTCTCCATACAATGCTTTCAAAGGTCCAAATATATCAAATACAAAAAGAAGCACGCCCATTACATAAGCTAATGAGATGGTTCCTTGCTGCTGTAACCAAATAGAAACACCAAAAATAGCAGCGACACCCATTGCATAGATCATATTAAGTCCACTTGTCCAAGGCACCATTTTATTTTCAAAACCAATGGATTTGTCTCTGGATTTTTTAAAGTTATCCGTAAGTTCTGCTGATTTATCTCCTAATAAATTATAGCTTTTTATCACTCCAATTCCTTCAACAAAAGAAAGAACTGCATCCGTCAGACTTTCACTTTGTTCTTGTCTTCCACTTGCTTCTTTCAAAGACAGTTTATTCATTTTTTCTGCTATGAATGAAGCAATAATAGTTATGAAAAGAGCGATAGCTCCAAGATACCAGCTTAAGTACGTCATAAATAGAATCAAGATAAGGGCAGAAAGCATATATCCCATCATATTGGCAATTGTACTCATAGCTACTTCTTCAATGAAAATCATATCCGTACTAAGTACAGAACTGATTTTCCCAATATTTCCTTCTGTAAAATATCCCATAGGAAGTTTTCGTAAATGTTCACCAAGTTCCATACGTTTGTTTGCAAACATCATATAACCAGCTGCACTTTGCAAACGATCACTTAAGAAATGTACAATAGCCTGTAATACAATAGTTCCTGTCAGCCCCAGTCCCACATATAAACAGTCCTTACCTTCAAGTGTGTTTTTAGAAAATTTATCTAAAACAAAAAAGGCAAATACAATAGGCATTTTTGCGAGAATGGATCCGATGACAGCACATATAAAGGCACATTGAATTCTCCATTTAAATTTGCCAGAAAGGCGGATTATCCTGCCAAACAATTGAAACATCATTTTGTCTTCCTCCCCTCTTCTTTTTTCACTTTCCATTCCGCACTATTTGTATGTGCATCCCATAACTTCTTATATTCCTTGCATTCTTGCAAAAGAGTTTCATGTTTGCCTGCTGCTGCCAGATTTCCTTTTGCCATTACCAAAATCATATCAGAATCCATTATAGCAGGTAATTTATGTGCAATTACAAACAGAGTCTTTCCTTTTACCAGCTCGGCAATTGCGGCTTCCATCTTCTCTTCATTTTCCGGATCAGCATATGCTGTAGCCTCGTCCAGTACAATAATTGGCGCATTTTTCAAAATTGCCCTCGCTAAAGATATACGTTGTCTTTGTCCACCAGAAAGCATTTTTCCGGCATCGCCAGCCATAGAATGAATTCCATTTGGAAGTTTATCTATAAATTCCATGCATTGCGCCTTTCTTGCTGCTTCTATCACTTCTTCATCTGAAGCTTTTAAATTACCTACGCGGATATTTTCCAAGATAGAAGTATTGAATAAATACTGGTCTTGCGCAACATATGAAATCTGCTCATTTAAGGCTTCAAAACTCATATCTGTAATACATTGTCCACCGATACTTATAGAACCGCTTCCCACATCGTAATAATGCACTAAAAGTTTTGCTAATGTGCTTTTTCCTGAACCAGATTCTCCAACCAAAGCCGTTTTTTGTCCTGCTTTCGCTGTGAAGCTTACATGATTCACAACTGTTTTTTCTCCATATCCAAATGTGACATCATGGAATGTAATGGAATGGTCTTTGCCAGTAAACTTGCTTTCTGACTGTTGTAATTTCTCGTGTGCCAAAATCTGTTCAAGTGCTGCAATCTTATAATTCAACTGTGGCATAGTTGGTAAGAAACCAAGTGCCTTTAGCAGTGGCATTCCAATACTTAATGATAAGCAAAGCACAAGAATAAAATCTGGCAGATTAGATGAACCATTTAAAACGAACCAAGAACCTAATGGTAATGTTAATACAATGGTACAAGGCAGTAAGCTGCTATAAATTGCCATCCATGGCCAGCATGCTTTATACCATCCTAATGTATAATCTCGGTAATTTGATACATCACGGCTGAAACGTTCGTATGACTCTCCATCTTTATTAAATACTTTGACAACTTCCATACCATTTATGTACTCTATGATCGTGTCATTCATAACCTGGCTTGACTGATAATATGCTCCCATTTTACTATTGCCCACTGAAAACATAACCATCATGGCAACAAAGCTTAATGGTAGGGATGCTAATGAAAGCAATGCTAACTTCCAGTCCACCACAAACATGGCAATATATATTACAAGTGGTACCATCAAATTTGCTATTCCTTCTGGCAAAGAATGTGCCAAAAGAAGTTCCAGACTGTCCACATCGTCTACGAATAATTTTTTGACAGTTCCAATACCTTTTTCTTCAATAACACCCAATGGTAATTGCTCAAATTGTTTCTGAAGCGCAACTCTTAACCTCATAAGGGTATTGTATGCTGCTCCATGAGATTTACTTAATCCTGCTCCGTAAAAAACAGCTTGTAAAATCAAGCAGAGTAAAACACTTATCACTCGTATTACTACAAAACCGTATTCTATGCTCTTCCCTGTAACAAGTGGAGCAATTACTTGATAGGCTAATACAAACGGCAGAACTCCCATTAATACACTAAGTAATAGTATGCCTGTTGCCTGGTATAGTCCTTTTTTATGTGGACCAGCATACTCAAATACTTTCTGAAACATACGATGCCTCCTCTATACTTTCATTAAAATATTTCTTTGTTAAATCTTTAAGCAGCTCTCTAGACATATCTGTATACTCCGCTTTTTGATTACTGTCTAACTGCAATATTTTTGTACAGGATCTCACGATAAATTCAAAATCATGAGAAACCACAAATATAATAGCACCACTCTCTGATAATTCTTTAATTATTTTACTTACTCGTACCATCGAATCATAATCCAGTCCGCTGGTAGGTTCATCAAAATAGATAATCGCACTTTCCTTTACTTTGCCTGCACCAATGGTTACTCTTTGTTTCTGACCTCCAGACAAAGATGCTGGATGTCTCTCCTTGTAATCATCTAATTCAAGTGCATGAAGAGTATTTTCCACAAGTAAAGAACAGTCTCTTTTGATTCCTAGTGCCAGTTCATCCTCTACACTGCTTGCAAATAATTGATAATCCGTGTCTTGCATCACTAAATAGGAGATGTCTTTTCTCTTCTTATAAGATACCTTTTTCCCATTGTAGAGAATCTCTCCTTTTTTTTCTTTTAAAAGGCCTGACAGAATGGATAGTAATGTTGTCTTTCCAGCTCCATTATGGCCTAGTATTCCTATAATATCTCCTGCCTGTGCCTGAAAGGATATGTTATTTAATATCACACGATCTTTCTGATAATGAAATTCCAAATTCTTCACTTCTAATGTACCAGTGCTATTGTGTTGTTTTTGATTCTGACTTCCATTCTCATCTTTATAATGCAGTGCTTCCCTTTCTGGAAAAGGAGTTCTAATACCATGTTCCACACGATACTGTTCATCCATATTGCAAAATTCTTCTCTGGTAAAAGTCTTTGCAATTCTTCCTCCCTCTATCCAGCATACTCTGTCAATTAATTCTCTCAAGAAATAAAAACGGTGTTCCACAATTAATACGGTACAGCCTTCCCTTTTCAGCTTTTTTAAAACATCAGCTAATCTTTTTGTAGCATCATAATCAAGATTTGCGGAAGGTTCATCAAAAATGTATATTTTGGGTGAAAGTGCATAAACACTTCCTATAGCAATCTGCTGACGTTCTCCACTAGATAATGCAAATATGCTCCGATTCAGAAGTTCTTGTATCTCTAGTTCTTGGGCAGTCTTTGCAACACGTCTTATAGTTTCTTCTCTGGTCATTCCCATATTCTCGCATCCAAACGCAAGTTCTCTCGTTGTATCTGTCATAAAAAATTGAGATCTTGGATCTTGAAACACTGTTCCAACGACTCCTGCAAGTTCTTTTGGTTTTTTTTCCATTAGCGAGGCACCATCCAAAAGCAGCTCACCTGATATTTTTCCTGGATAAAAATGAGGAATCAATCCATTTAGCGAACGTATTAATGTAGTTTTCCCGCAGCCGCTTCGCCCTGTCAGCAAAAGAAACTCGCCATCTTTCACCGTAAGATTAATGCCATTCAACACATTTGTTTTACTTTCCTCATATCGAAACGACAGGTTTTTGAATTCAATCATACCTTTATATCCTCCATATAATCAGCTGTGCAATTTCTGTATGATCCAGATAAATCAGACTAAGCAAGAATAACATCCCTGCAATTACAGTAAAATATTCTTTTGTTGAAAAACTTATATTCCTCAATGAGTATCTTTTCTGCTCACACTCAATTCCTCTGGTAGTACCCGATGCTGCTAATTCATCTGAAACTTTTAAGCACCTCATAAGCAATGGTACTAATATGTATTCTGCCGTACTGACTGGATGAAGAATCCTCTTTAAGAAGGTATCGCAAATTCCTCGTATCTTCATTGTATTCTTTATCATTCCGTACTCAATCCGTAAAGTTGGAATATAACGAAACATTACAACGAGAGGAATAATTACTGCTTGTGACATATTCATCCTTTGTAAAGAAACCATTAGATCATCAATATTCGTTGTATCCAAAATCCATCTTCCAAGCATAATAATCGGAGTCATTTTTAAAACCGTCACGCCAAATACGCTCATCATAACACTGATACCTGGAATCGTAATAAAACGAAACAACGAATTCAGATAAGCTACTAATATATAGAACAAAATTGACTTTGCTGCCCACTTTGCTCCCCCACCAAAGGCAATAAAAATACCAAATCCCACTATTAATATAAGACTTGTTACTTCTCCCATAATAAAATAGCTTACAAGACCTAGAAATATTAAAAGAAGCAGTTTACACCTAGGATCTAGACCTGCCGTCCGGATACACTGATTCTGTTCTTCTATTTTAACAACTATCTGCTCCAAGGAAATCCACCTCCAGTTATCTGACTTGCAATCGCCTCACATTTATCTGGCAGATACTAAACCTGCTTTTACAAAATGTTTCATTAGCATTTTCTGACCCAGTTTTGCTCCTAGAAAACCACAGATTAAACCTGCTGCAACCAGAAGTACCAGCATTGGTACTGATGTCATTTTAATCAGTCCATCTATGTAATCTTGTGAGATTCCGTTTTTCTTTGTGGCAGCAACAAATGCCTTCTGTAAAAACTTCATTGGTCCAGTAACTCCAAAAGCAAAAATTCCGCTAAACAATGTATAGGCAATCTCCATAGACTTTACGGTAATATTCTTTTTGTTCATCACTAATAAATCACATATCATTCCACCTAAAACCAGTGAAACTGGAATAAACCAGAATGCTCCAACAACTAAAAATAAGAGTCCTTGAATAATACCACTAATTGTCAACACACCCTTTTTCGGTACTTTGGCTAACAAAAGCATCATAACAATACCATTTGGTATTGCGACGACAGCTGGGTAAAAAACATTGGTGACAGGTCCCAAAATACTCATAATGGTGCTGATAATCATACAGATTATCCACATCACTGCTGTCAAAATTCCTGTTAAAATAAAGTCCTTGGTATTTAGTTTGTTCATTTCATTTCCTCCTTGATTTTAGTTAGTTATCGCTAACTTTCTGCCATAATTATAATGAATTAAATATACTAATTCTGCTCAAAATGGTTTTATTTTTACTCAAAACAGTTTTTCGATTTGTCCTTGACAGAATACTTTTTCGGTAATATACCATATTTCTTTTTAAATGCTGCTGAAAAATGTCCTAAATTAGAGTAACCCACAATAGAGGCAATTTCACCTATTGTATTCTGTCCCTTTAATAAAAGTTTTGCAGATTTCTCTAACCTTTGATCAATGACATAGGTATGAACAGGCATTCCCACAATTTGAGTAAAACCCTTTTTAAATTTGGACAAACCAATTCCAACTTTCTTTGCAAGTTCTTCGCAAGTAGGAGCATATGCGAGCTGTCTGTCAATCATCTGCTTTGCTTCCAAAATGGCTTCTACATCTTCCTTTGACATTCCTTGGTATTCTATTTGTTTTACTTCACAGCAAAGAATTCCATTTATGAATTGCGCCATAAGTTCCATTATTTTACTATCCAAAAAAAGAAAACCTGCACTCCCATAGTATTTCGGATAATGCATGATTTCATCTAGCAAGTTTAAAAGTTCAGGAGAAATTGTACGCTTCGTTATTTTATGATAAAGTTCTTCCTTCAATTGTTCTATTTCGCTTTCACTGAAGTATTCCTCCAGAATAGTATTGAGAAATGAAATAGGAATCTTGACACTTTTAAAATGATAGGATTTATTCTTTTTATAGCCAACAGCCTCATTTTCAAGACTTGTACTGTAAGCGCAAAGTTCATTACAAGAAAGTGCTATTAACTTTTCTTCATTTCTTCGTCTCCAAGCAATCTCATCTTGAAAACAAAATATAATCTGAAAATATTCTTCGCTATTACTTGCCTGTACATAAACGTCTTCTCGGTAAACCATGTCCCACTCCGATACAATACATCCTTTTTTTGTTTTTACTTGAACTACCTTTCCTATCCCAAGATCAGATGGCATTTTATAAGTCTGCTTTTGGGGACCTTCTTGGGCTATCTGATAAAAAAAATCATTTAAACTTTGATTGCGTTCCACTG
>DBKX01000254.1:7674-17039 GCA_002297865.1 Lachnoclostridium sp. UBA739
TTTTTCGTGCGATAAGAATAGTATCGGATAATTTTCCGCAGCGAAAGGAATAGGTCGAAATTTCTTTTTGTAATTCTTCAATGGTGTGATACTCCCACTCCATTGGGGATATGACTTCCCTTACAAGTTTGTCATCCTCTAAAACCTTATACTGAAGATTCCATTTCCATAAATCTCCTCCCGCATTTTTCTTATCCTTTATATAAGTTTCATAACGGTATTTTCCTACTGCTTTTGCAGATATTCTAGTTCCTTCTTCCGCTTTTAGTAAGCTCTTATCCAATGTTTCTATTATAACTGGAGTTCCTTTCTTTAAGGATTTCTCTAATCTCCTCCATAGTTTTTCCCGCTGTCCTTGATTAAGATGTCCAATCACTCCCATACACACCACACCACTTAATGTATCTGGCAGTTCATACTCCATAACACTTTCTGGCACCACCGTAATCCGGCTAGATAATGTGCCTTGCTGCATAAGCTTAGCCATAAATGCTATGCGCATTTCTTTTGAAGGTTCTAGTGCAATAATGTCAAGGTCTTCTGTGTATTTTGCCAGTTCCATGGAAAATAAACCTGTACCAGCACCAATATCAAGTACAGGTCCATTTTCTTTCTGAAACAAGGAAAATATTTTATGATAAAGCATCTTTTTTTCTTTCCACATGTCATATGCTGCTATATCGTAATACTCTACAGCATCGCTGTACATATATTTCGTATCTTCTTTCATTCTTAGCACTCCTTCTATTAAAACTCTTCCGAATATTTTTGATTCAATTCTTCCAGTGCTTTATGGGTACTCAACACGTTGCCTGTGCTGTCATAAGATACAAATTCTGAATATCCAACCGCCTGGCATACTTCTGACCACAGACGTGATATGAAAATCTGAAACTGTGCCATCTGCATTTTTTTATTGCGACCCTGTCCCATCAGTTCTTCCAATGCCCTGCTGACTCCACCAGTCCATACTTCTTCGAAAGTTTCCACAATAGTCGGTGCTGTGCCTTTTCCTATTATGATGCCAGAAGGTATTTTCATTTCATCTCCTAAACGCTCTAATTCCATAGTCTCATTCTGGTTTCGTGGGATTCTTAAAAATGGCATCCAAACCACAGGACCATGTGTATTCACTAAGCAAAGACGGCCTGTTGAAAACGTTAATTCGATTCTATGATATAAATGCAATGGATGATCGGGATCATTTTTATCCACTTCCGTATTCACAGTAATCATTACTGGTGTATCTCCTATTACAGCACCAAGCGTCTTATTTCCTCCTCCGCATGCTTTTCTTTTGGGAATGGATGCAACACTCCCTAATTTCCATGATGTTACATCACCAATGGCACAGCCTAGCATATCAAGTCCATCATATAAAACATGGATTGCACACTCCAAGGAAGCATTGATTAAAGCTGCCTGTTTTCCTATGATAGCTGCGGCTTCCAGAAAACGCCTTACAGGACTTATATATCTGTAAAATGGATTTAGCATAAATGGCACAGTTTTTGAACTTTTTAAGCAGGCCACAATCTCTCTTTCATGTTCTGGATGCTCTAACAGCGTAGGAATCCCTCTGTCTAAAAATGCTTTGGCAATAGCCGTACCATTTCCGCCACCTGATGCATTTGGTACGATAACGCAGGCACAGTCTGCCTCAATGTTTTTATCTTCTGGATCGGTAAAGCAAGGGACAGCAAATGTCTTTGCCAGCTCCATTGTTCTTTTACTTCCTGTCCCCAAAATGCCTGCAATTTCATAGTCTTCCATTCTTTCAATTGCATTTAGATATACTTTTCCAAACCCGGTTCCACATACAATTACTTTTTTCTTTTTCATATTCCAGCCTTTCTAACAACTGCTTTTCCTTGTGTACTCAAAACAAGCCATTGTTCTAAGTTTTTCCACTACATTTACATGTTCCATCACTTCTGGCATCGTATAACAGCCTAAGTCCAGTTTTGACTGTAGCGTGTGCATTGCAGTCAAAGCCAGGATTCTACCTGTAATATTGCCAGGTTCTCCACCAGTAAACTTCTGTTCCAGATACTCTTCCTCCTTTTGTATCCAGTTATAAATAACAGTCTGGTAATTCTCGTTTTTCTCTGCACTTTCCTTTACCAGCCTCTTAGGATCTAAATCATAACGGCTTATCAATTGAAATACCTCTGGTGTAACCAGTGTAAATCCATCCACATATTCTATCTGTCTATCCTTCGCGATCTTAAGAACTTCTTCTGTAATATATGGCATACACCGGTACTCTTTTATTGAATCAGGCAAATGAACTGGAGCCATTCGTTTTGCTGGAGCTATTTTTCTGTCATGAATACAGGCCATTGGTACTCCACTTTTCATTCCTTTTGATTCCTCAACAAAATCAAGTGCTGCACCATTGGTAAATGCATAACGTCCACCTACTGATAATTCAACAGAAACATTTTTTGTTCCTAGCTCATTTATGCCTGACAAAAGCATCCATCCAGACAAACCGGGAAAAACTCCTGCACCTACAACGGACACATTACTGGCATGATTCCTGTTCTTAAGCAAATGCATTCCCCCTGGATCTACATATGGAACATTGCAATCTATTGCTGCTTTTTGCATCCTTTCACTATATTTCATAGATGGCCCTGCTGCCCCTATTATTAAATCTGCTCCCATACAGAACTGTCTGATCTGTTCTTCATCATCCAAATCCACTTGATATGTCTCATACTTAGAATTCTCCATCCACAATGGTTTTCTTTCTTTTCGATATGCCAGCCGGACTTGATAACCATTCTTCTCTAGTTCGTCTGCTGCCGAAGAACCGACACTTCCACTAGCACCAAATACACAAACTACATGTTTCCCTTGCATAAACCAAGCTCCCTTTTCACAATTTGTACCAGTTCTTCCATGTTCCCGTCTTGCAGCTTAATTTCCTGTAACTGGATTTCTCCCATAATGACATCTTCCCACTCTGCTACATTTTCTCTCGTCTCGCCAATTACCACAGCATCTCCTAAGTACAATATCTCATCATCTGGTACGGCTGGATAAAATAGAAACAGCTTTTCTACTGCATATCCCATAGCAAGCAGTTCACTGGCAAATGAGATCATTTCTTTTACATCTGACTCTTTTGCTGCCATAAAAACAGAATCTTCTTTTCTTTCTTTTAAAAGGATTCTCAATTGCTCCTTGTTTCCCATATGAAGGAAAATTTCTTGTTCCTCCCATTCTTTTTGTCCCATTTTCCACCAGGAATCTTCCTTTTCCTGGTATACATATATATTCTGCATCCCATCTGCTTGCTGCTCCTCCTTAAAAGAACCGTTCTCTTCCTCTTTCTTTGTAACCTTGCATCCGTATTCTTCTATATAATTGGCAATATCCTTTACCGTTGGTGTCTGAAGGGCAACTCGCAGAATTTCATCAAAACGCATACCATCTGCTTTTTCGATTTGACTTACTATTTTTCCAGATGCCTGCGAAAGAATCAGAGAATCAAAGCCTGCCTTCAGTAAGTTGTCCTTGACCTGAATGCTGCTTTTATTAGAGACCTCTTCTAAAATTGCAGCAATCTTATGTTCTAGTTCTGACATTTCTTCTTTTGGATTCATCTGTTCATTTTCTTTCACGTACTTCTCCATTTTCTTTTGTCTGGAAAGCGCTTGTTGGGTTAAGGCTTTTCGATCCACTTTTCCATTGGCTGTTAATGGAAGCGCATCGATTCTGTAAAATTTTTCTGGGATCATGGCTTTTATTAAGCGTTTTTCCAAAAACTCTCTGTAATCAGCCGTTTCTTCTGGCTTTCTTGCAATGAATAAATAATGTTGAAACTCCTCATATGCCTGTACTGTATCAGGATAAGCCTTGGCTAACCAAAGGCCAGCATCTTCTAGTACCTTCTTCCATTCATCTTTACTTAAGAAACACCTTGCTGTTCCTTGTCTCATATCTGTATGCTCTGGCATCATAAATGCTTGTGATACTAATATTTCAATATGTTCTTCCACAGGTTCTGTAATCAGCAGCAATCCTCCCTGCTTTAGATAACTTGCCATTTTCCCAATCGTATAAGGGATATTCTTCACATTATTTAGCACTCCTGCTGCCAGAATTACGTCAAAGGAAGACTCCATACCAGCCTGTTCTAAATCATCTAGATTCAAGATACCAGTTGTTAAATACGGATACTTGGAAAGAATATTATTCTGGAAAAATGCAGATGTATCTGTAAATGTATATGTAAACTTACTTCCTTTTAGAGCCTCTAATACCAGATCTGTTGTAGCGCCGATTCCACCACCTACTTCAAGAACCTTTATATGCTCCTGCCCCTTTGCATATTCTTGAATGGTTTTTGCTGCCAAACTATTTAAATGCCTTGCAATCGCTGTCTGTCCATACAAAGCTTCCGCTATGTCTGTCCGACCTTCTGGAAATAAATAAGTAAGAGGATTCAGCTGGTCCGCAAACAGTTCTTTTATATGGCTTGCATGATTTTTTATGTACTCACTGACACAAGCAGGGGCGATTGCCGAATATGGTTCATTGATTAACTTATCCCAGTATTCATTGGTTACCTTTCTCTCTAGTAAATCTCTATAGACCTTCGCTTTTTTCCCTAAGTACCCTTTCTGAACTAATGTTTCGAGCCATCTGTCTAGTAACTCCATATGCTTTTCTTTTGCATGAAGTTTTTTCCCGATTGCTTCACGTGTAAACATTTTATTGGCATTTTCCATATCATCTGTAAATATGGATTGTAATGCCCCATAAACAGTATTACAGATTGCCTCATCCAAAAGCATTTGAAAGTTCTTAACCAGTTCTCTTGACATGAAATCCTCTTGTTCTTCTGTTGGAAAATTAAGTGCCTGTGTCCTTTGTTTCTCTCTGTTCTGCTCTTTTTGCTCTACAACAAATGCCACTAATGTATCTTTGCCACCTTCCTTAAAATGTACGACACAGCTTTCTTTTACGGAAGTCATTTCTGCCAATGCTGCTTCAATCTCCCCAAGCTCAATACGGTATCCATTGACTTTTACCTGATTGTCCATCCTGCCTAAAAATTCAATGTCTCCTGTTTCTACGAATCGTCCCCTGTCACCAGTCAGGTAAACTCTCTCTCCATTGCGATTAACAAATTTTCTATCGGTTAGTTCTTTATCCCCTAGATAACCTTCTGCAAGAGAATTTCCTCCGATGATAATTTCGCCGGACACATAAGCAGGGCAAATCTCCATATTTATATCCACTACGCTGACCCATTGATTTTTTAATGCTTTTCCATATAGGATGCTTGGAGATTCTTCCTCTTTTCCAATTCTGTGGTAAATTGACCAGATTCCACCTTCGGTTGCTCCACCAAGACTTGTGATTGCTGCATTTGGCATGAATTTTCTCAGCCTCTGTGGCAATTTTGTCTGAATCCAGTCGCCAGACAGCCAGACATTTTTAACCGATGGAAAACCTGTATCGTCTCCTGTGCTTTCTGCGTATGCCACAAGCATTTCCGCCTGTGCTGGAACTGTATTCCACAATGTGATGTGGTACTCCTCTATCAGTCGTGACCAGTAAGAAGCATCTGGACCGTATGCCAGATCTGGCAAAATCAGTTGTCCTCCATTGGCTAATACGGTAAATATATCTGATACTGACAAGTCAAAGGATAGTTCTGCTATTCCTAATACTCTGTCTTCTTCGGTTATGTCAAACTCTCTTCGCATAGTTTCAATTGTATTAATAGCCGCCTCATGGGACATAACAACTCCCTTTGGGTCACCTGTGGAACCAGAAGTAAAGATTACATAAGCTTCTTTATTATATTCTGCTGGCTGTAACTCTAACTTAGTCCCTTTTTCCAAAGCCAGATCACAATAGGCTTCGTCCATTCGTTCTGCCACCAAAGCTTGGGCTATTATTTTTTCCTGTCTCACCTTTGGCTGTTTCATATCAATTGGAAGATATGTATACCCTGCCATCAAAACGCCAAGAGCAGCCATAATCTGCTTTGCAGACTTTGGAATCTCTATGGATATGAGCTTAGAATCGGTTTCCTGCACATTTTCCTGCACGTAGGCAGCAATATTTTCTGCACCTTCTAACAGTTGACCAAAAGACATTGTACCTTGCCCATCATAAAGGGCAGTTTTGGAAGGATTCTTTTTTGCATATTCTATGAAATCATCCTGTAAACATCTGTGTGTGATTTTTTTTTCTATTGCATCATGAGAGTTAACAGATACCTCCAGTTCTAATGGCATATTCCATTGCTTCTGGTGCAATCCCTCAAGGGTATTATAAAATGTATCAAACATTTCATTGACGATAACATCCTTTATGGCTCCGTTTCGAATATCCCAGCTAATCATAAGTCCTCTGTCTTCTCGGTTAAGTTCCGACTCATCCACAACCTGACAGTCAATAAAAACTTGTGGGGTCTGGCTCAAACCATATTCGATTGAACCAGCTTTTCCTTCTGCCTTCAAAACTCCAGTAAATACGATAGGCATAAACGCCTTTTCTCTTCCATGAACATTGGATAGTTCTCTAAGCACTTCAATGCCAGTAAAACTTGTATGCTCTAAATCTTTATGGAGTTGTACTGCAATACTTTTTACACGTTCTGTAAAAGAACGTTTCTTTGTAACATCTACTTCTAACAGATTCACTGTCGTAAAGTCTCCAACCAGATATTGTACATCTTCATGTATATCCATACGGTTCTGAATTGGCAGATTCAGTGTAAATTTTTTATTCTCACTCCATCTAGCTATCGTTTCTGCGTAAACAGCTAATACAACCGTAGATGCGGTAACTCCTGCTTTTGCAGCCTTACTTTTTAACTGGTTCCAGTTTTCTAAAGAAAGATGCTTTTGCAATCGGCGGAACTTATTGTTTCCCTCCATTTTAGCCTCTGCCCTTCCACCACTTGGAAGAACTGGTGCTTGTGGCAGACTGTCTATCCGGTTCATCCAGTATTCTTTATCTGCAAACCATTTAAGACCTTCCTTTGTCTTACACTCATGGAGAACATAATCTGCAAAAGTCAGTTCTAACTCTTTTAGTTTTCCGCCACTTAAAATGGTTCCCATTTCCCCAATCGCCAGCTGCACACTTGCAAAGTCTGTTACGATTAAGTCAATGGACAGATGAAAATAATTTCCTTCTTCTGTCTGGGTTATGAGAGTCTTAAATAGTGGTGGGGTTTGTGTATCATATTCCACATCACGAAAGCTGTTGCGGATTGTCTCGAGTGCTTGTTCTCTTTCTTCCTTGCTTTTTCCTCGAAGGTCAACGGTTTCTGTCTCAAAAGAGATACTAGCAGGTTCTAAAAATTCGATTCCCTCCTGTTTCACTTTTGCCCGCAGCATCGCATGCCTTTCAACTAACTTTCTCCAAGCCGTTTTGATTTTCTCAGGTGAATACGAGCCAAAGTTTACTTCCATATATCCTTGGCATCCCACACCGCCAAAGAATACTGCATCTGACTTTCCTAGCAGATAGGCTGCCTGTACCTTAGTTAAAGGAACTGGCTCTGTTATTGTCCGATGCACAATTTGATTCATTTTTTTTTCGTTCTCTAGCACCTTTAAAATGTTTTCCTTCAGTTCCTTTACTTTCTCTTTCCTCGCTAAATCAAAATTGCCTGACCGATCGCGGTATTTTAATTTTCCTTCCTCTGTCCACAACTCTACTCCCGACTTTTTTAAATCCAAAATTAATTCTTTCGCAAGTATACAATTATCTTTCATTTATATTTCTCCTTCATCTGCCCATTCTGTGTTTTCCTTTTCTACCCGTTCCTGTATTCTCTCCTTTAACATTTCCATTGTAGGATTTGAAAAAATATCCTGAATAGAAAGCACGACTCCATAAACTTTTTTCACTTGCTCCACAAACCTGGTTGCTGATAAACTGTCAGCGCCTAAGTTAAATATATTTTCTTTGCTATCTTTTATCTTTGCACCTGTAACCTTTTCCCATAATTTAAAAATTTCATCTTGTTCTTCTTCACTTTCAAATGCAGGTTCTGTCTCCCCTACATTTCTTTCCATAAGTGCTTTTCGATCTACCTTGCCATTTTTACTTAAAGGCAACTGTTCCATATACTGATACTTACGTGGAACGCTATATTCTGGCAAATTTTCATATCCATAATCCTCTAGCATTTTTACACTTTTTTCTTCTCCTGTATAAAATGCCACAAGTTCTTTCTGATATTTATCCCCTATGGCAACAACTGCTACTTGTTGTATCCCTTTGCATTTTTGGTATACGCTTTCGATTTCTCCTAGTTCAATTCTGTGACCGCGGATTTTTACTTGAGCATCTATTCGCCCGATAAATTCTATGGTCCCATCCTCCCAGAACTGGCCTAAATCACCAGTGCGATACCACCTTGTACCATCCTGATCTGTAATAAATTTTTCCTTAGTCAGTGCTTCCTCATGGAAATATCCAGTTGCTAAACTGTCTCCGCCAATCCATAATTCTCCTATCTCCAATGGCTGGCAATCCTTATTTTCTTTATTCACAATGCGGTATGCCTGATTAGTCAATGCTTTTCCATAAGGTATGGACCTCCAGTCTGCTTCCAACTTATCAACCTCAAAGTAATTCGACCAGATTCCCGCTTCTGTTGCACCTCCTAAGGAAACGAACTTAGAATGTTCCCCACTTATTTTTTTCCACTTATCTGGTATTTCTAACGGAATCCAGTCTCCTGATAAAAGAGCAAGTCTAAGACTTTCCACTTTTTCTTCCATTAACGTTAGCAGCATAACCATTAACGCAGGTGCACTGTTCCAGATCGTAACCTGATGTGTTTTAAGGCAGCTTAACCATACGGCTGGATCGCGAAAATCTTTCTCGTTTATAAGTATCACGCATCCACCTGCTGATAATAAGCCAAAGATATCAAACACGGATAAATCAAAATCAAAACTTGATACATTTAATACTTTGTCCTGGCTTGTAATATTCCATTTATTAAGAACATCCAAAATCGTATTCATAGCAGCTTTATGGCTGATTTCTACGCCTTTTGGATTGCCTGTAGAACCAGAAGTAAAAATAATATATGCTGTGTTTTCTTCCGAAACTGGTTCTATGTCCTGAAGCACTTTTTCTGTAAGAAAATCCATAGAATCAATTACCAGTGCTGGTGATACATTCTGAATCATTTTTTCTTTACGTTCCTTTGGCTGCTTTACCGATATGGGAACATAGGCTGCTCCTAAAGTCAAAACAGCTATCATTGCTGCTACCTGATCAATTCCTCTAGGCAGAGAAATCACTACTCTGTCCTGATTACGAACTCCTTGTTCATAAAGGCTGGCAGCAATTCTTAGACAGTAATCCTT
>DBKX01000391.1 GCA_002297865.1 Lachnoclostridium sp. UBA739
TTTCATTCCTTGCTCGAGCAACAATGGTGTGTATTTATCCATTCTGCTGCTGGTAGTTGGTCCTGCTGAACCTATAACCTGACCTGGTCTTGCTGGAGTAGGGCCAAGATAATAGATTATATTATTGGCAAGCTTAAACGGTATTGACTCTTTATTTTGAATTGTTGTATATAAACGTGCATGTGCTGCATCTCGTGCAGTATATATAGTTCCTGTAATATATACAAAGTCTCCTGCTTTAAGTGTGTCTATTACTTCATCTGTTATTGGTGTTAATATATCTTTATACATAATTATGCTCTCTCCCTTATTAAATTGTTCTTGTAACATGTCTGTTTACATGACAGCATATATTAATTGCAACAGGAAGTCCTGCAATATGTGTTGGGTAAGTTTCTACATTTACAGCTAAAGCTGTCGTTCTACCCCCAAGACCTGCTGGTCCAATATTAAGCTGATTAACCTTTTCTAATAATTCTGCTTCTAGCTCTTTTACGTACGGAATGCTTGATGAAGAATTTAAATTTCTGGTTAGGGCTTTTTTTGCAAGCAGTGCACACTTTTCAAATGTCCCACCTATTCCCACGCCAACAACCATAGGAGGACAGGCATTTGGCCCAGCAAGCTTTACAGCTTCAATAACAGCATCCTTAACGCCTTCTATACCATCAGCTGGTTTTAGCATATAGCTTCTACTCATATTTTCGCTTCCAAATCCCTTTGGCGCAACTGTAAGTTCTATTTGATCGCCTTTTACAATCTGATAGTGTATTACTCCTGGAGTATTATCCTTTGTATTAATTCGATTAATTGGATCCCTCACTACGGATTTTCTTAAATAACCTTGCTCATAGCCCTCTCTAATGCCCTGATTAATTGCATCCTCTACATACATGCCATCTATATGTACGTCCTGCCCTATTTTTGCGAATACCACAGTCATACCAGTATCTTGACATATTGGTATTTGTTCTTCTTTTGCTATAGACATATTTTCTTCTAATGTCTTAATAATTTTTCTTCCAAGTTCAGATGTTTCCTTCTCTCCTGCCTCACATATTGCTTCCTTTACATCATCTGATAAAACAAGGTTAGCTTCAATACACATTTCTTTAATATTTCTTGTAATGTCTTCTGCCTTTACTATTCTCATAATTATATTACCTTTCATACTTTTAAGTAAATCTCTATTACAGTACAAATACACTTATAATCTAAATGACAGATCATAAGTGTATTTGTGTTTGCTGTTATTTAATTTTCCTCTTTATTGTCAAGTTCCGCTGCCTCAACAACAGATTCCTCTATTGACTCTGCTGCTTCTTCACTATTTTCAGCTAGAACTTCTTTTTCACGAACCTTTGCAATACTAGCTACTTTAATATCCTTTGTATTGTCTAAATTCATAAGTTTTACACCTGAAGTTATTCTTCCAATTTCAGAAATTTGATCTACTGGTAATTGAATAATAATTCCTTCTGTTGTAATCATCATTATTTCATTGCCTTCATTGACAGCTTTTACCCCCACAACATCTCCTGTTTTTTCAGTGATCTTGTAGCATTTAACACCCTTGCCACCTCTACGTTGAGGATCGAATTCAGATAATTTTGTTCTCTTACCTAAACCATTTTCGGATACAAGTAGTAAGTGTGTACCCTGAGTATTTAGCTGCATTCCTATGATTTCATCTCCGTAGGACAAATTCATACCAATAACACCCATGGATGTTCTGCCTGTTGGTCTTACATCTGTTTCATGGAAACGTATACATTGTCCAAGCTTAGTGACTAGTATAATGTCCTTGTTATTATCAGTCTCTTTTACTTCAATTAACTCATCATCATCACGTAAATTGATAGCCTGAAGGCCTGTTTTACGAATATTTGCATACTCCTTAACAGAAGTTTTTTTAACAATACCTGTACGAGTTGCCATAAACAGATATTTGTCTTCTCTATATTCGCTAAGAGTAATCACTGCTGTTACTTTTTCTTCTGGCAGTAATTGAAGTAAGTTAACAATGGCAGTTCCTCTTGCTGTTCTACTTGCCTCTGGAATTTCGTAGGCCTTTAGTTTATAAACTCGTCCTTTATTGGTAAAGAATAATATCATATGGTGAGTTGTTGTCATAAACAAGTCCTCAATATAATCTTCCTCTATTGTCTGCATTCCCTTGATACCTTTACCGCCACGGTTCTGGCTCTTAAAGTTATCTGTAGTCATACGTTTAATATAACCTAAACTTGTCATTGCGATTAATGTGTTCTGCTTTGGAATTAAGTCTTCCATCGAAATGTCAAATTCGTCATAACCAATAGATGTTCTACGATCATCTCCATATTTATCGCGAATTACAGTAATCTCTTCTTTGATTACCCCAAGTAATTTCTTTTTATCGCCTAAAATAGCTTCATACTCTGCTATCTTATTCATTAATTCTGCATATTCGCCTTCTAGCTTTTCTCTTTCCAAACCTGTCAATGCACGAAGTCTCATGTCTACAATTGCCTGAGCCTGTACGTCATCTAAGGCAAATCTCTCGATTAAACGCTCTTTTGCAATTGCTGTATTTCTGGAAGAACGAATTATACTGATTACTTCATCAATGTGGTCAAGTGCAATCAATAAGCCCTGTAAAATATGGGCTCTCTCTCTTGCTTTATTTAAATCATACTGAGTTCTTCTTGTTACTACATCTTCTTGGTGCAGTAAATAGAACTCTAGCATTTGGAGAATATTCATTACAACTGGTTCGTTATTTACCAATGCAAGCATTATAACACCAAATGTGTCCTGTAATTGAGTATGCTTGTAAAGCTGATTCAATACAACGTTTGCATTTGCATCACGACGAAGCTCAATACAAATACGCATACCTTGTCTATCAGACTCATCACGTAACTCTGTAATTCCATCTATTTTTTTATCTCTATGCAACTCCGCAATTTTTTCAATTAATCTTGCCTTGTTTACAAGGTAAGGAAGTTCTGTTACAACAATTCGGCTTTTTCCGTTAGGCATTGCCTCAATATCAGTTACTGCACGTACTCTAATTTTGCCACGTCCTGTACGATAAGCTTCTTCAATACCTCTTGTACCTAAAATTGTTGCTCCTGTTGGAAAATCTGGCCCTTTAATGATTTGAAGTATTTCTTCTATTTCTGTCTTTCTATCTTCTAAGACATTGTTATCAATGATTTTAATAACAGCATCTATAACCTCACGTAAGTTGTGTGGTGGTATATTTGTTGCCATACCTACAGCAATACCGGATGTACCATTTACTAAAAGATTTGGAAAACGAGATGGTAATACAACTGGTTCCTTTTCCGTCTCATCAAAGTTCGGTATGAAATCAACTGTATTTTTATTAATGTCGGACAGCATTTCCATTGAAATTTTGCTTAAACGTGCCTCTGTATAACGCATAGCTGCAGCGCCATCACCATCTACAGAACCAAAGTTTCCGTGTCCATCAACAAGGGGATATCTTGTTGACCAGTCTTGTGCTAAATTTACTAAAGCACCGTAAATAGAACTATCACCATGAGGGTGATATTTACCCATTGTATCACCGACAATACGGGCACATTTACGATGTGGCTTGTCCGGTCCATTATTTAACTCGATCATTGCGTATAAAATACGTCTTTGTACCGGCTTTAAACCGTCTCTTACATCTGGTAAGGCTCTTGAGGCAATTACTGACATCGCATAATCGATATACGATGTTTCCATTGTCTTCTTCAGATCGACCTCATGAACCTTGTCAAAAATATTTTCGTCCATGTAACTTCCTCCATCTTTATGAATCAATAGCTAGAACTAAAATATATTAGATGTCTAAGTTTCTAACAAATTTAGCATTTGCTTCGATAAATTCACGTCTTGGTTCTACTTTATCTCCCATTAAAGTATTGAATGTCTCATCAATCTGTGCGTCTAATTCTTCGTCATATATAACCTTAAGCAGAACTCGTTTCTCTGGGTCCATCGTAGTATCCCAAAGCTGCTCAGCATCCATTTCCCCTAATCCTTTATAACGCTGGATTTTATTATTTCCATCACGTCCAATTTCAGTAAGAATATTATTTAACTCTTCATCACTGTATGCATAGTAGATATTCTTAGCCTTCTCAACCTTGTAAAGTGGTGGCTGTGCGAGATATACATATCCTTGTTTAATTAACTCTGGCATAAAGCGATAGAAGAATGTTAATAATAGTGTACTGATGTGTGCTCCATCGACATCAGCATCTGTCATGATGATAATTTTATGATATCTGAGTTTAGATATATCAAAGTCCTCTGAAATACCAGTACCAAAAGCTGTAATCATCGCACGAATTTCAGCATTGGCTAAAATTTTATCTAACCTGGATTTCTCGACATTTAGAATCTTACCTCGTAATGGAAGAATAGCCTGTGTTGCTCTTGATCTTGCAGTCTTAGCACTACCACCGGCAGAATCTCCCTCAACAATATATATTTCACAATTCTCAGGATTCTTGTCAGAACAGTCTGCTAATTTACCTGGAAGGCTCATTCCATCTAACGCTGTCTTTCTCCTTGTTAGATCTCTTGCCTTTCTAGCTGCATCTCTTGCACGCTGTGCAACAATAGCTTTCTCACAGATTAATTTCGCTACAACTGGATTCTGCTCTAAAAAGTATTTCAATTGTTCTGAGACAACACTCTCAACTGCCCCACGTGCCTCACTATTGCCTAGCTTCTGTTTTGTCTGTCCCTCAAACTGAGGCTCACCAATCTTTATACTGATAATAGCTGTTAAACCTTCACGAATATCTTCACCTGATAGGTTTACTTCGTTATCCTTTAAAAACTTTTGACTTCTTGCATAGTCATTAAATGTTTTTGTGAGCGCATTTTTGAAACCAACAAGGTGGGTTCCACCTTCAGGTGTTGTAATGTTATTCACAAAACTATAGCAGCTTTCTGTATAAGAATTATTATGCTGCAGTGCTACTTCTACAAATACGTCATTCTTTTGTCCCTCAAAATACATAATGTTTTCATATAGAGGGTCTTTATGACGATTTAAATACTCTACATATTCTTTAATTCCACCTTCTGCATAGAACTCTCTTACTTTTGGCTCTTCTAGTCTTTTATCTGTTAAAACAATCTTTAATCCTTTTGTTAAGAATGCCATTTCACGTAATCTCTGTCTTAACACCTCATAGTCGAAGACTGTTTCTTCAAAAATTTCCTTATCAGGTAAAAATGTTACACAAGTACCTACGTGAGTCGTATCACCAATCACTTTTAGAGGGTACATTACTTTACCTCTTTCATAGCGTTGATTATACATCTTTCCATCTTTGTGTATTGTTACTTCGAGCCATTCTGATAAAGCATTTACAACAGATGCACCAACACCATGTAAACCACCAGATACCTTATATCCTCCGCCACCAAACTTACCGCCTGCATGCAAGATAGTAAAAACAACTTCAACAGCTGGTAAACCTGCTTTATGGTTAATACCTACTGGGATACCTCTACCATTATCAATTACAGTAATAGAGTTATCTTCGTTGATTGTTACCTCTATGTGATTACAGTATCCTGCCAAAGCTTCATCTACTGCATTGTCAACGATCTCGTAGACAAGATGATGTAACCCTTTTGCGGAAGTGCTTCCGATATACATACCTGGTCTTTTTCTTACTGCCTCTAGACCCTCTAGAATCTGAATCTGGTCAGCACCGTATTCTGTACTCATATACATCCTCCTATTTTTTGTTTAAGACTGTTCCATTTATAACTTCATATATTTGATCCATAATCATTCGATTGTTAACGAACTCTTCGAGTCCTGTACAAGTAACTATGGTTTGAATATCTTTAATACTGTCAAGTAAATAGTTCTGTCTGTTTCTGTCTAATTCTGATAGAACATCATCCAATAGAAGAACAGGTTTTTCACCAATTACTTTTTTTACCATTTCTATTTCTGCAAGTTTGAGTGATAAGGCCGATGTTCTCTGCTGTCCCTGTGAACCGTACTTTCTAAGATCAACACCTTTAATTAAGAATTGTATATCGTCCCTGTGAGGACCAACACTTGTATTTTTGATGAGCATGTCCTTGTTACGAGATTTTAATAATTTAGCTTCAAATTCATCTTCACTGACATTTGGTACATACTGAATAAAAAGTTCCTCTTTGTTACCTGACAACCTTTTATGTATGTCAAATATTATAGTATTTAATTGATCGATAAAATGTTTACGTCTTTCAACGATCATTTTTCCATATTCTACTAATTGCATATCCCATATACAGAGTGTATCCAATAAATTCTGATTCAAACCAACCTGCTTTAGTAAATGGTTTCTTTGATTTAGTATCTTATTGTATTTCGTTAAGTTGTGTAAATACAACTTATCTAACTGGCACAGTTCCATATCAATAAAACGTCTTCTCTCACCTGGACCATTTTTTATTATGGATAAATCCTCTGGTGAGAAAAAGACCATATGGGCAAGTCCTATAAGCTCTGAAGACTTTTTGATCGGTATACCATCTATGGCTATCCCCTTGGACTTGCTGCGTTTTAAGTGCATATCAATCTTATGGGTAAAACCATCTCTGTCGATCAAAAGCCTTACATGAGCTTCTGACTTATCCATCATTATTAATTCCTTATCCTTGCTTCCCTTATGAGACTTTGTTGTTCCGCCTAAATATATCGCCTCTAGTATATTGGTTTTTCCCTGAGCATTATCTCCATAAAAAATGTTTACCCCACTGGAAAACTGAACACTGAGATCCGTATAATTTCTAAAATTGCATAATTCTAGTGATTTAACAAACATTCGTCACACCTATCAAATCTTATTCGTTTACTATCTTCACTTGGGAACCATTAAATTCTATAACGTCACCATTGTAGACTTTTTTTCCTCGACGTGTTTCTACTTCACCGTTTAACTTAACTTCTCCGTCTTGAATAACGATTTTAGCATCAACACCATTACTAACTAACCCGGCAAGTTTTAATGCCTGGCCTAATTTTATAAACTCATCTCGAATGCTAATTGTCTCCATATTAATTCACTCCCGCATTAAAATTTACTGGTAAGATCAAATAAATGTAGCTTTCTTCTTTATCTTTAATGAAACATGGAGCTTTTGGATTAAATAGATAAATATCTACTTCTTCATCATCAACAACTCTTAATGCATCCATTAGGAATTTAGGATTAAAGCCGATCAATATATCCTTTCCTTCCTTTGTAACGCTAATTTCTTCCTTCATTGATCCTAAAGATGAAGTCATGCTTAGCTCAATTTGAGCATCTGATACATTAATAACGATAGGCTTTTTTTCAGATTCTTTTACTAATAGGTTAGCTCGATCAATACAGCTTAGAAATTCTTTTTTATTAATTCTTACTTTTGTTTCGTAGTCATTTGAAAGCATTTGATCTATTTTATAGTATTCCCCTTCAATAAGACGGGAAACAACTGTTGTTTGATCGAATTCACAAACAATGTGTTTATCCGTAAAGTATAAAGATACATCTCTGTCTGTATCTCCTGGTAACACCTTACTAATTTCATTAAGTGTTTTTCCAGGAACAATAACCTTAACAGGCTCGTAACTTTCCTTTAATTCAATTTTTCTAATAGAAATTCTATGACCATCTAGAGATACAACTTTAAGTTCGTTTTGATTTATTTCAAACAACTCTCCAGTCATGATCTTGTTAGTTTCACTATCAGCAATAGAGAATACTGTTTGTCTAATAATTTCTTTTAAAGTAAACTGTGATAACTTAACACAAGTCCTTCTTTCAATATCAGGTAAGCTTGGAAACTCATCACATGTTTTACTTGAAAGTTTAAATTTAGCTTTCTCACAAAGAATGGTCATTTCATAATTATCATTTACTGAAATAGTTACTTCACTATCTGGTAGTTTTCGAATAATTTCAGAAAAGATTTTAGCATTAATAGCTACTTTACCTGCTACATGAACATCTCCCTTTACAAAAGAATCTATAGCAAGTTCCATATCATTAGCTGTAAGTTTTATCTTTTCGTTTTCAGCTTCAATTACAATACACTCAAGTATAGGCATTGTAGTTTTTGATGGTACAGCCCTTAAAGCAATATTTACACTATTTAAAAGATCTGTTTTATTACAAACAATTTTCATGATGTTGATAACTCCTTTCAAGCAGCTCTATATAAATATATATATATAATTATTAGCAGTAGTCTTATTAGGGTATGTTAAGATGTTAATAAGTGCTCTTAACCCTCTAAAACAAAGAAGATCCTAGTTGTATAACTCGTTTGAATTTTAAAAGATTGCGTGTTAACCAAATGTGTATAAATCCACAAACCAAAATTAATTTTAAGAAGTTAACAACAAAATCACATGGTTATACACATACTATTGAGGATTAATTTTCTTCTTTAGTATCTCAACTGTATTTTGTAAGGAGGTATCTGTCTCAAGGTCGTGTTGAATCTTCATAATACCATGTAAGATAGTAGTATGATCTCTATTTCCAAGCTTTTTACCAATATCCTTTAAAGATAACTCTGTATGTTCTCTACATAAGTACATGCAGACCTGTCTAGGATATGCAATATTTCTGCTTTTTTTACTAGATATTATGTCTGAAGACTGGATACCAAAATGATCAGCAATAATATCTGTAATTAACTCAACTGTGATATCTCTCTTATTATTAGGAGAAATTAAATCCTTTAACGCCTCTTCAGCAAGGACAACATCTACTTCTTTATTTTTTAATCGGCTTAGTGCCACTATTTTGGTTAAGGCACCCTCTAGTTCTCGAATATTAGACTTAATATTAGTAGCAATATATTTTAATACTTCATTGTCAATCGATAAGCCATCAAGTTCTTCTTTTTTCTTTAATATAGCCATTCTTGTCTCATAATCAGGAGATTGAATGTCTACCGGCAGCCCCCACTCAAACCTTGATCTTAATCGTTCCTCAAGTGTTTCAAATTCCTTTGGTGGCTTATCACTCGATATAATAATCTGTTTCTTAGATTCATGAAGAGCATTGAATGTATGGAAAAACTCTTCCTGAGTACTTTCCTTTCCTATTATAAATTGAATATCATCAATTAATAAAACATCAATGTTTCTATATTTTTTACGAAACTCAGCAACAGATGTAGTATCCGCACGATTACGAATTGCTTCAATTAGCTCATTGGTAAAAGCTTCACTTGTAACATACAGAACTTTTGCTGAAGGATTTTGTTCTAATATATAATGTGCAATTGAATGCATTAAGTGGGTTTTCCCAAGTCCAACACCACCATATATAAAAAGAGGATTGTAAACTTCAGCAGGAGCTTCGGCAACAGCAAGAGAAGCAGCATGCGCTAAGCTATTATTATTACCAACCACGAATGTATCAAACGTGTATCTTGGGTTTAAAAAAGAAAACCTGCTGTCATCCTTATAAGTTTGTTTGTTTGCTTGAGGAGAAGGGGTTACATTTTGCTTATGCTTTAATTCACTTGCCAACTCAAACTTAATTTCAAAACTTTCGCCAATAATTTCTTCAATTGATACTTGTAGTGGAACACCAAACTTGTTGATGATATACTTACGGCTATCACCTATTTTGCCGTCATTAATAGAAATAGTGATAAGATGGTCAACAACTGAATATACTTCTAGTGCTTGTAACCAAGTCCTAAAGGAGACATCTGTAATACCATGTTCAACTTTTAGATATTCGAGTATTTCGTCCCATTTTTCACGAATTATGTCTTCCATTGTAACCTCCCAATAATAAAAAAACATACATACGTATATCTTATATCATTTCAGTGCTTTTTTCAATGATACATTTCCACATCTGGTGGATAAATTGGATATTCTGTAAAATCATCTTTATAATTTTAGTTATAAAAACGCTATTTTAACACAAAAACAAAATGTTATACACAATAGAACAAAAGGTATAAACATATGTGTTGATAAAAAATACAAAATATAAACAACGGTCCAAATAAGCCAAAAAACACACCTTTGGACATGGTGCGTATAGAATTTTAACACGAGTCAGAAAAGTTATCAACATTTTATCAACAATTTGTGGATAACTTTTAAAAACTGAAATGTGAATAGCATGGTTTTGTTGTATTTGTGTTAAATTTATGTGCATAATTGGATATTTACCCACTTACAAGCAGCGTAACGGAGGACAAAGAAATAATTTTACTTGACGAAATGTAGCAATGATAATATAATTATGTTTGGTATTTTCAATTAAAATAGAAGAAATACGCCTACTATTTTTTGTAGGAATTAAATTGAGGAGGTGCTTTAGCATGAAAATGACATTTCAACCTAAAAAGAGATCAAGATCTAAGGTTCATGGTTTCAGAGCTAGAATGAGCAGTTCAAACGGACGTAAAGTTTTAGCTAGAAGAAGAGCAAAAGGAAGAAAGCAATTATCCGCATAGGTCGCAGTTATGTGGCCTTTTCTTCTATTTTGCAGATAGGAGATTTTGAAGTTGTCAGAATCATTAAAAAGAAATACAGACTTTCAGAAGGTTTATAAAACTGGAAGGTCTTATGCTAATAAGTACTTAGTGATGTATATAATTAATAATGGTTTAGAAAGTAATAGAATAGGTATATCCGTTAGTAAGAAGGTTGGCAATAGTGTCGTTAGGCACAGAGTTACAAGATTGATAAGAGAAAGTTATCGGTTAAATAAACAACAATTGAAAACCGGATTTGATATAGTAGTTATTGCAAGAAATTCTGCAAATGGAAAAGGATATGATGAAATCAGTAGTGCATTTATGCATTTAGGAAGTCTTCATAAGATTATTAAGTAAAGAGCTGATGAAGATATGTGTTTGAAAAAGATTATTATACTTATGATAAAGTTTTACAGAAGGTATATATCTCCGTTGAAGCGCTGTGGGTGTTGCCGGTTCACGCCGACGTGTTCCCAATATGCCATGGAAGCAGTCGAGAAGTATGGCGCCCTAAAGGGCAGCTACTTAGCGATAAGAAGAATACTAAGATGTAATCCGTTTCATGAGGGGGGATTTGATCCTGTACCTTAGTGAGATATGTATTACTAGTATAAATAAATTATGTGTAGCTTAAAGGAGGATAAACATTGGTCAAGTTATTCTTAACACAAGATCAAGGAAAGATTATAGGTCCGTTTGCTATTTTATTGGGTTTTATAATAAATGCATTATATAAGTTCCTCGCCTTATTTGGCGTTGAAAGTTCTGGATGGACTATTGTTTTAATGACATTTATCGTAAATGGTCTTATGATTCCGTTAACAATGAAGCAGCAAAAGAGTTCAAAGCTACAGTCACGTATGCAGCCAGAACTTACTGCTATACAGCAAAAGTATAAAGGAAAACAAGATCAGCAGTCTATGTTAGCACAACAGGCTGAAACAAAAGCGGTTTATGAGAAATATGGGACAAGCATGATGAGTGGATGCTTACCTATGTTAATTACTATGCCAATTTTGTTTGCATTATATCGTGTAATTTACAACATTCCTGCGTACGTTGATTCAGTCAAGGCGCTTTATAGTGAGGTGGCAGTTTTAATTCAAGGTTCTAATGGCTATGTAGATACCCTTCAGACATATTTACAACATGTTCAAGTGTCTACTAAGGGCTGGGGCAATATAAGTCAGGCTCTTTCAACAGCTAATGGAAATTCTGTGAATTACATTATAGACATACTTGCTAAACTTACACCAGATCAGTGGACTTCTCTACAAAATGATTTTCCTCAGATTGCAGGGGAGATTCAGAATCATTATCAGAGTATTAAGCATGTTAATAGTTTCTTAGGCATGGATATTACATCAACTCCATCCTTAGCTTCTATTTCTGTAATGATACCAATCCTTGCGGTTGTTACACAGATGATTAGTACAAAGTTAATGACTATGAATAATCCAATTGATCCAGATAACCCAGCGGCAGCAACGATGAAGTCTATGAATGTTACAATGCCACTTGTTTCAGGTATTATGGGACTTTTCTTACCAATTGGTGTAGGTTTATATTGGGTTGCAGGTTCTGTATTCCGTATTATTCAGCAAATATTCTTTAACAAATACTTTGAAAAAATGGATATTGATGAATTAATTGAAAAGAATAGGGCAAAGGCACAAAAGAAAAGAGAACGTAGGGGTATAAGTTCTGAACAGACATTACAGCAATATGCAAACCAGAAGGTTACAACAGTAAAGGATAAGTCAGAAGCAGTAAAGACAAGTAATAAAAAGATAAAAGGCTCAAACGAGGTAAAGGATTATAAAAAGGGTAGTGCAAATTATGATCCAAATAGTATTAGTTCGATTGCAAATATGCTAGGTGGTAAAAAGGAATAGAGCAAGGGGGATTTCAAATGGAGTGGGTTGAATTTACAGGAAAAAATGTTGATGATGCTTTAACAGAGGCATTAATTTCATTGGAAACAACAAGTGATAAGGTAGAATGGGAAGTAATTGAGAAAGAAAGTAAAGGCGTACTTGGTCTTTTTAGTAGACCTGCTAGAATTAGGGTTAGAGTAAAGCAGGAAGAAAAAAAGGAAGAAGAAGTAGTTGTAAAACCTCAAGTTAGGACAACAGTGACTACAGCTTCAACTATAACTTCAACAACAGTGGATTCTAATATTGCAGAAGTTGCAAGAACGTTTATGTTAAATGTTCTTAAGGAAATGCATGTTAATGCTGAGGTTAAAGTTGAATTAAAAGAGGGCAACCAGTTAGACATCGACATTGTCGGTGAGGATATGGGTGTACTTATTGGAAAAAGAGGACAAACTTTAGACTCATTACAGTACTTGACAAGCCTGGTTGTGAATAAAGAAAGTTCTGTTTATGTTAAAGTTAAATTAGATACTGAAAATTATAGAGAACGTAGAAAAGAGACTCTTGAAAACCTTGCAAGAAACATTGCTTATAAGGTTAAAAGAAGTAAACATTCCGTTTCTTTGGAACCAATGAATCCATATGAAAGAAGAATTATTCATTCTGCGTTACAGTATGATAAATTTGTTGATACTCATAGTGAAGGGGAAGAACCTTATCGTCGAGTTGTTGTTACATTAAAGAACAACTCTAGAGATCACAGTAGGCATTACAACAGAAATTATCATAATAACAGTAATTCAGGATATAAGAAGAATTATAAACCTGAGCATAAAAATAGTAACATCTAGTTATAAAGCAGGGCCAAAATAGAAGCGAAAGTATTATAGAGTAGTGACTCTGTTATACTTTCGTTTTTTACTTTTTGAATTCTACTTTTAGATGTAGTAGTATGGCGTCTGCGTTGAAATAGAAAGGGAAATATATGAAGACAGATACAATTGCAGCTATTGCAACTGCAGTAAGTAATGGTGGTATTTCAATTATTCGTGTTAGTGGTGATGAGGCATTAGACGTTGTTAACAAAATATATATATCAAAAGGTGGACAAAAAAAGTTAAAAGATTACGCATCCCATACAATACATTTTGGATACATCGAAAATCAAGGTGTAACAGTGGATGAAGTACTAGTGAGTATTTTTAGAGCACCAAATAGCTATACAATGGAAAATGTGGTTGAAATAAACTGCCATGGTGGTGCCTTGGTCACAAAAAAAATTCTAGAGTTATGTCTTGAAAATGGAGCAAGATCAGCTGATCCTGGTGAATTCACAAAGTATGCATTTTTAAATGGGAGAATTGATCTTAGCCAGGCAGAGGCAGTTATGGATCTTATTAATGCAAAAAGTGAGTACGCATTAATGAGTTCGGTTAATCAGTTAAAAGGCAGTATTCATGAAGAAATAGTTAAAATAAGAGAACAGTTGATTTTGGATGTAGCATTTATTGAAGCAGTATTAGATGATCCAGAGCACTATGAGTTTGGAGACTATCAGACAGAGTTAAAAGAGAGATTAATAAAACAGGTTACTGATCTTGAAGAATTACTGAAGACAGCGGATAATGGGAAGTTTGTAAGAGAGGGAATTCAGACCGCAATTGTAGGCAAGCCTAATGCGGGAAAATCTTCCTTACTAAATCTTTTAGTGGGAACAGAAAAAGCCATTGTAACAGATATAGAGGGAACAACTAGGGATATTATTGAGGAATCAATTCAGATAGATGGAGTATGTCTTAATATCATTGACACAGCGGGTATTAGAAATACTGAAAATGTGGTTGAAAAAATTGGCGTAGAAAAAGCAATAGAATGCATTAATCGAGCTGATCTTGTATTATACGTAATTGATAGCTCAAGAGAATTAAATGAAAATGACTTTTCTATTATTGAAAAGATCAAAGATAAGAAGGCAATTATTTTACTAAACAAGACTGATCTTAATAGGGTTGTAGAACAAAAAGAAGTAGAAGATATGACCCAAAAGCCGGTATTTGCTATTTCAGCAAAACGTAATGAAGGGTTAGTAGAGGTGAGAGAATGTATTAAAAATATGTTCTTCCAGGGCGAACTTAATTTTAATGATCAAGTTTACATTACAAATGTTAGACATAAAGAAGCATTGGCAGACGCAATTATTAGTCTAAAACAGGTTTTACAATCAATGGAGGATGAGATGCCAGAAGATTTCCTTAGTATTGATCTTATGAGCGCATACGAGAGATTAGGTGAAATTATTGGTGAGTCAGTTGGTGAAGATTTAATTAATACAATATTTAAAGAGTTTTGTATGGGTAAATAAGTTAAGTAGAAGGAGACGAAAGAGATGTCGTATGAGTATGAGAGTTACGATGTAGTTGTAGTTGGAGCGGGACATGCAGGATGTGAAGCAGCACTTGCATGTGCAAGACTAGGACTTAACACAATTGTATTTACAGTTAGCGTAGATAGCATAGCACTTATGCCATGTAATCCTAACATCGGGGGAAGTTCGAAAGGTCATTTAGTAAAAGAGATAGATGCATTGGGTGGTGAAATGGGTAAAAACATTGATAAGACCTATATCCAATCAAAAATGCTAAATAAATCAAAGGGGCCAGCGGTACATTCTCTACGTGCCCAGGCAGATAAGCAGGATTACACAAGAGAAATGCGTCACGTACTTGAAAATACAGAAAATCTTACTGTAAGACAAGGTGAAGTATGTAAGATTCTTGTTGAAAACAATCAAGTAACAGGTGTTGAACTATTTTCAGGAGCAATTTATAGATGTAGAGCAGTTGTTTTGTGTACTGGTGTGTATTTAAAAGCAAGATGCGTCTATGGAGATGTAAGTAATTATACAGGTCCAAATGGTTTATCGGCAGCAAACCACTTATCCGATTCTCTTCGTAATCTTGGTATCGAATTATATCGATTTAAAACAGGAACACCAGCTAGAATTGATCGAAGATCAATTGACTTTAGTGTGATGGAAGAACAGAAGGGTGATGAAGAAATAGTACCATTTTCATTCACAAATCAGCCTGAGGATATTAAGAAAGATCAGATTTCATGCTGGTTAACATACACCAATGAAAAGACACATGAAATTATAAAGGATAATCTTGATCGATCACCATTATATTCGGGAAATATTCAAGGAACAGGTCCACGTTACTGCCCTTCAATTGAAGATAAGGTAGTACGTTTTGCAGATAAAAACAGACATCAGGTATTTATTGAACCAGAAGGAAATTATACAAATGAAATGTATATTGGGGGAATGTCCTCATCACTACCTGAAGATGTTCAATATAAAATGTATCGATCAGTAAAAGGGCTTGAAAATGTAAAAATTGTAAGAAATGCATATGCAATTGAATATGATTGTATCAATCCCATGCAATTAAAGCCAACCTTAGAATTTAAAAAGATCAGCGGGTTGTTTAGTGGTGGTCAGTTTAATGGTAGTTCAGGTTATGAAGAAGCGGCAGCCCAGGGATTGATTGCCGGTATTAATGCAAGTATGAAGTTACTTGGTAAAGAGCAGTTAGTTCTTGATCGATCACAAGCATATATCGGCGTTCTGATCGATGATTTGGTAACAAAGGAGACACATGAACCATATCGAATGATGACTTCTAGAGCGGAGTATCGTTTAATCCTACGTCAGGATAATGCGGACATGAGATTAACTGAGATTGGTTATAAAATTGGATTGATCGATCAAGAGAGATTCGATCATTTACAAGAAAAGAAACGATTGATCGATGAAGAAATAAAACGTTTGGAAAACACAACAGTAGGTGCTTCAGAAGCTGTTAACGAAGAACTTTGCAAACATGATAGTACACCATTAAATTCTGGATCTTCACTAGCAGAATTAATTAAACGTCCTGAACTAGATTACGAAAGTATTAAAAATATAGATAAGAAACGTGTTGATCTTCCAAGAGAGGTTACCGATCAAGTTACAATTAATATTAAGTATGATGGTTATATAAAAAGACAGCTTCGCCAGGTAGAGCAGTACAAGAAACTTGAGAATAAGAGAATTCCGGATGATATTAATTATGAAGAAGTGAACAGTCTTAGAATAGAAGCAAAGCAAAAACTCTCTCAGATTCGCCCGATTTCAGTTGGACAGGCATCAAGAATTTCAGGAGTATCTCCAGCAGATATTTCAGTATTGCTTGTATATTTAGAACAATATAGAAGAAAGAGATAGAAAGGGAGCTATATGGACTTAACATATTTTAAAGAGTTATTAGAGCATATTGGGGTAGAACTTACAGAAAGGCAATTCGATCAATTTGTTAAGTACTACGAAATGCTCGTAGAGAAAAATAAGGTTATGAACCTGACTGCAATTACCGAGTGGAGTGAGGTAGTTTTAAAGCACTTTGTAGATAGTCTTTCGATTAATCAATATTACGAACTTAAAAGTCAAAGGGTTGTTGATATTGGAACAGGAGCGGGTTTCCCTGGTATTCCATTAAAAATTGCTTTTCCAGAGTTAGAAATTGTGTTAGTGGACTCACTTAATAAGAGGGTCAAGTTTCTTAATGAAGTAATAGAAGCGCTGGGATTAGAAAATATTACAGCAGTTCATGGTAGGGCGGAAGATATTGGGCGTGATGTTAGGTACAGAGAGAGTTTTGATCTTTGTGTTTCAAGGGCGGTAGCAAATCTTTCTACCTTGAGTGAGTATTGCATGCCATTAGTAAAGGTTAATGGAAGATTTATTTCCTATAAAGCAGGAAACTTAGAAGAGGAGCTTGAAAGTTCTAAAAATGCAATATTTAAGCTTGGTGGAAAGTTAAAAAAAGTGCAGCCTTTTGCATTACCTGAATCAGATATTCAAAGAAATTTTGTATTTATAGAAAAAAAGAGTAAGACTTCTAAGGCTTATCCGCGATTAGCAGGTAAGCCAACGAAGGAACCACTGTAGGGTATAAAAAAATTCTTTTAAAAGGCAGATACAAGATAAAATGTATCTGCCTTTTGCTAGAAGTATATTGCTGAAATAAAATCTTCTGGTTGTTCCATATGAGGAAACATTTTTGTATTAGGAACCATGCTAATTTCAATACTCTGGTTTAAGTCTAGGTAGGTTTGCTTGATTAAATCAGCATTGTTAATGCTTGAACCTAAAATAATTTGAATATCGTTATTGATTGCCTTCAAAGCATGCGAAATATTAATATTAACAAATTTACCACAGATACTTGCCATTAAATATTTTGATGAAGCTCCATTAAGATGAGATGCTTCAGAAAATGCTTCAATTTGGTGATGCGAGACTAACTGTTTATTATTAAAATAAATATTATTAAATCTATTACTAATTGCTATATTGGAATGATGCAAATTAAATATAAGGGTTCCTAGAATAGGAATCTCTAAAGTTCGTTTTCGTAATTTATCAAATTTATTAGGGAATTTATTAAGTGTATCCAAAGATGTCGGATTTATTAGAGTTAATTTCTGTATTAACTGTGGTTCTATATAACAAGCCATAACTGATGCAGAACAACTGTAGCCTGACGAAATAATATGAGTTTTCTGCTTTATTACATTTTTAATAAAATCTGTTATGAGCTGTACATATAAGTAATTTGTATAAGTTATGTTTGGCTTGTCAGAACGTCCACATCCAATTAAATCTATGGCATATACAGTGTTGTTTTTAGACAAGGCATTAATGACTCGTTTCCATTCAAAACTAGAACTTTCACAAGAAAGATCATGAATGAGTAAAATAGGCGAACCGCTTCCATGAATAGAATAGTGGATTTTACCAAATTTCCAGTTATAGTATTCATTATTACTCGTATAAAGATATTCCTTTGCTGTAGACTTCAATTGTACTAATTTATTAATAAAGCATATACCTGCTGTAGATAAAACTAGCACCTTTATAGTAGAAATTATTTTTTTGTTATTATTCAATTTAACACTCCTCTCTCAACGAATTAGCTTTACTAATATTATATGTTAAAATGCAGGTTGAAACAATTAAATTTTAGATAATTTACTTAGGAACATTGGAAATTAATAGATATTATTTTGTTTTACTTTAAAGTTAATTTATTATATAATGTTTTTATATTATACAGTGGGGGCTAATATGAAGGAATTTTGTGATATTATAGAGAATATTGAAATTTTAAGGGGACGATTTCTCGAGTATGCAAATGAGTATGAGGAAAAAAGGTGTCATATCCTTGCATATATAGAGAGGTTGCAAAATTATTTGCACGAGATAAAGAACTGTAAGGGAGAAAATTTGATTGTAGAGACTATTGAATTATTGGAACAGGAACAGAAGTCTTATAATAAGGCAATCCAATTATTCGGCGATGTAATAGAGGAATTAAACTCTATTACATCCATTAATAACATAGATGAGAATACTGCAAAAAAATTAAATTCAGGCATTGAAGTGTTAGAGACACAAGAACAAATAAGAAAAAGGATAGCAAGAGAGCTCCACGATTCGGCGGTACAGAGTTTGACTGGATTGATTTACAAAACAGAGTTGTGTACAAAACTGTTAGAGAAAGATCCAACTAGGGTAAGATTGGAATTGCAGATAATAATAGGATCATTAAAGACAGTTATTGAAGAGATGAGAAGTACAATATATAATCTTAGACCAACAATGGTAAGTGAAAAAAGTTTTGATTACTCAGTTAAAATGCATATGGATAATCTTAAGATAAAGTATCCAAATATTACCTTTCAGTATATGAGAAATGGTGTTAAAAAAAAGATAAAAGATATATACTGTTTGACCTTGCTAAGAATAGTACAAGAGGCATGCCAAAATGCAGTCAATCACTCAGATGCAAAGCTTATCAAAGTAAAGGTTACATATTTAGATGAAAAGTTAATATTAATTATATCAGATGACGGAAAAGGCTTTGATTGTGAATATGTAGAAGAAAAAGTAAGCCAGTGCGAACACTTTGGGTTATCAATTATGAAGGAACGTGCTCAATTAATGAATGCTAACTTTATGATTAAGTCAAGTGAAAGCAAGGGAACAACAGTTCAGATAGAAGTACCAGAAGTTTATAGTGATGAGGGTGATAAGAATGGCTCAGATTAATGTGCTGCTAGCAGATGATCATATGATGGTAAGAGAAGGCATACATCAACTGCTTGAATTAGAAGATAATATTAATGTTATAGGGGAGGTTGGTGACGGAATTGAGTGTATTGACGCAATTTATAAGTTACGACCAGATGTTGTGGTACTAGACATAAATATGCCCAAGATGGACGGTTTAAGCGTACTGAAAAAAATACGTGAAACCAATATTAGTTGTAAAATTATTGTGCTTACTTTTTATAATGAGATAGGAATCGTACAGGATGCAGTTAGAAGTGGGGCAAATGGATACATACTTAAGGAAGCGGATTCTACATTACTTGTAAAGGCTATTAATATTGTAACAAGTGGAGAACGGTATATTCAGCCTTCTATTGCTGCAATGTTACGACAGAGTAAAATTATTGAACAACAAAATCGGGTAGAAGCACTTACAAGGAGAGAACTCGAAATTATTAAGCTCTTAGTTGGTGGTTTATATAATAAGGAAATAGCAGATACTCTAAATATAAGTGAAAAGACTGTAAAAAATCATATTTCAAGTATATTCAGAAAGATAAATGTATCAGATAGGACACAAGCAGCAGTGTATGCAATAAAGAATAATCTGGTAGAAATATAAAAATGTTTCACGTGAAACATTAAGATTCTTTTATTAAAGTATAGATATCTTATGTATTAAATGATATAATATTCGAGTAAATAAGAATCTAGAAAGGTGATAAAATGAATCGTATAATCGCAGTTTCAAATCAAAAGGGTGGAGTTGGTAAAACAACAACAACTGCAAACGTTGGTACTGGATTAGCCAAATTAGGGAAAAAGGTTGTGTTAATTGATACAGATATAGGTCTTCGTAACTTAGATGTTGTCATGGGACTTGAAAACCGCATTGTGTATAACTTAGTAGATGTGGTGGAGGGAAACTGCAGAATCAAACAAGCATTAATTAAAGATAAGAGATATCCAAATTTATATCTTTTGCCATCTGCCCAGACACGAGACAAGACAGCTGTATCACCCGAACAGATGAAAAAACTGGCTGAAGAATTAAGAGATGAATTTGATTATATCCTTATGGATTGTCCAGCAGGAATTGAACAGGGATTTCAAAATGCAATCGCAGGTGCTGACAGTGCTTTGGTAGTTACAACACCTGAGGTTTCTGCTGTTCGTGATGCAGATAGAATCATTGGTCGATTGGAAGCAAACGAAATCAAAAGTACCCATCTGATTGTAAATCGTTTACGTTCGGACATGGTGAAACGCGGAGATATGATGTCAAGTGATGACGTAGTTGAAATTTTAGCAGTAGACTTAATCGGTGTTGTACCAGATGATGAAAAAATAGTAGTATCTACAAACCAAGGAGAACCTCTAGTTGGTGACGATAGTTTAGCAGGACAAGCTTATATGAATATTTGCCGCCGTGTAATGGGAGAAGAAGTACCTTTGTTAGATTTGCATGGAAAAAGCGGATTGTTTGCTAAATTGTCTTCAATTTTTAAAAAGCAGTAGGAGGGGAAACGAATGGGTTTTGCAGATTTTTTTAGGAAGAAATCTTCTGGAAACGTTGCAAAAGATAGACTAAAATTAGTTCTGGTATCAGATAGAGCAAACTGTTCACCAGAAATTATGGAACAAATAAAAAATGATATCATTAAGGTAATATCAAAATATGTGGAGATAGATGCAGATGGATTAGATATTAAAATAACGCAGACAGAGTCCGAAGGCAATAACGGTACGGTACCTGCATTATTTGCTAATATTCCAATTAAGGATCTGAAAGCTCCTAAGAAATAAGGATGAAAGAACATGTTTCAATTTAAACAGTATGACTGGAAGAAACTGAATGTTTCATTAATTATTGTTGTTACAATTCTATGTATATGCAGTGCAGTTCTCGTACGATGCGCAGCAGATACACAGTTTAAAAACAGCTATTTCAAAGGGCAAATCATTACAATGTTTGCAGGTTTGTTCGTATTAGCTGTTGTATCACTAATCGATTATCATTTTATATGCAGGTTTGTACCTGTCTATTATGTACTCGGTACGATCATGGTATTTGCCACAAAGCATAAACCTTTTGGTACTGATTTGGGTACTGGATCCTGGCGCTGGCTGAAGATTGGTTTTAACTTTCAGCCTTCTGAAATTGTTAAGATTATTTTGATTCTGACGCTTGCTGTATACTTTGAACGGCGCCTGGAAAAAATGGATCGTTTTACAACTTTCATATTTGGTGGTATTATAATGGCAATACCAACTTTTTTTGTAATGATTCAGTCTGATTTATCATCAAGTCTTGTTATGGTTTTTATTTTTGCTATAATGGTTTATGCATCGGGACTGGATTACAAGATAGTTGGTTCGGTATTAGCTATTTCAATACCAAGTGCTATCGCTTTATTCTGGTATATTGTGTATTCAGGTAAGGGACCACTTCGTGGTTATCAGTATGACCGTATTGCAGCGTGGTTAGATCCGGAATCATATAAATTAGATGAAGCATATCAACAGCTGCATTCCATACAATCAATCGGATCAGGTCAGTTGTTGGGAAAATTATTTACAGATCCAGCTGCAGAAAGACATTATTCGTTCTACGTCGATGTTACGGAAAGTGATTTTATCTTTACCGTAATGGGAGAGGAACTTGGATTTATTGGTTGTTGTGTAATTTTAGCACTATTGGCAATCGTTATAATAAAGTGTTTGCGTACAGCCAAAGCAGCTAGAGACTATCAAGGAAGAATCATTGCGATAGGTATTGCATCTATGTTTATGTTTCAGGTTTTTGCAAATGTAGGTGTAGCAACACTGATTTTACCAAATACGGGACTTCCGCTTCCTTTTATCAGTAGAGGTTTAAGTTCAACTTTAAGCTCAATGATAGGGATTGGTATGATTATAAATATCGGATTGCAGTCTCGATATGGCTCCCGAAGTGGATTTTCAATGAGTGATTACGACCAAAGGGGGAATTATTAATGAATATTGGATTGATTGCACATGATGCAAAGAAAAAATTGATGCAGAATTTCTGTATTGCGTACAGAGGTATTCTTAGCAAACATGAGATTTACGCAACAGGTACAACAGGTAGACTGATTGAAGAAGTTACAAACTTATCCATTCATAAATACCTGGCAGGCCACCTTGGTGGTGAACAGCAGTTAGGTGCTCAGATCGAGCACAATGAAATTGATTTGGTGATTTTTTTAAGAGATCCGTTAACAAAGAAGTCTCATGAGCCTGATGTGAATAATGTGTTTCAGCTTTGTGATACACATAATATTCCGTTGGCAACAAATCTTGCAACGGCAGAGCTTTTAATTAAAGCACTAGATCGTGGTGATTTGGACTGGAGAGAAATATTAAAATCTTAGTAAGGTGAAGGCATGAAAAAAAGGTTTTTAGCAGCTGTTTTAAGTATGTGTCTGCTCCTTTGCGGGTGTTCTAAAAGTGATGTCATGCTTTCCTATCACAGTGATTCAAATAGTATGACGCTTGCAGGTTTAGATAATGGCGGCGAGAGTCAGCTATTTGCTGCTGACCTTAGTGTTATCCCGGAAGGGGAAGACAACGGCACAGACAGAAAATTAACAGCAGGAAGCGTATTATTAGTTGATGCCACAGAAAATGAAGTGGTCTATGCGGATAACATTTATCAAAAAATGTATCCGGCAAGTATAACAAAGATTGTAACAGCATTAGTTGCATTAAAAAACAGCAAATTGGACGATATCGTTACAATATCCCATGATGCTGCTAATATAACGGAGCCAGGAGCAAAGCTTTGTGGCTTTAAAGA
>DBKX01000236.1:0-695 GCA_002297865.1 Lachnoclostridium sp. UBA739
CAGCGTTGCTCGTTTCGACTTATAGGGCAATGCGAAGGCCTCAACACGTGGAACGAGCGGCAGACTGGCTCCACGTTTTTGAGTTTATGGAGAATTAAGTGTTTTATTAATTGCCATTTAGGAGCAAATGGTATAAAATGATTAACAATGTTTATCTTTAGAGAACTGGATTTAAAAAGACGGTACTTTTTAATTCTAACGGTATGTCTATTATTTGTATCTAAGACTTATTCGCAATCAGCATTATGGGTTGGCGAAACTTATCGATGTGATGCAACCTCGGCTGTTATGGGTTTGACTTCAGATATATCTTGGACAAACAATGGTGGTTACGTAAATTTAACGGGATCGGGTTTTTATCGAGATGTAAAGGTTACGCAGTACTTTTCTGGTAGTGCTACTATCAAGTGTACTTGGAAATATCGTTTGTTTTCCTCCGATAGATGGAGAACCCAGTCAAAGACCTGGACTATTAAATGTAAAGAGAACCCTGTGTCCATATCTCCTACAGAGTTGACTTTGGCACCTGGCGCAACTGCAACATTAACTTATAGTCATAAGTATAGTAATGAATATGTATCGGCCGCAAATGCTTATTTTAGTAGCAATGATGGAAGTGTTGCCAGCGTAACTAATCATGGAAAAGTAACTGCGCTGAAGCCAGGTAAAGCCTATATCCATGTTTATTCAAAGAT
>DBKX01000236.1:702-3052 GCA_002297865.1 Lachnoclostridium sp. UBA739
ACTGCATCGAATTCTCCATATTGCTTGGTTACAGTAAAAGAAATTAAGCCGACTGGTGTTTCTCTGCCACCATCTTTGAGTGTAATAGAGGGTGAAAGTAAACCTCTAACTCCTACTGTAATTCCAGAAGGGGCTTCTACTAGTTTTAGTTGGGAGTCCAATGATAATTTAACTGCAAAGGTATCGTCCTCAGGAATCGTCACGGGGATAAAAAAAGGCAAAGCAACAATTACAGTAACAGCACTTAACGGTGGTTTTACTGCAAGTTGTAAGGTTGAAGCAAAAGAACCGCCTGTGGCACCTATGGATGTGACAATAGAAAAATCCGTAAGGTTGTATAAAGGCTTTGAGTATATGCTTGAACCAAAATTGTCGCCAACTAATTCAGAAACCACCTTTTCTTGGGGGACTGATGATTCTTCTGTAGCTACAGTTGATACTAATGGTCATATATATGCGAAAGGGCTTGGAAAAGCAGTGATAAAGGTATCAACCAAAAACAACCTTGAAGCAAAATGTGAGGTTAACGTGGTCGAACTTCCTGCTGACTTAGATTTGACAAGATTGGATAAAAACATAAGAATTATAGGGAACTTAGTAAATAGAACTTTAAAATAATATAGTAAGATGAAACAGATGAAGCAATTAGTTTTAAATGGACTTAAAATAATATCAATATTGTTTGCCCTTTTTATTCAAATAGGGTGTAGTAGTGAATCCTCTGAATCAACTGGTTCGATTGTGTCAAACTCTCTTTATACCAAATGGGGAATATCGGTTTCAGATGTGCTAAAGGGAATGGAACAATATCAATTAGAAAGTGTTGATAATGATTATGTGTGTTGCAAAGGAGAGAAGAATGTGCATAAGATGTCATTTTTGTTTGACGAAAATGGTTTATGTTCGTCATTGTTGTTGTTCCCAAAGGATAAAATAACTTTAGAAAGTTTACAAAGTTCTGTCTCGGGAAATTATGAATATCTAGGTGAAAGAGGTGGAACTCACATTCTTGTGAATAGGGTAAATAATACAATGGCAACAATTAGTGAAAAGGTACAAGGAAGTGAGGAGTATTATGCCTTGGGGTATATAGTCCTAAACCCGGATTAGGTTTTGTAAATTACAATCAGCGGACATTGTCTGCTGATTGTAATTCCTTTATGACATCATCTACAATGTATAAGTCTCCCATCAGGTATAGCAATGACCTCTCGTCATGAAGCTGCTCATTTGTCTTGCTTCTTTGGAAAATATCAAATGCTCTTTCTAGGGATATGTCCAAACGTTTGGACAGTTTAGTGCATATTCTTCCTATTTTCATCCAAAGTTGTGAGTCTCTTAACATAATGAAACCTCCTTGCTTGATAAATCATTTAATGGTTCTGCTGAGCTTCCAAGCGATGAAGGGCTTGTTGTAATTCTTCCACCACATACTTTTTGCTTTGTGTATGTAGTGCATCAAGTTTTGTAGTGAGACCATGAATTAAGCCCACATTCTTCATTCTGTTATACATTTCCTGTCTGCTGCATCCTTCTGCTTGTGCTGTTAAATCCACGCACATAGCGGCAAATGCCAATGCTTGTTGAGTTTCTGCTGTACTCATAATTTTCTTGTTTTATATGAAACGTACTGCAAAGATAATGTTTTCTTTTGGAAATGCAATCTTTCTCCTCACTTTTTTCGATAAATGCAAGCCAATTATCCTCTCTTCAGCCATAAGTCCATGAACCTGTCATAAACTACATAGCCTTCTGGTTTACTATAGACGAGTTCCTTTTCTTCCAAAGTCTTGAGGGCAGCCTTGGCACTGCTAGCACCTTTGAGGTTATGTTCTTTGATAAACTTACCTGCTGTCGGTTGTGCGACGATACCTTCCTTGGCAATGGCTTTGAGAAGAGCAAACTGGTTTTCTGTAAAGAATTGAACCATCGTCTCAAACTGAGGCTCTCGTCCTTCGAGGATAGATAGAAGGGCGGCATTTACTTGCTCTATGCTATCAACTTTGGTTTCCGTCTCGTAGAGTCGGTTCATGATACATTGGATATACCATGTATGACCCTCGAACTGCTTATAGACATGTTCGAAGATTTCCTTCGACAAGTCGCCTCTTTTCTGCTTGAAGAAATTTTGGCAGAACTCATAATATATGTCGCATTTCAAAGGCTTTAATCCCATTATCTCCGTGCTTTGACAGAAGGGATGCTTGGGCGAACCGAATATCTCTGCCATCAGATGATGCTTGCTTCCTGAAAAGATGAAGTGGACGTGTTGGGCAAACTGGATATATGAACGGAGCAAGGCCTCCGTGCCTTTCTCTGGATATTCGGCTATCTGCTGAAACTCGTCAAT
>DBKX01000087.1 GCA_002297865.1 Lachnoclostridium sp. UBA739
CTCTAAATTCAAAAAACTCTAAATTCAAAAACTCTAAATCGCAGCGAAGCGAGAATAACTCTTAACTCTACATTCTTAACTCTAAATTCGAATTACCATTCTACTTTTTCGTTAAGTATCACTCCGTCAGCAGTATCATCTGCCGTAAACGTGTTGCCACGATACTGCACGCAGAGCATTACCAAAGGCTCCGTGCCGTTATTTCTTACCGAGCGCTTTGCTGCTGGAGCCACTCTCACCACGCTGCCCTCGCCTACTGGGAACACCTTGCCGTCTACCTGATATTCGCCCTTGCCGCTGAGGAAGAAATAGAGTTCCTCGTGGTTCTTGTGGGTATGCAAGAAACCTGTTTCCGTGCCAGGGGCAAACGACTGGAACGAGAACTCGCCTCCCGTTGCGCCAACTAAAGCTCCGCCAAACACCTTTCCCGGTATTTTCACCTCTGGACCGAGTTCAAGAACATAATCACTCAGTTCATTCAACTTGCCGAAGTCTACGGCAGTAGCATTCTCTAACTTTACGATTGTCTTTGCTTCTTTCATTGCTTTTGTATTATTAATGCGTTCAACTTTTTTGTTTTTACGCTGCAAAGTTACAACTATCAGTAATCTTCTGCAAGAAGGCACATAATAGTGAGATAGTTACCAATGAGTAACTATTGCCTGTATCCGCCCTCTCTTTACTTTCATGATTAACCTACATTAACTCCAAGACAGTTGCGGAGGCTTTTGAGAGAGAGAAGTGGGATGCAAGGTGTTTTCCCACTTTAACCAGTCCACTTTCCCCTGCTTTTCCATACAGAGAATTGAAATTTTCAAAGTCTGATATTGTCCCAAAACACCAACAAAGAAACCATCAAAACCGTGTTCCAGTTCACCGTAAGCGTCATCACCGCCCTCCTCGCCAAGCTCACCAATCCCTACACGGACCCCGCCACCGAGAAGCAGAAGGCACAGCGCGAGAAGTTTGCCGCCAAGCAAGCGTCCGCCACCGCATGGCTCAACGCCAACCACCCCAACACCAAGAACGGCGAGAAAGGCACAGCCCTCTACCAACAAGCACAGAAACTGAAGCGAGCCTACGACTTCTCCAATGTCAATCAAGTGCTTTACAAGTACATAAACGACAAGAACGGATGGCAAAGGTTCAACTACAACTACGCCGACAACGCCTGGAGGAAGCGGCGGCAGTGGCACAGGCTCGGAAGGTAATTTGGATGGATAATGCCTAACCAAATCCTAACACTTGAGAATTATTCTAATCTCTGACAGCGTTTCTTGCTAACGTTCCGTTTGGGACAAAGCAAGGAACACTGTTTTTACTATTATCGTGACTTTATCATTTATGTGAATGTTTGGTATATATCTATTAGACATACCAAACAAACAAATAATAGGTTTTTATAAAGATAATCACGATATTATTTACGCAACAAAAGGAATGTTTATACCTTTGCATTTGAATTACAAGTATTATCAACCAATAATCATATCATTTATGCAAAAGAAGTGGACAAAAGAAACAGTTTTTGAAGAAAGCAAAAAATATTCTTCAAGGTCAGAATTTAAGAGAAATAAATCAGGCGCATTTCGTGTAGCATATATAAATGGATGGTTAGACGAAATGGTTTGGTTGGTACACCCTGTTGCAAAACCAGTCAAATGGATAAAAGAAGCAGTCTTTGAAGAGTCAAAAAAGTATTCAACTACGAATGACTTTAATCTAAAAAATGCATCTGCATATACTGTTGCAAGAAAAAATGGGTGGTTAGAGGAAATGACATGGTTGAAAAGAAAGTACGTTGTACGCGGCTTTTGGCAATTAAAAGAAAATGTTTTTAATGAATCACACAAATATAATACTATTAAAGAATTTCGTGAAGGTTGCTCAACAGCTTACTATTCTGCTAAAGAAAAGGGATGGCTTGAAGAAATGACATGGCTCAAAAGGGCAAATTGTAAACCTGTTGGCTATTGGAAAATCAAAAGTAATGTATTTAAAGAATCGCATAATTACAAGTCTCGAAAAGACTTTTGTGAAGGTTGCTATCTTGCATATATAGCTGCTAAAAGAAACGGATGGCTGGATGAAATGGATTGGTTATTAAAGGCAAATAGAAAAGAGAAAGGGTATTGGAACGTAAAGGCAAATGTATTTGCTGAAGCTCAACAATACCAGTATAAGAGTGATTTCCAACGTAAATCTCCGTCTGCATATGCATCGGCAAGATTACATAATTGGCTTTCTGAAATAAAGTTTGACCCTAAAGTCTCAAAAGGAGACCCACGAGGTCCTATTCATATAGTGTATGTATATATAGATGAGAAAAACAAATATGCTTATGTTGGCGCAACCAATGATATTAAGCGTAGAGACAATGAACATAGAAATCATACAAATGATGCCGTTTATAAATATTTCCAAGACAAAGGGGTACAAGTTCCGAAATATAAAATTTTATTAGATGGGCTTACTCTTGTTGAGAGACAGAGGGAAGAACGGTTACAATCATTGTATTATCGTGATGTCTTGCATTACATATTGATTAACTATATTAATCTAACAGGTGATAATGTGGGTTCCTTAGGAGCATTAATAAAGAAATGGACAAAGAAAGCAGTATTACGTGAAGCAGAAAAATATAAAACGCCAACAGAGTTCTTTACGAAATCTGCTGGTGCGTATGATGCTGCTTTAAAATTTAAAATGATGAACAAGAATACATTTCCTTGGTTCTATAGTAAGCGCATGCCACCACGCTGGTGGAATGTAAAAGAACATGTGTTTGAAGAATCCCAAAAATATAAGACATGGAATGAATTTTTTCAGAAATCACCAGCTGCTCATTTTTCTGCAAGGAAGCATAAGTGGGAAAATGAAATGACATGGTTG
>DBKX01000225.1 GCA_002297865.1 Lachnoclostridium sp. UBA739
AAATTGAAGTAAGTCTTGAAGGAAAAGGAGATTGTGTAAAGATTACCTTTAGTGATAATGGAAAGGGAGTTGCAAAGAAGGATTTAAAGAAAATATTTGAGCGATTTTATCGTACCGACCAATCAAGAAACTCAGCTAAAAATGGAAGTGGTTTAGGGCTTGCGATAGCGAAAAAGATTATAAAGGATCATGGTGGAGAAATCTGGGCTGACGGAGAAGAAGGAAGTGGATTAAGTATTATTTTCACCCTGCTTACCACAAAAGGACAGGAATCAGAAGCTGTCTATAAGGTAGAAAAAGAGGGTAAAGAAGGTATGATGAATTCCAAAATAAAGAATTAACATATAGGAGTGATAAGATGAGTAAGATATTGATTATTGAAGACGATGTTGCAATAGCAGAATTAGAAAAGGATTACTTAGAACTAAGTGGATTTGAAGTAAAAATTGAGGAGAGCGGAGACAGTGGTCTTCAGGCTGCCTTGGAAAAAGAAATTGACTTAGTCGTTCTAGATCTAATGCTTCCAGGCATTGATGGATTTGAGATATGTAAGAAAATACGTGAACAAAAAGATATACCTGTTATTATGGTTTCAGCTAAAAAGGATGATATTGATAAGATTAGAGGATTGGGACTTGGTGCAGATGATTATATGACAAAGCCATTTAGTCCAAGTGAGCTTGTTGCTAGAGTGAAGGCGCATTTGTCCAGATATGAAAGACTGGTTGGGGCGTCCCAGAGAGAGAACAGCGTAATTGAAATCAGAGGCATTCGTATAGACAAAACAGATCGAAGAGTATTCGTAAACGATGAAGAAAAAGTATTTACAACAAAAGAGTTTGATTTGCTTACGTTTCTTGCTGAAAATCCAAATCGTGTCTATACAAAAGAGGAATTGTTCCAGCATATCTGGGATATGGAGTCCATAGGAGACATTGCAACTGTAACAGTTCATATTAAAAAAATACGTGAAAAGATTGAAGCGAATACTTCGAAGCCTCAGTATATTGAGACAATATGGGGAGTAGGATACCGCTTTAAAGTATAATTGATTACAATTACCACTCCAAAGATATGACAAATGTAACTACAGCTATCCCCTTGATTTTCATATAATAGAATTATCAAAGAAGTGATAGGAGGAAAGAAGTATGAGGAATCAACTTTCGAGCATACTTTGGGGGTCGCTATTTATAATAGCTGGAATAGGCTTTGTGGGAAATGCATTTAACATTTGGAATTTTGAATTATTTTTTGATGGATGGTGGACGTTGTTTATTATCATACCAAGTGGAGCTTCAATTATTCAAAATGGTCCAAAACCTTTTGCAGTTAGCATGTTTGTGATTGGTGTATTAATTTTACTGTCATGCATTGGAATTTTTGATTATTCTATTATTGAAAAGCTTATGTTACCAATTATCTTTATTATTATTGGTGTTAGTATTATTGGAAAGAGTGGTGGAATGCGTATTAATAGGCAGCAGCTAATATCAGATGGAGAGATGCCTGTAAATGTAGCTAAGAACGAATACGCAGCAGTTTTTTCTACTCAGTCTATTTTGTATAATGAAAATGAAGTTTTTGAAGGTGCATCATTAAATTCTGTTTTTGGCGGAATGGAATTAGATTTAAGGTCTTGCATTATTAATCAGGATGTATTAATAGATTGTACCGCTATCTTTGGTGGAATGGATATATTTGTACCAAAAGATGTGAATGTAAAGGTTTCAAGCACACCTATCTTTGGAGGAGTAAGTAATAAAACATGTGGTACTAGTTATATTCCAGGAGTACCAACTGTTTATATCAATGCAGTATGTATGTTTGGAGGTGTTGATATAAAGTGAATTCACTACAGAGAGTAATGAAGTATTTGGCAATGTTTTTTGCTATATGTCTTACCATATGTATTATGGCAGCAATCGTGAAAGTTGGCGTTGGAGTCATTGGTGCCTTTGTACCGTCCAATGAAGGGGAGCAGGTAACCAGTCAAAATAATTCAGAGAAAAAGAATGAGCATAAAGAGAGGACAGATGATAATCTGGACTTTTATAATGTCGAGAATTTAGATATTGAAAGTAGCATATATAAGGTTCAGGTTAAATCTGACAATAGTTTAGATTGCATCAGAATACAAAAATATGATATTCCATCTTCTTATAAGATTGAGTATGATGAAGATTCAAAAACAATAGAAACAGCAGATGATGATTGGGTGTCCGGGCTTTTTAAGAAAAGACACTCTGCTTCAAAGGGTAAAATTGTTGTTTATGTACCTGAGAATCAGGAATTAAATGAAGTAGTCATTGAGATGGGAGTAGGTGCAGTTTCAATCGAAGATATAAAAACCGATACTTTGACTGTAGAGTGTGGAGTAGGTTCATTATCCTGTGAAGGTGTATCGGAAAATCATGCTACCATTGAAGGTGGTGTTGGAAATGTTGATTGTGATAATGTAACCTTTAAGGGATTGGAGGTTTCCGGAGGTGTTGGCAATGTCAATATTCAAGGAGACATTTCAGGAAAGTCTGATATATCAGCAGGAATGGGAAATCTTACTCTAAAGATTGATGGAAACAAAGAAGACTATAACTATAAAGTAGAAACAGGTCTTGGTCCTATTTATATTGATGGAGAGAAGACCGACGATGTTGACTCATACGATAACAGTCATGATAACCTGATTGATGTTGAAGGTGGTATAGGCACAGTTCAAGTGGATTTCAAGTAGGCTTGGGTTTATATATTGTATAAATTGTCTTAATGAGCAGTATGGAAAAGGGACCTAGTATTACGCCAGTAATACCGTAGAATTCAATACCAACAAATAAAGACATAACAAAATAGATAGGAGCAAGCCCTAGCGTGTTACCTAGTAATTTGGATTCAAGAAATTGCCTTGTAATCTGGCAGAGCAGATAGGTAGACATAAGTATGGCTGCTCCTATTATATTGTGAGAAAACAGTTTTATAATCGCCCAAGGAACCAGTATAGTGCCACTCCCAAACAAAGGAAGTGCATCCAATATTGCAATAAGAATGCCAAGTAGCAGTGGATATGCACTTTTAGACAGAAAGAGCCCAGTTGTACACAAAACAGCTATTACGCACATGATGATAAACTGCATTTTAATGTATGTTAGGCCAGTACTGGATAATTGTTTTAATATCAAATCTACGTCATCATGCAAAAACCATGAATGATACATCTCTTTTAGACGCTCGTGATCTTGGATAATAAGTAGTGAGCTAAGAATTAGGATACCCAATTGAGTGAATAGTCGAAACGTTTGAAACATTAGAGCAACAGTTTGTTTTGTAAAATTAGGCAAGACAGAACCGTTTTTGTTGAACAGACTATCTGTATAGGAGAGAACATATGCAATGGATGTTCCATCATTCAACTTAAATAACTGGTCACAGCAAGTACATATATTATTAATTTGTGCCTGTAGACTTTGACGATAAATAGGAAGATGCGCGATTAGCGTGTCTACTTGCTGAATTAGTGAATTGGTAAGCAGATAGAGGGGAGTTCCTAATACAAATAGAATAAGTAATAAGGTTAGGACGCTGCTAACTGTTTTTGGAATTCTCATTTTTTCATGAAGATAGAATGCAATGGGAATTGCACACTTTGCAAGCCAGTATGCAAAGAGAAAGGTAATAAAGTAAGGGAAAATATATTTTATACTAAATATAATGCCACATGAAAGCAGCAGGAGAAATAAAATACATTTTATTTTGTAAGACATTTTAAGCATTATCTTTCACCCCATATCATTTATGAATTAGGTGAAAGATAACATCTGCCACCTCTATGTGTAAGTACATTTAGTATGCACCAAAGAGGCAATTACTATTCTAGTGTAAATCGAGAGAATAGCTCATAGTTAGGGATGTTTCGAAAACACATTTTTTTATTTGTAACTGGATGGGAAAATTCCAATTGAAATGAATAAAGACAGAGAGAGGTTGGCTTTTTCAAATCTTGGAATTGTTTATTATATTTTTTGTCACCCCAGATACCACCAAGGTGAGCTGCCGTTTGCACCCGTATCTGGTGATGGCGTCCGGTAATTAAGTTAACGTCAATAAGTGATAAAGGTTGACCATTATGTTCAATGACATCTAACACCGTATAAGAAAGCTTGGCTGTCTTGCTTTCTTTTGCTTTAGTGGCAATTATAGTGGAAGTATTGTTTTTTTTATTTTGAACCATTTCATCAACAAGGGAAACAGATTTTCCTTTGTCTTTGGAAAGATCATTGGTGATAACAGCTAGATAGTGCTTTTTTATTATATCATTTTGCAGCTGTTTACTTAATTCTCGTGCCGCCTGTGGTGTTTTGGCAAATACCATAATTCCACCTACGGGCTGATCAAGTCGGTGGATTAGGCCAAGGTAAGGTTCCGTATCTTGTTTGTTCTGTTTGGCAAGTTCATTTTTCAAGATGCTAATCATGTCCTTGGTATATAGACTTTTACTTTGGGTTGGTGTTCCGGGTGGCTTTTCGCAGACAATAATGTGTTTGTCTTGATGTAGGATATTTAATGACATGGAGAACCTCCTGATAGTTGAAATATAAATTTATTATATTGTATTATAAGTTAATTTGGAGGTTTGTTCAATGTTGAATTCATGTGTGCAAAACAGTTCAATGAGTATTTTTATTGGGAAAAAACAAAATCAAATTTTCAATTCTTAACGGCTCTAATTCTTATTGCACTATATTCTAAAAAGTGATAATCTAATACTGAATTAAACATAATTCAGTACGAAATTGTAAGGAAAGACACGGAAGGAGAGTGTGTCATGGGGTGGATTTTGATGGATTTCATGACTGCTTTAATTGATTCTCTGTTATGGTTCAAGTCCATGTCAACATTAGGCTGTAAAAAGAGCCGGGGAAAATGTTATGTAGCGGTAACAGGGTATTATTCGCTTATTCTTGTAAAATGTTTCGTAGAAACATATATACGCATTCAATTGATAAATATTTCCATAAGTATGATGCTATTAATATATATCGTTCTTACTACAATTTTTATATTTCAAGGAAGCATAAGTGAAAAAATTATAAATATAAGTATTTTTTTTCAGTTTATTATTAGGCTCAGAATTGCTGGTGCTAAGTTTTGTATTGTTTTTCACACATGGAGATTTAAGCGTTATAAATAAATTTTTTGTAATTTGTATTTGTACTGTAGTAGCGAAGCTAATAGAAGCATCGGGATGCTATTTTATCTTTATTAGGAGAAAAGGTAGGACGTTATTTGGGGATAATATAGCCCAAATTTCGTTATTGACAGTAATTGTTTCAATGCTGGGAAATGTTTTTTTTAAGTATGTTAAAGACAAAATAAGTGCTAGTGCGATTTTAACATTTGAACTTACACAAACTATATTGCTATGGTACATATTAAAAACATCGTCTGTACTTAAAAGGAAAGACGAACAACTTTTTGAACTAGAAAAGGAAGTAAGCAGTAACGAAGAACGGCAGAAATTATTAGAAAATCTAGCGGAGTTCAGACATGATTATTCCGTACACAGCACTATTATCAAAAATATGTTATATTGTAAGGAATATGATAAGGCAACGGAATATGCAGAACTGATTTACAAAGATGTGGAAAAAACAAAACTTTCCTATACACATTCCAATATTGCCATAACAATACTGATAAATCAGCTCCAGCAGAAAGCACAAGAATATGGAATTATTTTGTCAGCAGCGATACAAGTAGATGACTTTGGAATGAAGGATAATGACATTTGTTCTATTTTACATAATATAGTGACGAATGCGTTGGAGGCAGCTGCTAAACTTCCAAAAGAGAATGGAATTGTAACGCTGCTTGTGATATACACAGAGACTGGTTATGAGATTAGCTGTTTTAATCATTGTGTTGGAATTGTTAGTTTTGGAAATACTACAAAGAAAGACAAGATGTTACATGGATTTGGCGTAGGTATCGTAGAGAAACTCGTAAAAAAATACAATGGGACAATGAAGATGGAATGTAAAGAAACCTCCTGCAAAGGAGTAGGTTTGGTAACTGTATCTATATATCTGTCCTGTGCAAAGAGGAAAGTATTGTACTAGAATTTATGCCATACATTAGATTCGGTTAATCTTTGATTAACATAAAGAAACAAAAGATAAGAAGTCAAGGGGGTGAAGGTATGAAAAAGATAGAACAGATTGCAGCAAAGGCCGCTTGGAAGCTTGCAGATGTAAGTGTAAATAAGGGGGGGTGCATCTTTATTCTTTACCAGCCAAAAGTAACTGAACAATTAAAAAAGCGTTTAAAGGAAACGAAACAGAAACACTAAAGGAATCAGGGAGTGCAAGCTCCCTTTCCTTATGATAAACACAAATTACATAAACATGAGGGGGAACTGCCATGAGGTCACTTAAAATTTATCTTTGCGAAGATGATGATATGCAAATGAAAGTGAATCGTCTGGTGTTAACAGAACATTTAAGCAGAAAGAATATAAAAGCAGAACTTATCTGCCATACGGAGTATCACCAAGAAGATGAAGAATTTCTGAAAACCATTGACCTGGCAATTTTAGATATAGATTTAGATGGAAATAGTGGAATTGAATTAGCTAAAAAAATTCGTACCTTGAATTCTAAAAGTGCAGTAATATTTGTCACAGGACATCCAGAATATTCGTTAGAAGCATCTCAAGTATTATTAAGTGGATTTTTAGCAAAACCCCTTGACCCGTTGGTTTTTGAAGAGATTATAGATCGGGCGATTGTGCAGATTAATGGATATCGGGCAAGCCAGATGGCATGTAATACAGCATCATTTCAAAAGGGCAAAATTGTAATAAAGGAACGATGCATAATCAGCATTGAAAAGATCCCAAACACACACGAAGTAAATATTATAACAAGGGAAGAAACTTTGACTGTGTACGATACCATAAAGGATATAGATAAGAGAATATCGGATGTGTTTATTAAAGTAAATGCATCTGTTATTGTTAATATGTCTTATATAAAAAGAATTGAGTGCAAGCAGGTTGTATTGCGGGACGGAAGAACGTATAACATTGCTTATAGAAGAATAGAGGCGGTTGAAAAGGGGTACAAGGAATTTGTTAGAAGAATGTATGTTTAGTGATTGAAGGAAAATTAATTCTTCGAACATCAATAATCAAAGCACTTTATCAGATTATATATTATCTAAAGTACGGATTATTATAAGTTCTATGTCTTGGATAAAGCTAATGAGACAATTTATACTGAAATATATGGTCCCTGTGCTATTCAGCCAGTAATGGAAGATAACAATGGTACAGTGAATATTCCTGTGGGAGCTGGAACTGGTACATATAGTGATAAATTCATAGACTATGAAAATCATCTGATTTCTAATTGGTTTGTTAATGTACGTGCTATCTGAAATGAATATGTTGCATACTTTGGAAAAAGTGAGGAAGTAGCAGATGGATTCTATTAAGTAAGGTTGTATAACCTTCAATTCAACCACATCTTCAAAAAGCCTTCGTTCCCAGTATAATGAACTCACTGGCTGGATAAAGGCTTTTTCGCATTACCACTGGGGATAGGAAAAATGGCTTGACAATCCCAATAAATACTTGTAATATTTGTTTATAAAAAGTTGCGTTGATAAGGATTAGTACATTCTGAAAGTATTCAGAGAGGAAGCTGTCTGGTGTGAGGCTTCTATACGGAAAGCTTGGAACCTGCCTTGGAGCACTGTATGAAAATACAGCGTATGTCTGGCATTAACGGATACATAGTATTGCAATGTATGAGTGGCAACGCTATCTGAGGAGAACTTTTATTGTAAGTTAATTAGGGTGGTACCGCCGAAGTCTTTCGGTCCCTTGTGGACAGAGGGCTTATTTTTTTACACTTTTTTGTGGGATGGCAATGTATCATCAACAGATTCAAAGTGTAGAATCAATGCCTGATGTCGGATATAGAAAACAGTTCTGAAAGGAGAATAATTATGGCTAAGGACAAGAAGTTAGTCGAAGCAATTACATCTATGGATGTTGATTTTGCGCAGTGGTATACAGACGTTGTAAAGAAAGCAGAGTTAATTGATTACTCAAGTGTTAGAGGATGTATGATTTTACGCCCTAACGGATATGCAATCTGGGAAAATATTCAGAAAGAATTAGATGCTCGTTTTAAAGAAACAGGTGTTGAAAATGTTTACATGCCAATGTTTATTCCAGAAAGCCTGCTTCAGAAGGAAAAAGACCATGTAGAAGGGTTTGCGCCAGAAGTAGCTTGGGTTACACATGGTGGTTTAGAGCCATTACAGGAAAGACTTTGTGTACGTCCAACATCAGAGACTTTATTCTGTGATTTATATTCTAATATTGTACAGTCTTATCGTGACCTGCCAAAGTTATATAATCAATGGTGTTCTGTTGTACGTTGGGAAAAGACAACAAGACCTTTCTTACGTTCTATGGAATTCTTATGGCAAGAAGGACATACAGCACATGCTACAGCAGAAGAAGCAGAAGAAAGAACAGTTCAAATGTTAAACATTTATGCTGATTTCTGTGAACAGGTGTTAGCAATTCCTATGATTAAAGGTAGAAAAACAGATAAAGAAAAATTCGCAGGTGCTCATTCCACATATACAATTGAAGCATTAATGCACGATGGAAAAGCGTTACAGTCTGGAACAAGCCATAACTTTGGGGATGGTTTTGCAAAAGCATTTCATATCCAGTATACAGACAAAGAGAATAAATTACAGTATGTTCATCAGACATCATGGGGTATGTCCACACGTATTATTGGTGCTATTATTATGGTTCATGGTGATGATTCAGGTCTGGTACTTCCACCAAGAATTGCTCCAACACAAGTTATGATTATTCCTATTGCACAGCATAAAGAGGGAGTGCTTGATAAGGCTCGTGAATTACAAGACAGATTAGTAAGCAATTTCCGAGTAAAAGTAGATGATTCCGATAAGAGTCCAGGATGGAAATTTAGTGAGCAGGAAATGCGTGGTATTCCAGTGCGTATTGAAATTGGACCAAAAGATATCGAAGCAAATCAGGCTGTGGTTGTTCGTCGTGACACAAGAGAAAAAATCGTTGTATCCTTAGATGAATTAGAAGCAAAGGTACAAGAAATACTTGATACAATGCAAAGTGATATGTTAGAACGAGCTAGAGCACATAGAGATGCTCACACATATGAAGCTGTAACTTATGATGAGTTCAAAGACACAATTGCTAATAAGCCAGGTTTTGTAAAAGCAATGTGGTGTGGTGATTTAGAATGTGAAATGAAGATTAAAGAAGATACGACAGCAACTTCTCGTTGTATGCCATTTGAACAGGAACAATTATCCGATAAATGTGTATGTTGTGGAAAACCAGCTAAAACTATGGTTTACTGGGGTAAGGCATACTAATAAAAGAACTTGCTCAATTAGATAGTTTCGTTTTATAGGAGGGGAATTCAGATAAAATCAGGATTCCCCTCTAAATTAATATGTATGTTGTGAGGGAAAGATGAACAGAAAAAACCCTACCAGGCAAGGTAAGGTTTTAAAACATCACATAAACACAACAAATAATTTAAATATAATAAGAACTATTATATTTGATTAGAAAGTTCCGTACGCCTTTGCGTACTTATATAAAAAAGATATATCCATATTTCTTTTACGTTTGAATAAAGAAATTATTCAAGAATAACGTATGCGTATAATGAATCATACTATTAGAAAATCTGTACTTTTCCGAGCTGTACTTCATTTTAAAGAACTGAATCACTTTTTAGTTATGGTGGCAGAAGCAGCGATTAGATTTAATCGATTGTAAGAGTCGCTTAGGATTTGCTTATATCATATGTGCTAGAATTAAAAGTTGGGAAGAAGGGATTGAGGGTTTACTAGCAACAATAATTCATAAGCGCATTGGCTCATCACATCCAATTAATCCGAAGTGCTTTTTTACTTGCTCTCTCTGACATTGGATATCATATCATGCAATACAAATAAAATCCAATTATATAAAATTATAGCACCATAAGAAAAATTTATGGCTTACAAGGAGTGCACATGTTAGATTATAGAGTAGAAACATTTCTTACAGTATGTCAAACTAGAAACTATACAAGAGCGGCGCAGATGCTTAATATTACGCAGCCAGCAGTTTCGCAGCATATTAAGTATTTGGAAGAATACTTCAGTGTTAAATTGTTTGATATGAGAGGGAAAATGATATATTTAACTAGTGAGGGAGAAGAAGTATATCACTTAGCAAGGATATTTAATCTGAATATTACAAAATTTAAGGAGCATCTGTTAACGGATACGGGAAGTAAGGAAATATCAGTTGGGGCAACAAAAACGATAGGTGAATTTATCATGCCACCGATTATTGCGTCTTATGTAAAAGAATATCCGAATCGTATTATGAAAATGAAGGTAGACAGTACATCTACCTTACTTGAGAAAGTAAAGTATGGAGAGTTAGACTTTGCATTTATTGAGGGACCTTTTGATGAGCAGGAGTTTAATGTTTTAGAGTTTATGGAGGAGCGTTATATTCCAGTTTGCAGTCCAGAATTTAAATTTGCTGGAAGTGAAGTGACTATTCATGACCTGATGAACTATCCTCTTATCTTGAAAGAAGAAAGCCGCGATGGCAGGTCAGACATCGAACAATGGTTATTGCAGATAAATCATAGTATAAATAACTTTAAAGTAGTGCATTTGGTTGACAGTCTTTTAGTTGTAAAGGAAATGGTGAAAAATAATATAGGAATCTCTTTCTTATATGAAACTTCAGTTAGGGAAGAATTATTAAACGGATCTCTTGTAACTATTCCAATAAAGAATTATGATGTTAAGAGAAAGTTTAAATTTGTATATAGAAAATACTCTAATTACGATCAGGAATACTTAGACTTTTTTGATTTTTGTGATGACCAAAGGAGGATTTTATGTTTATAGAGATACCCGAGAAGGTAGAATATATTTTAAATGTATTGCTGAATAATGGTTATGAGGCATATGCGGTTGGTGGCTGTGTAAGAGATGTGCTTTTAGGCCGAATCCCAGGAGATTGGGATATTACAACCTCAGCAAAGCCAGACCAGGTAAAACAGTTGTTTCGACGTACCATTGATACTGGAATTCAGCATGGAACGGTTACAGTTATGCTGGACAAGGAAGGTTTTGAGGTTACTACTTATCGTATAGATGGGGAATACGAAGATAGTAGGCATCCAAAGAGTGTAGAATTTACAACCAATCTTGTGGAAGATTTAAAACGTAGGGATTTTACCATTAACGCTATGGCATATAACCATGTAACCGGAATCGTTGATGAATTTAATGGCATGGAAGATTTAAAAAGAAAGCGAATTGTCTGTGTTGGAAACCCGGAAGAACGTTTTAGTGAAGATGCACTAAGGATGTTGCGTGCCGTCCGATTTTCTGGACAACTTGGTTTTGATATTGAAGAGAATACCAAAAAGGCAATAAAAACTTTGGCACCAACTATACAAAATATAAGTGCAGAACGTATTCGTGTTGAGTTAGATAAGCTTTTCTGTGCAAAATATGCGGACCGCTTTTTTATAGCGTATGAAACTGGTCTTACAGATTACATTCTTCCTGAGTTTAATGAAATGATGGAAACGGAGCAGAATAATCCAAATCATAAAGATTGTGTTGGACGCCATTGTATGAATGCATTATTAGCGTTTCACAATGAAATTGCAACACAAGAGTGTTATCAGAAGTTTCACTATCCACATAAACTTTACTCTGCCTTAAGCTGGGCAATACTTTTTCATGATGTAGGGAAACCGGCAATGAAAACAGTAGATGAGGAGGGAATTGATCATTTTTATGGTCATGATGAAGAAGGTTCTAAGATCGTAAGAACAATTCTTAAGAGGTTAAAATTTGATAATTATACAGTTGATACAGTAACTCATCTTATTCGCTGGCATGATTATCGCTATGCGCATACTCCAGAAGCAATACGAAGAGCCTTAAACAAAATTGGAGGGGATTTCATCTTTTCACTCCTTTTTGTGCAATACTCGGATGTACTTGCACAAAGTGAATTCAACCAAAAAGAGAAGCTTTTAAGATTAGATGAAGCGAAAAGACTTATTGAAGAGAGATTAGAAAAGCAGGAAGCATTTACGATAAAAGACCTTGCGGTAAATGGAAATGATTTAATACAGGCTGGTATAAAACCAGGAAAGGAAATTGGAGTTGTCCTAAACTCTTTGCTAGAACAGGTTTTGGAAGAGCCAGAGCGCAATAATAGGGAATTTCTATTAAACTGTATAAAGTTAAACAAGAATTAGGAATGAAAGCAAAATCAAAGTCATACTATTAAAAATAGACACCGGTTTGCGGGTAAATATTTTTAATGGGAGGGCTAAACGTGGACGATAGATATGAGGAAATCTTTCGACAGTATAATCTAAGAATTGAGAATATTTATAGAGCCAGAGGGGCCCTTTTGCTGGAAACAGATAAAGGGGTTAAACTATTTCGCTCTATTCAAAATTCGAAGGCCCGGATCGAGTTTGAACACCAGTTGCTTATGTTCCTAGAGGAACAAGGCAATTCAAATGTAGATCTGTACTGTCTTAATAAGAAAAATGAGATAATAAGTGAAGATAGTCAAGGTGATAAGTATACGATTAAGAACTGGTGCGTTGGGGATGAATCCAATTTAAGAGATACGCTCCAGGTAAAAAATGCAGCAAAAAATCTTGCTAATCTTCACAAACAGCTAAAGAATGTTACATTTGCCAAAGAAAGACCGTTTACCCAGACCCATATATTGCCGACATTGTTTGAAAAGCACAATAGAGAGTTAAAACGTGTGAAAACATACATAATTGATAAGAAGCAGAAAAATGAGTTTGAGGTTCGCTTCTTAAATGTGTACGACCGTTTTTATAGTCAGGCAATGGAGGCAACAAAACAGCTTAGTAATATTGATTTTAATTCTATTATGAAAAGCAGTATGGAAAATGGTACCGTAGCACATGGCAGTTACACATATCATAATATTATTGTTACGTCAAAAGGGATTTTCACAACTAATTTTGATAAGGCGGATATAGGTCTTCAAGTATTTGATCTTTACTACTTTATGCGTAAGGTAATGGAGAAAAACAATTGGGATATTATGCTGTCTAATCGTATACTAGAAGAGTATTTAAGGAATAATAGCTTGAGTGATAATGAGCAGAAGTTATTATATATTCTTATGCTTTATCCAGAAAAATTCTGGAAAATAACAAATTACTATTATAATGGTAAAAAGTCTTGGATTTCAGGGAGAACAATTCAAAAACTTACCTGTATACAGCAGCAGGAAGATATGAAAAATTTGTTTTTGCAGAACTTAAAGCGCTATTGTATAATATAGGGAAAAAGTTCTATACGTAGGAGGAATAATAGATGAACAGGGGAAAACAATATCAAGCTGTAATTGCTATGGTAGTTGTGTTATTCGTTGCAGGTTTAATTTATTGCGGTGTTCAAATAGAAAAAAGCAGCAGAAGTGGAACACAAGCGGGTATTCAGCAAGCTACAGGTAACCCAGACTTTAAACGCTCTTTTACAGGAGTAGTAAAAGGGATTGATGAAGAAAACCAGACAATTAGCTTATTAGGTACAGATAACGCGGTACAGATGAATTTTCGCTATAATGGTGGTACAGATGTTAAAGATCAATATGGAAAAGTAATCTCGATGAAAGTAATTTCTTTAGGTGAGATCGTGGAATTTACCTATGATGCCAAGACTAATAAGCTGCTTTCTCTTAATATAGATAAGGATGCATGGACTTACGAAAATGTGAAGAAGATGAAGATGGATACAGAAAGAGGCGTAATTCAGTTAGGAAACTCACGGTATGGTTTTACGGAAAATCTATTATATGTAGGGGATAATGAAATAATTAGCCTATCCGATTTAAGTTCTAAGGATCAACTTACCATAAAGGGAATTGGAGAAACAGTTTATTCTATTATTGTCACGAGAGGTCATGGTATGCTTCGTTTTACCAATATACATGATTTTATAGGTGGTACAGTTTATATTGGTGCTAGTACGTACAAGACGGTAAAGAGTGAACCATTTAATCTTATTATAAGAGAAGGTACTTATAAAGTAGTCATGCAGAATGGTGAACTTATTGGCTCAAAAAAGGTGACGATTGAGAGAGATCAAGAGGTTACTGTTGATATGAGTGAATTTAAAATATCCAAGGCGCGTATTGGAACAGTGTCATTCAAGATTAATCCTTATGGTGCAGACTTATATATTAATGGAAACGCAACGGATTATTCAAAACCAATTACCCTTAATTATGGTAATCATACGATGATTGTAAAATTAGCAGGCTATAAAACATTTTCTGGAGTGCTGACAGTGGGACAGTCCGAACAGGAGATAGAGGTCAATTTAGTGCCTAAGTCATCTGATGAGGAAAGTACCGGTGGAGATGGTGTTGCAGATTCCAAAGACGAGGTTGATAATGATGATATTGTGCTAGATTGGGATTCAGATAAGACAGATAATAGTCCAACAAGTTCTAAATCACCAGCGACCTCATCAAAACCAATATCATCAACGGAACCGTCTGAAGCTCCTGCTTCATCTAAGACGCCAACAACTGGAAGCGAAATCGATACACTTCATAAGATAACAATATCTTCACCAGAAAATGTGGAAGTGTACATTGATGATGCTTATAAAGGAATATCACCTGTCAGTTTTACAAAGGTTCTAGGAACCCATACTGTTACATTAAAGAAAGATGGATACACGACTAAGCTCTATACGGTTCATGTAGAAGATAACAATGAAAATGTGTTCTATACATTTTCTGATTTAGTGAAAAAGTAGCATTATCATTTTTAGGAGGTCATGTTAAACATGAAAAAGGTAGTTGCGATGCTCCTGCTTGTTGTTGTAATGATGGCACTAGCAGGATGTAAAACGGAAACTGCCAAAGATAAAAAAATAAAGGACTTAGAGTTCACTGTTGTTGAAGAGGTAGATCAGCCAGAACAACTTAAAAAGATGATCGACGAAAAAAAGATGCAGCATATGAAACTTTCTTATAGTGATGGTGAGTATCTCTATGTTATTGTAGGATATGGAGAACAGAAGTCTGGTGGATTCAGCATACAGGTTAATAAGTTTTATGAAACTGAGAATGCTATCTATATCGACACCACATTGTTGGGGCCTAATGCAAGTGATACAGTAACGCAAGCGCTTACGTACCCTTACGTTGTAATAAAAACTGAATATATTGATAAACCGATTGTTTATCAGTAGCAAGAAAGTCCATAGATATGAGCAATTATATTTATGGACTTTTTGTTTTGATATGATTGCATTTTGCAAATCAATGTTTTATAGTAATACTAAATAGTATATAGTCTTTCAAGTTGAGGTAAAGGGTACATGAAAAAACGACGTGTAATGGGGACGGCTTTTTTTATTATTTCCTTTTTATTAATCATCGTATATATTAGTAGGAATACTCACACAGAAGATGTATTCCTAGGTTCGAAGGAAATAACGGCTGAAACAGAGGGTTGGAATCTTTCATGCAATAGTGAAAGGAAAGGGGTTATCCAAATACCAGCGAAGTTGGAAGGGGATAAAGGGGAATCCGTTTCAATCATGAAACAGATTTCGTTTTTTAATAGGGAAGAACAATATCTGTGTTTTCGTTCTACACAGAATAAAGTCTGGGTTTATGTAGACGGTGAACTTGTATACACATATGGGGTAAATGGGACATATGCGTTAAGTAAGTCACCAGGAAGTGCATGGAATGTAGTGAAACTTTCTGGATTAAAGAATAGTTATAATGTAGAAATCTTACTAGAATCACCATATAAATTTTATTCAGGTAAAATTTCAACTGTTTACACAGGAACGAAGACTGCACTTTATACATACATTTTAAGGAAATATGTGCCTTATTTCTTTATAGGATTAGTAGTCATTTTAATTTCAATCTTCATATTTGGAAGTTACCTGATACTTAAAAATATGAAGATTGAATGTGGCTTGTATCTTACATTGACTGTATTTCATCTAGGATTATGGTTTTTAGTGGATTCAACCCTGTCACAGTTTATGTTTCATACAGCATATTGTTTTTCACAGTTGGAGTGCCTGTTGGTTTTGACGTTTCCACTTGTATTGAGTTCCTACTTGTTATCACTTAGAGAGTTTACAGAAGATAATATAATGAAGTGGGCATTCCGAGCTTCTGCATGTAGTGTAATTGTGGAAACGGGACTAGTTTTGACAAGGACTTTAGACTACGTTGAAATGCTTCCAATCACTATCTTGTTGAATAGTATTGTATTTATTGGTGTAATCAGTAATAGCTATAAAAGGTGGACGCGACAAAAAGGAATAAGTAATTTAAATTGGCACAACTTAGGGGTAGTGGTTATGCTGATAACAGGAATCCATGATGTTTTGATTATCTGCTGTGATACACCGTTATCAGCAGGAAAATGGTTTCACGTTGGTGTACTCTTTTTCATATTAATTATTTTTATGGGGTATGAAAGAGAGTTTGCAACGCTGCATCTTACACAGTTAGAGGATGAAAGGTTTAAGGTGCTTGCCTATACAGATGGGCTTACAGGATTAGGAAATCGTGCAAGTTTTGAAGAAAGAATGGATTCGATTCGTTCAAATACTCGTGAAAGTGAGCCAGTTTGTCTTGTAATTATAGATATCAACAATTTGAAGAGCATTAACGATACATTGGGACACAAGATGGGTGATAAGGCAATCAAACAAGTAGCAGGCTCCATTGAAACTGTGTTTACAAAGAATAGCTTCTGTTATCGGATTGGCGGCGATGAATTTTGCATTATTATTCATAAAATCCGCAGAAACAAGGCACAATACCTGATAGACAAATTAACCCATGACATTAGGAGTGCTTATTTTGTAGAAGGACTTTCTCTTTCTGTTGCTTGCGGATATGAGGTTTATGAGCCGTCAATGTCTGAGAGTATAGACGATGTATTTGTTAGAGCAGATAAGAAAATGTACGATTGTAAACAGGCTATGAAGAGCTCCTCAAAAAAATCTGTTGACAGAATTTAACACTTGTACTATAATTAGCTAGAATATTTATATTTAAAAGTAACCGATGTTTGCATTCATATATGTTGGAGGTTAGTAATGAGACAATTGGATTTAAAAACTGTGCGTCGCGCTGTTGACAACCATGTAGGAAGCAGAGTTCGAATTCGTTCGAATCGAGGTCGACACAGAATTGAAGTAGCAGAAGGTATTATTTCAGGAACATATCCTAGTATTTTTACTATACAGCTTGTAGATTGTGCTGACGAAGGTACGAAAACTATGTCAGTAAGTTACGCTGACATATTAACAAAAGAAGTTCAATTAATGTTATGTAGTTAATTTGTAATAAATCCCCCCTTGCATGAATATTTATAGTATATAAGGCAAGGAGGGATTTTTTGTGGAATTGGTAAAGAGAAACGTCCATATGAATAAATTGAAGTGCAAAACCAACGTGCAATTGACTATGGACGACGATTTCAATGTGCCAGATGTGAAACCGGACATTGAACAGATAATCAAGGACCAGGCAACGATTGTAATGCACGACGTAAAAGCGATGAACGGCAAGGTTGCAGTAAAGGGCTCACTTCTATTTAATATTTTATATATCAGTGACGGCTCTGTAAAACCAATACATAATATTACCGGTGAGTTACCATTTGAAGAAATGATTAATATGGATGAAACATGTGCAGATGATGTTGTTGCTGTAAAATGGGATATTGAGGACTTAACGACTAGCCTTATTAATTCCCGTAAAATCAGCGTGAAAACAATTGTTGCATTTACTTTTGTTTCAGAGGATAGTTATGATGAAGAAACAGCAGTTTCCATTAATGCAGATCATAACTGTCAAAAGAGATATAAGAGTTTGAATATTACTCAGCTTATGACTAATAAGAAAGATACAGTTCGAATTAAGGATGAGATACATATTCCGAATGGAAAGAAAAATGTTTATGAAATTCTCTATGATGAAATGGATATTCGGGAGTTAGATACAAGAGTGTTAGAGGATAAGATTAACATTCGTGGGACACTTCTTGTATTTATTCTCTATTCAGGAGATAGTGATGAACAGATGCCGCAATATTTTGAAACAGAAGTACCATTTAACAGTATGGTAGACTGCAACGGATGTCGTGATGACATGATTTCCAATATTACAGTGAACATGGCTGGTTCAGACTTACAGATTAAGTCAGATGATGATGGAGAAGAACGAGTTATTAGTTGTGACGTGGTTTTGGAACTGGATATGAAGGTTTATGAAGACGAAGAACTGGAGATTCTAAGTGACTGTTATTCCACTGCCGAAGAGCTGATTCCTACTACTAAGATGGCTTATTTTGAGCAGCTCCTTGGAAAAAACAATAGCAAGGTTCGTGTAACAGACCGAATCAATGTGGGTTCAGGTCAGCCAAGTATTTTGCAGATTTGTAATGCAAGTGGAAATGTACGAATTGATGATGAAGTGCTTGTTGAGGGTGGCGTAGAAGTAGAAGGCGTAGTGGATGTTCAGATTCTCTATGTTTCGGAAGATGACAGTAAACCAATCGGTGCAGCAAAAGGTGTCATTCCGTTCAATCAGTTTGTTGAGATAAAAGGCTTAGATGAGAACTGTCTGTATCAGATTACTCCAAGTGTAGAGCAGATTAGTGTTATTATGCTTGATAGTGAAGAGGTAGAAATTAAAGCTGCGCTTAATCTGGATACCATTGCATTTATGAAGTTAAATGAGTCCATTATAGTTGGCATCGAAGAACGACCTTGTAATTTGGAAAAGTTGCAAGATATGCCAAGTATGGTTGGATACATAGTGAAACCTGGGGATAGTTTGTGGAGCATTGCAAAACAGTTTCAGACTACTGTGGATAGTATCATGTCAATGAATAGTCTTGAATCAGACATGATTCGACCAGGTGATAAGTTGCTGCTCATTAAACAGGTGGATTCGATATAAGAAAAAGCGAGTGCTCTCTTAAAAAGAGGTACTCGCTTTAAAAATGCTTAATCAGCTTCTGCTATGTCTTCAATCTTTTGACTTACGTACATAACCTGATTGTAGATATGCTCTTTGATGTGATGTCTTGCTGAAGTAACGTCATGATTTCGAATATCTAGCTCGATTTGTTTGTGTTCTTGTAAAAGTTTATTATGATAACTCTCTTCTTTTAAATATTCAAGGCGATAGCGATACATCTGTTCACGAAGATTATTTAAAAGCTGAATGAGTCGCTGGTTTCCAGTAGATTCAAAGATGATATCATGGAATGTTACATCTTTTTCTGCGAGAGCCTTAATATCATTAGCATCACAGGCATCTTCAAAGTCCTTTAATGCATCATGTAAGTTTTCTAATTCTTTTCCTGTTATACGCGTACAAGCAAGCTCTACCGCAAGTTCCTCGAGAGAACATCGTACCTCTAATACATCTTCTAAATCTTGTTTTGTAATTTGCGCAACTGCGGCTCCACGACGAGGAATCATAACGACTAACCCTTCTAATTCCAGCATGCGAATTGCTTCACGAATTGGAGTACGGCTTACGCCTAGTCGTTTTGCAAGCTTTATTTCCATTAAACGTTCCCCTGGTTTTAGTTCACCACGCAGAATAGCTTGTCTCAACGTATTAAATACTACATCACGGAGCGGTAGATATTCATTCATTTCTATCTGTAGTTGATCGTCCATAGTATCCTCCCTTTGTCACGAGTTGTTAATTGGTTTGGTGACATATGTTCTGTATGATGGATAGTTTGTCTTAAAAAATGTCGCAGCTTGGTTTATTTTTTCTTCATCGTCATAAATACCAAATACAGTTGGTCCGCTTCCACTCATAAGAGAAGAAATAGCACCATTTTGAATCATTAATTTTTTAATGGAAGAAATTACAGGATAGTTATTTTCTGTAACGAATTCCAAAACATTGCCCATTTTTTGTGACATGGTCTCTAAATTTCCAGCACTAATTGCGGATACAATACCGTCAATGTCTGGATGACTCTTTAGTTCATTTATCTTTAAGTGTTCATATACAAATTTTGTTGATACATAGATTGGTGGCTTTACGATTAAAATGTAACAAGGCATAAGTGGTTTGATTGGTGTCAGTATTTCACCAATTCCCTCACACAGAGCGGTTCCTTTTAGAATACAGTATGGAACATCAGCTCCTAATGTTACAGCCCGTTTCATCAAATCTTCTTTACTAAGGTTTAATGAGTACATTGTATTGATTAACTCAAGGGTAGTTGCAGCATCAGTGCTTCCACCTGCCATACCAGCAGCTACAGGAATATGTTTTTCTAACTTGATGGATAATCCATCTGAAAGTCCAAATTCATCTTTCAATAGCTTTGCTGCTTTGTATACAATATTATTCTCGTTGGTTGGCAGGAAATTCAGATTCGTTTCAAGAACAATACCGGAAGAATTTTTATGTCTTGTGATTGTGATACGGTCGTAAAGAGAGACTGTTTGCATAATCATCTTTACTTCATGATATCCATCGTTTCTTTTCCTGAGTACATCTAGTCCAATATTGATTTTTCCATATGCTTTTCCTTGTAAAGTTGTAATCATAGTACATCCTCTAATCTACACGTTTTTTGTATACACATTATACAGTGAAAATGATTTTTTTGCAACTAAGGAAGTAAAAGGATGAGTTTTCTTGTATTGACAAGTATAATTTTATCTAGACTTGGCAATCCTCTAGTTACAAAGTAATTGGAGGAAAAGATTATGAAAAAGACGAAAAAGAGTAACAAATACCGTTATGTCATACTATTATGTATGTGTATCGCTGGTTTTTTATATACAATCTTACATAGCGAGGCAAATACGAATATACAGCAAGGAATTGCAAAAGAGATTATTAGATTTCATGTGGTTGCCAATAGCGATGCAAATGTAGATCAGGAAGTAAAACTGGTAGTAAAAGACCAGGTTGTTCATTACATGCAGGGAAAATTAGCAGGAGCCAAGACAAAAAAAGAGGCTAAACACATTATGAAGAAAGAGATACCACAGATGAAACATATAGCGCAGAAAACTCTTAGAAAAGAGGGATATGACTATTCCTGTGATGTTGTGTATCATCAAAGAGAATTTCCTATTAAGATATATGGAGATTTGACGTTTCCAGCAGGAAAGTACGAAGCGTTAGATGTTGTGCTTGGTAATGGGAAAGGAAAAAACTGGTGGTGCGTAATGTTTCCAAGTTTATGTTTTGTGGATGGAACTTATTCAATTGTGCCTGATAAATCTAAGGAGAAATTACAGAATGTATTGACTAAGGAAGAGTATGAGACGATATCAGAAAATGAGACATTAAAGATTCAATATGCTTTTAAGGTAAAAGAGTGGTGGAACAGTGCGAAGGAACAAATCTTGAAAATAGTTGAATAATTCAATTGGAAAGAGTAGAATGAAGGAAAACTTATTAGGAGGTTTTTTTATGTCACTAGATGCACCAATTGGGGTTTTTGATTCAGGAGTTGGTGGACTGACTGTTGCAAGAGAACTTATGAGACAGATGCCTCAGGAACAGATTATCTATTTTGGAGATACTGCGAGGGTTCCATATGGTAGCAAGTCAAAAGAAACAGTTATTTCCTTTTCAAGACAGATTACAAAGTTCCTATTAACGAAAGATGTGAAGGCAATTGTAATTGCTTGTAATACAGCAAGTTCGTTTGCATTAGAAACTATTCGTAATGAGTTATCCATACCTGTTATCGGTGTAATTAGACCGGGAGCAGTTGCAGCAGCCCAGGCTACACAGAATGGACGAATTGGCGTTATTGCCACACAAGGCACGATTAATAGCGGAATTTACACACGAACATTAACAGAGATGAATTCTGAGCTTCAAGTTTTTGAAAAGGCTTGCCCTTTATTTGTGCCATTAGTAGAAGAGGGATGGCTTTATGATTCTGTTACAATAGAGATTGCAGAACGATATTTGAATGAACTTCAAGGTTATGATGTTGATTCACTTGTATTAGGCTGTACACATTATCCATTGCTTAGTCATACAATTCAGAAAGTAATGGGACCTGACGTAACATTAGTGAATCCAGCATTTGAAACTGCGAAGTACACTAAGGATGTACTTTTAAAGAATGGGCTAGAGTGTTCCACACAAATGCCAAATCACAAGTTTTATGTAAGTGATGGTGCGGAGAAATTTAAATCGTTTGCTAATACGATCTTACCTTGTGAAGTAGAGGAAGCTAAGGGAATCGATATTGAACAATATTAGAATTGAATGAGGATATTATGACAAAGGATGTTTTAATTTCAATTAAGGGATTACAATTTGAATCAGGTAGCGATGAAGCAGTAGAAATGATTGCTCCTGGAGAATATTATTTCCGTAACGGAAAGCATTATGCACGATATGAAGAAGTCATGGAAGAGGCAGAGGGAGACCATGACATTTCGATGAATACGGTAAAGATATCAAGAGATCAAGTTGAGATTATGAAAAAAGGTGGTTCAAATGTGCATATGGTCTTTGCAGTAGATCAGAAAAATGTAACATTTTATACTACGCCATTTGGACAGCTCCAGATTGGGATTTTTACCAATTATATCAATGTAGAAGAAAAGGAAGATGTAATTGAGGTTAAACTAAAGTATGATTTAGAAATTAACCAGTCATTTGTTTCAAATTGTGAAATTACAATGTATATTATGGCGAAAGACTCAAGAATCAACTTATAAAGTTTAGTTTCTTACATCTCATGGTTCAATTATTACATGTACTTGAAAAAATGTAATGTATGATGTACAATGAGGATGTGAGAAACAATTCACTGTTTTCTTTCATTTGATTTATTTGGGTTTTGATTTGTTTATGTTTATTTGTTTATTTTGTTTGATTTGATACCGATAGGAAGGAGTCCTTGAAGTATCTACACATACCTTTCATTTCCTAAAGAATAAAATCGAATACATATATAGAAGGAGTTATGTACTTTGTGCAAAGTGCATAACTCCTTTGTTTGTTTTTTATGCATTATCATCGTAGGAACTCTTAAAATCTTAAAAATTATATAGAAAACCCCTCTAATTTCACATTCCGCCCATAATCCAACACATACTCGCTTTACCATGCTATAATCTA
>DBKX01000109.1 GCA_002297865.1 Lachnoclostridium sp. UBA739
TAGAGAATTTGTTCTTTCCTCTATATAATTTAGTAAAAGAACGATTCGCATACTTGACATACACGATATGTTAGTACATGAAATACTACATATTAAGCAAGAACAGTAGAAAGGTAAAAATATTTTATCTATAATCAAAGTATAATCTATAAGGAGGTATATATTTATGAAACGATTCAAGTTGCACAATTGCAAAAAGCAAATCAGTTTCTTTATGGCAGCTGTTATGGCAATGGCTGGTTTATCTGTTGCACCTGCTGTCAAAACGAAAGCCGATACGGTAAATCAAGGTACATTAATTGCTAGTTTTGATTTTGAAGGTGAAGACACAGAAGGATGGGGACCTCGTGGCGATGAGAGTACTGAATTAACTACAGAGGCTAGCCATACTGGTAAGCAGTCTATTAAAATTACAAACAGAACAAAATCGTGGAATGGCGTTACTTGTGACGTAAAAGATTTACTAGAAGACGGAGAATCTTATACAGTAAAAGCTTGGGTTATGTATGATGATAATAAAGTTGGAAATCAGCAGAACATGATGTTATCTGTTGCTACAACTGTAAATGGAAAAGAATCCTATAATAATTTAACAAAAGCTAATGTTTACTGCAATAACTGGACATTATTTGAAGCAACTTATACATATACAGCTGGTATTGATAATGTAAAATTCTATATGGAAGGTGGAACACATGACTTCTATGTAGATGATATTACGATTACAAAGAACCCAGCAGCACCTATTGAGGAAGACATTCCTTCTTTAAAAGATGTTTTTGCTCCATATAACTGTAAAGTTGGAACATCTATTATATTGAATGAATTCAATTCATCCGAAAAAGCAATCATCAACAAACACTTCAATAGTTTAACAATTGGAAATGAAATGAAACCAGACAGTGTACTGGACCGCGATGCAACAATTGCATACATGGAAGAGACAGGAGATCAAACAACTCCAAAGATTTCATTCTCGAAAGCAGCTCCAATATTAAAATATTGTGAAGAAAATGGTATTGAAATCCGTGGTCATGTTTTAGCATGGCATTCTCAGACTCCAAAGTGGTTCTTTACAGAAGATTATTCTGATGCTTCTGATGCAAAATTTGTATCGAAAGAAGTTATGTTAAAGAGACTTGAGAACTACATCAAGACAGTATTTGAAACAATTAAAGAACAATACCCAAACCTAAAGATTTATACATGGGACGTTGTAAATGAAGCAGTAGAAAATAATGGAAATGGTTATAGACCTGCGGGAACAGAAGCAAACAAAGATACCTCTTTATGGATGCAGGTAATTGGTGAAGACTTTATTGAACAGGCATTTGTTTACGCTAGAAAATATGCTCCAGAAGGTACTAACTTAGCTTATAACGATTACAACGAATACATGGGTGCGAAAGCAAACATGATTTATAAAATCTGTAGTAATTTAGCAGATAAAGGCCTTATTGATGTAATTGGTATGCAAATGCATTTAAGTACCGATTTCCCAAGTGTAAGCATGTTTGAAGCTGCTGCTCGTAAGTTTGCTTCCATCCCAAATGTTAAACTTGAAATCACAGAGTTTGATATTACAACATGGGATCATTCTGAATCTGGATTAAAAGCACAAGGTACTAAAGTAAAAGGATTCTTTGATTGTATCAAATCTTTAATGAGTGAAGGTATTAACTTTAACTCCATTACATTCTGGGGTGTTCGTGACTGCGACTCCTGGAGAGCACAACAATATCCTTGCTTATTTGATGATAACTATTTAGCAAAACCAGCATTCTACGGTGTTGTTGGTGATACTGTGGTAACAAGCAAGGAGCCAGTAATTACAAGTAAACCACCAGTAGAGCCAAGTAAAGAGCCAGTGGTAACAAGCGAAGTACCTGCAGTAAGTGAAACACCTGCAGTAACAAGTGAAGCACCTGCTACAACACCAGTCGTACCAAGTAAAGAGCCTACTCCAACAACTGTTGTACCAAGTGAAACACCTGTTGATCCAACTGGAGTTCCTGTATTGTTAAATCCAGATGTAACAGTTAAGACTACTGTAGGAAGTACCATTAATCAGACTTATACCATTAAACCAGCTAATGGATTATCAGTTGATACATCGAAACTTACACTTCGTTTCCATTATACAAAAGATGATTCAAAAGAACAGTCTTTCTGGTGTGATAATGCAGGTCTTCAAACACCAGAAGCACCATACTATGTAGCATTCACAGACCATGTAAAAGGTACATTTGGTGATGGATATGTTGATATTTCCTTCGACAAAGGTCTAATATTTACAAGTGGTGAGTTAAAACTTCAGATTCGTATTAATCAGCAAGACTGGTCTAGTTACACAAATCTTGAATGTGGCAATTTAGAAGTTTTATATGATTGAATACAAATTTAGTTTTATATGACTATCTATAAAATTTGAGAGAAAAGGGCTGGGTTCGCAATGATTTGCAGACTCAGTTCTTTTTCGTTATCATGAATAGATATGAAAAACCCCCTAAAACCTTGACTTTTCAGTCTAAAAAAGGTATATTTAACTTTAATGGATAAATGCATTAAAGTTTTAAATTAATATAGTAAAGAGATAAAATTTGAATCGGTAAAGGGGTTAGAACAATGCCAATAACAGAAGTACTAGAGCAAAATTGTAAAATGTATGGGAATGATATTTGTTTAGTAGAAATAAATCCAGAAGTGAAAGAAGTGAGAAGAGTCACTTGGAAAGAATATGAGTTAATGGAACCTAATCCAACAACCCATTATCGTCGTGAAATAACATGGAATGTATTTAATGAAAAGGCAAACCGTTTTGCAAATCTTTTATTACAGCGTGGGGTTGTAAAGGGAGACAAAGTCGGAATATTACTTATGAACTGTTTAGAATGGCTGCCAATTTATTTTGGTATCTTAAAAGTCGGAGCATTAGCAGTACCACTTAATTTCCGTTACACACCAGAAGAAATTGAATATTGCGTAAATCTTGCTGAGGTGGATGTTTTAGTATTTGGTCCAGAATTCATTGGACGTGTAGAAGAAATTGCAGATAACATCAGCAAAAACCGTTTGCTTTTCTATGTTGGAGAGGGCTGTCCAAGTTTTGCAGAAGACTACACCAGTTTAACTGCCAACAGTTCTAGCCAGACTCCTAATATTAAAATTACAGATCAAGATGATGCAGCTATTTATTTTTCATCTGGAACAACGGGATTTCCAAAAGCTATTTTACATAATCACGAGAGTTTGATGCATTCCTGCCGTGTAGAGCAGAATCATCATGGACAGACAAGGGATGATGTATTCTTATGCATTCCTCCTTTATATCATACCGGTGCTAAGATGCATTGGTTTGGAAGTTTATTATCAGGAAGCAAGGCAGTGCTTCTAAAAGGTACAAAGCCTGAATTTATTCTGGATACTGTTTCCAAAGAAAAATGTACCATCGTGTGGCTCTTAGTTCCTTGGGCACAGGATATTCTAGAAGCACTTGACAGTGGAACGTTAAAGTTAGAGGATTATGAATTAGACCAATGGCGCTTGATGCATATTGGCGCACAGCCAGTTCCACCAAGCCTGATTAATCATTGGAAAAAGTATTTCCCAAATCATCAGTATGACACAAACTATGGTTTAAGCGAGTCCATTGGACCAGGTTGTGTACATCTTGGGGTAGAAAATATACATAAAGTTGGTGCAATCGGAAAACCAGGTTTTGGCTGGAAAGTGAAAATAGTGGATGAAACCCGTAATACAGTTGCAAAAGGCGAAATTGGAGAACTTGCAGTAAAAGGACCTGGTGTTATGACCTGTTACTATAACGATCCGAAAGCAACAGCAGAGGTTCTTTCAGATGGATGGCTGTTCACAGGAGATATGGCACAGGAAGATGAAGACGGATTTATTTTCCTTGTGGATCGCAAAAAAGACGTTATTATTAGTGGTGGTGAAAATCTGTATCCAGTACAGATTGAAGATTTCCTTCGTACCAATTCTAATATACATGATGTTGCAGTAATTGGTCTTCCTGATAAACGTTTAGGTGAGATTTGTGCAGCAATCATTGAGTTGAAACCTGGTTGTACAACAACGGAAGAAGAAATTAATGAGTTCTGTTTGAAGATGCCAAGGTATAAAAGACCACATAAGATTATTTTTGCAGATATTCCACGTAATCCTACTGGAAAAATTGAAAAACCAAAGCTTCGTAAGATGTATTGCGGTGGAAGTTTGGTAGAAGCACAGAATAGAGGTTAATTGAAATCTATCTAAAAAATTATTTATTTACTCAAATTTACCAGCGAGATGCATATAGTTTCTCATTAATGCCATCCTTAACACGAATAAGAAAAACCATCCATTCTTTTGATCAGGACAAGTGCACCTTAAGAAAAAGGGCGTATCTGGAAAGTGAAGTAACGTCAAAGGCGTAAAGAGAAAGAATTCAAAGTAGATAGGACATGCAGGAGGTCCATATTAGAAAGGCGATATTGAGGTGAAACATGAGCTGATTCGGAGAATCCTTCCGAATGGAAGTTCTTTTAATGAGCTAACGCAGAAAGATGGAAACAGGATGATGGATCACATAAATAGTACAGCGCGAGCTAGTTTGAATGGGAGAAATCCTTACAAACTAGCTCGTTTTCTATTAAAGAAAGACTTATTTAAGGTAATCGGAGCCAAGAAAGTGGCTGCAGATAAAATACTACTGAAACCAGCACTATTAAAATGATAAAAAGGGTAAAGAAAAGGATAAGGCAAGAATCATTTCATATTCAAGCCTTTTTTAACAGTGAATTGTAAAGTGAAATTCCCGTATGGATT
>DBKX01000152.1 GCA_002297865.1 Lachnoclostridium sp. UBA739
GTCCAACATCATGTATAGAGGACGTTTGTAAATGGCTCTGGCAATCATAATACGTTGTTTTTCTCCACCGCTTACCCCCATGCCGTCTGTTCCGATTTTGGTATATACGCCCAAAGGAAGCCTTGACACAAAATCAGAAAGACAAGCCATATCGATGGCTCTGTCCAAGCGTTTTTGGTCAAAAGATTCTCCTAAAATGATATTTTGGAGAATCGTATCAGAAAAGATGAAGTTTTCTTGCATAACAATACCTGTATGATGACGTATAGACTCGGCACTGTATTGTGCTAAATTAATATTGCCAATATCTATATTTCCAGATGTAGGAGCATAAAATTTGAGGAGTAGTTTCATCAATGTAGTCTTTCCACTTCCGCTTTCACCGACTATTGCCGTCATCTTTCCCGCAGGTATATTGATGTCTATATCCTCAAGGGCTGCCTTCCCTATGCTACCCGTATAACAGAACGTCAGTTGATGGATTGAGATGTCAAGTGGAGTTAGGCTTGGGAGAGGAATTTTATCAGCCGTGTCCTCGTCTTGGCACAGATAGACTTCTTCAGAACGTTCTAAACTGATTTTCGCATCTTGAAATTGCTGGATAAATCCTATCAGTTGTGATAACGGCCCGCTTACTTGTCCGATAATACTGGAAATACTCATCATCATGCCTAAAGTCAGACTGCCATGAACCACTTCTGTGGCAATCCAAAACGATATAAGGATATTACGTATTTGGCCAATCATCGTGTACCCTGTTGTCTGTATCTGCTCCAAGCTTAATGATTTTTTATTCATTCTGAATTTTTCCTCTTGCAGACCTTCCCATTCCTTGATTTTATAGGCATTATAGGCATTGACTTTTATATCTGTAATACCACTCATCATTTCATAAAGTTTGCTTTGGGTCTTGGATGCCACACGAAAATTTTCATAATCCAGCGACTTGCGTTTTCTCCAGAAGTAGCTCATCCATCCTGTTGCCAAGGCTGTTAACGCCAAGTAGGCTGTAAGAATAAAAAGACTATAGTATCCCAGGACTACCAACAATACGGAAGCCGACACAATAGAAAAGCCTGTGTTGAGTGTGGCTTGTGTCGTGAAATTCTGAAGCCGACTATGGTCTGCCAGACGTTGGTTATAATCCCCTACACTTTTAGTCTCGAAAAATGTCATGGGCAATTTGAGAAGTTTGCTCAAATAATCGTATAGAATGTTGATATTGATTCTTGTCCCCATAAAGAGAGTTACCCAGTTGCTGATGAGCCCCATCGTGAATGAACCAAGGAAAATGAATATCTGTGCTATAAGTATCGTGGATATAACACTGATGTCCCGTTGGTTGATGCCGTTATCAACCATCGCCTGTGTCATAAAAGGAGAGATAAGGGACAACAAGGTACCTCCCAAAAGGCCGAAAGCCAGTTGCGTCAATTCTTTTTTGTAAGGCCATACATATTTTTGAGCAAAATTGACAAGGCTGTGTTTCTCCTTGACGATGGGTTTGAGGTAAAACTCAGGAGTGGGCTCCAACGCAACAACGACCCCTTTTTCACCATTAATCCAACATCTGGAAAACTCCTTTATATCCATGATATGCTTGCCGTATGCAGGATTGGCTATATGAAACCGAAGACTTCCGTTCATTCTGCTCCGCCCTATTTTATAGAGAACGACGAAGTGATTTTGCTCCCAATGAAGAATGGCCGGCAGGGGACATTTCTCACATAATTGTTCTATGGTCATCTCAAAAGAAGCAGACTGGACACCTATCTGTTCCAGACCTTTACGGATACCGGCTACACTCACGCCTTCACGACTAAGGTGTGAGAGTGTGCGCAAATAAGAGAGGGGATAGTGTCTGCCATAATGCCAGGCCACCATTCGGATACAAGCGGGGCCACAGTCCATTTGGTCAAATTGACGTGAAAACTTGAACGTCTTATACATCGGGATTAGTCTTTTACAGGGTGGAAAAGTGTATCTGCAGGCGCTTGTCTTTCTATTTCGTTTCTTTTGTATTCAGGACGAAATCTTATTGTACCGCTATTTGTTTCTTGACTGGCTGTATAGAATCGATTTTTGAATCCATTAGGTACAAACTTACCGGTTCCCCCATAGTCCAGCAATTGAAAACCATGATTAAATAACGCAGTTGACATAAGCGTTTCAAAATGTCCGTAATTCCCTTGCTTGAGAAAGCCATCCATGAAGGATAAAGCAGACTTAGATATACGGTACAAAGGATTGAATGCTTTGACGTAGTTTTTTACAGGAATATCTTCTTCCAAGAAGATAAGCGGATTCCACCATATCCAGTTGTCATTGACTCCTCTCTTAGGAAACTCAATATGTGAACTGATAAAATCTGCATTGTACCTTTCAAAAGATCCGAAGAATGTATACCAGTTCCCTGTAAAAATAACATCATATTCCATACTCCAATAATAATCGTAGTCCGGATATTTTTTAAAGAAAGCCTGCAATATGAAGTTTACACTGCCAAATGTTTTTCCATCATCATAGAAGAAAGGAGTATATCCTAACGCTTGAAGACTGGAGAAACTGAAATGGAAGACCTTGATATCCTTCGGCAGTTCCGTATCTTGAACGATGTCATCATGCAATCCCCAAAAAAGATTATAATCACAAGGCTTTTCTTTGAGCAATTTATAGTAGTTCCTCAAAGTACATTCATTAATCTGATGTGCAATAAACAGGATAACATTTTTCATTACTTAAAGTCGTTTCTGTTAATAAATAAGCCCATTCTTTGATATTGAGTCCGTATTCTTGTGACAGCTTCC
>DBKX01000155.1 GCA_002297865.1 Lachnoclostridium sp. UBA739
ATAGCATGGTTACTTTCGACTCTCCTAATGGTAGGGTCGTAGCGGTATGTGATGGTATGGGTGGACAGAATGCTGGCGATGTGGCATCGCAATTGGCAGTTGCCGTCATTCAGGATATTCTTTCCGACAATACTTTTGCCACACCAGAAGAGGCAATCACTAGCTCGGTCATTGCTGCAAATCAAGCTATTCTGAGAAAGGCATCCATGAATGAGGAACTTCAAGGTATGGGGGCCACTTGTGTAATGCTGATAGTCAAGGACGGAAAGGTTTACTATGGCTCGGTAGGTGATAGCCGTATTTACTATATCACCAATGGGATGATACGTCAGATTACAAAAGATCAATCATACGTTCAGACTTTGGTGGATGCTGGTCAGATCACGCAAGAGGCAGCTGAGCATCATCAAGACAAGAACCAAATTACCAATGCTTTGGGTGTGGAAGGTATGACACCACCTGTGATAGGTCAAATGCCTATTACTCCAGAGCCTAACAGTACATTCTTGTTGTGTTCAGATGGTTTGAGTGGTATGATAAATAACAATACCATTCTTAATACAGTATCTCGTCATGACTTGACATTGAATGAACGTGCACAAATGCTTGTTGAGCAAGCTAACGAGGCTGGTGGATTGGACAATATCACTGTGCAGCTTGTTGAATTTCCTGTTGTGGATATGGTAATGTCGCCAATGGGAACCCCTTCTGTTTCTGGTGCTATTGCGCAACCTAAGAAAAAGAGCCATGCTGTGTTATATTCTTTGATTGCAGCTTTGTTGGTTATTGTCGTTGCAGGTGGTGCTTATTGGTATTTCCATGAAGATGAAAAGCCACAACCAAAAGCATCTGTAACGACAACAGTAAAGCCAAAAGGTAATGTAAAAAGACCAGAGGTTAGAAATGAAGGCACTAAAGTAGAAAATGTTATTGGAGCTTCAGATGATAACGTGGCAAAAAAGGCTATTAAGCAAAATGCAAAAGATAATACTGTGAAAAAAGCCGTTCAAGAGATAAAGAGTGGTAAAAGAACCAATAAAAGCACAGAGGAAAAAATTACAGGAAAGTCTTCACAAAATGGAGAGTTGCCCAATGAAGTAATGAAGGCTTTTGATGGAGATAAAAAACCTGAAGAAGCAAGAAAATGAGACAAATCGCTAATTACACAATAGAAGATACTCCCATAGCTCGTGGTGTAATGGGGCAAATCTTCCGTGGTATGGATAGCCAAGGTAAAATCGTTGCAATCAAGGAAATCCTTCCCGAGTTTGCCAGCGATTGGGCTATCCTTAGCCGCATAGAGAAAGAGGTGGAGTTCTTGCTGAAAGTAAACCATCCGTCGATAGTCAAACTTTATGCGGCATTCCGTGATGATGCTACCCAAAACTATTATATTGTCATGGAATTGGTGGAAGGTTTGAATATTGAGCAGTATGTAACCAAGCATGGACCGATACCAGAACAACAGGCTGTGGAATTGATGTTGAAGATTCTTGATGCTTTGCAGTGTGTGCATAATGCTCATATTGTCCATAGAGACATCAAGCCTTCCAACATTATGATTCGACCAGATGGAAATGTTTGTTTGCTTGACTTTGGTGTGGCAAAGGATATGGATAATACCAATAGTTCTACGATAGTAGGCNNATCATAGGAACTAATGGCTATATGAGTCCAGAACAAGCTGATGGCTTTTCTATCAATTTCCGTTCTGATATTTATTCTTTGGGATGCGTCTTTTACTATATGCTCACAGGTCACCATGCTTTCAATACATTGGCAAGTGAATTTGAAACCAAGGATGCCATCCTAAACAATGAGTTCCCTAGACTTTCAAAGTATAAGTCTGGTCTGTCGGACATCTTGCAAAAGGTTTTGGATAAGGCTACCGATAAAAATATGATGTTGCGTTATCAGAACTGTTATGAGTTTATGGCAGCACTTAGCAATGGTACTCACGTCAGTCATGCAGGAAAACAGAACGCTCCAGTGATGATTTCCATCGGTAGGGAAATGTGCGACATCATCATCAATGATGCCGACCGCAAAATTAGCCGTCATCATGCCGATGTGGAGTTGAAAGAGTTTACTGGAGGCAAATATTATGTCTTTACAGATTGTAGTGCCAATGGCACGGTCGTCAATCGAAAGCCTTTGAGAAAGTCATCTATCAGTATTCCTGCGAATGGCCCTGCTCCAGAAATCTATTTGGCTGGTGTAGTCGATGGACATTTGGATTGGAACCTGGTTGTAGATGAATTGAATAAACGAGCGCAAGCAGCACAAGAGGTTGTTGATGAGCCAAAAACAGAGATACAGATAAAACAGAAGTCAAGTGCATCAGATGACGAACCGAAGACGGAATATCAATATGAACCAGACGAGGCTACTGGGTGGCTTATTGCTGCTTAAGTCTTCGCTTTACTTGGCGGATTCTTCGGCATTGCGTTTGGCTTTGTGGTTTGGAATGATAAAGTAAAACTAAGTAACGGAGAAAAAGTATATAAATATAAGGATTCTCATCGCTACATGGGATTAGGAGCTGTGATATTAGCTATCATCTCCATATTTGTATGGAAGTTTGCGATAAATTAACTTGAAAGCAATCACTAAATCTTTTTGATATGATTCCTACAGACATACTCAATTATAGAATAGTACGCCATCTGGGCTCAGGTGGTATGGGTAGCGTGTACCTAGCTGTCAATACAAACATAGACCAGCAAGTGGCTATAAAGGCGTTGCGTCCTGAAGTGGCACGAAATGCTGCCTTACGTGCCAGATTTAAGCAAGAGGCAGAGATGCTTTGTTCGTTAGACCATCCTGGTATAGTAAAGTTCTTGAACTATGTGGAAACGGCAGAAGGTGTCTTTCTCATTATGGAATATGTAAAGGGCATGACCCTTGAAGATTTTATCAATAAGAAGAACGGCTTGATTGTAGAAAGCAAAGCGTACCCTATGATATGTGAGATATTGGATGCTTTCGCTTATGCTCATTCAAAAGGCATCGTGCATCGTGATATCAAACCAGCTAATATCATCATACAAGATGATGGCCATATTAAAATCATGGACTTTGGTATTGCCCAAATCGTATCGGAGGTGAATGTTACTGATGGTAAGGCTATTATGGGAACTCCTGCCTATATGAGCCCTGAGCAAATATATGGTAAGGACATTGACGCTCGTTCAGATATTTATTCTATAGGTGTATTGATTCACAATATGTTGACGGGGCGTGCGCCTTATGATTCTACGTTGTTGACAGCTCAGGAAATCAAGCGGAGAGTGGTCAAGGATAATATGCCAAGAATGGCTGAGACCTATCCATATATTTCTGATAAGATACAAGTAGTGGTTGACAAGGCTACTCAAAAAGTGCCAGAGGCACGCTATCAGTCTTGCGTGGAAATGAAGTCTGCAGTAAAGAAGGCTATAGCTCCAGACCCGATATCAAAACCTTTACTTTATGGTGGCATCGCTGCCGCCTTAGTACTGTTGTTGGTAGGATTCTTTACTTGGGATTATTACAGAACTAAGGTAGAATATTACAAAGATTATGTGGAAGTGTTTGGCGTTCCGCAAGGAATAGGTT
>DBKX01000424.1 GCA_002297865.1 Lachnoclostridium sp. UBA739
GAGAGAAAAAAGATTTAGGTGATTGAGCATGGCTGAAAAGCATTATTTCGCATGCGGTAATACGGCAAAAGGATTTCAAAATCTTTTTGCGAGCAATCTTTCGAAGTTAAAAAAGATTTATATTTTAAAGGGTGGACCAGGGAATGGAAAATCCACTTTAATGAAGAAGATTGGAAAGAGCTTTGAAGAGAAGTATTTAGTTGAATATATTCATTGTTCTTCAGATTCTCATTCATTAGATGGTGTTATTGTCCGTGAACTTGGATTCGCAGTTGTGGATGGAACAGCGCCTCATGTAATTGAGCCTACGGTTCCTGGCTGTATTGAGGAGTATGTGAATATTGGTTCTGCATGGCTAACAAGGAAGCTGAAACCACATCAAAGTGAAATTATAAAATTACAAGATGAGATAGCATCTTGTTATCCAAGGGCTTATGATGCATTTGGCAGAGCAATGAAAGTTCATGATGAATGGGAAAAGATCTATATTAAAAATATGGATTATGATAAGGCCAATGAATTAACTGATGTGATAATAAAAGATATACTTAAGGATAATTCCTATGAGAAAGAAAGTAAGGTTTATCATAGATTTTTTGGTGCATCTACTTGTGATGGCCCAGTAGATTTTGTTGAAAGTATCATTGAACCTATGAAAAACAGATATTTTATCAAAGGACGCCCAGGTTCAGGAAAGTCAACAATGCTTAAGAAATTAATGGTTCATGCCCAGATGAAGGGGCTAGATGTAGAAGTTTATCATTGTGGGTTCGATCCAAATAGTTTAGACATGATACTGCTGCCAGAACTCAGCACAGTTATCTTCGATAGTACCGCACCTCATGAATATTTTCCTGCTAGGGAAGATGATGTGGTGGTTGATATGTACAAAGAGCTGATTACGGAAGGAACAGATGAAAAATATGCAGAGGAATTAGAGGATATCAAGGCTCGATACCGCGCCTGTATCCAAGAAGGAGTTTCCTATCTCAAGAAGGCAAAAGATCTACATGACCTATTAGAAGCTTATTACATCAAAGCGACAGAATTTAGGGTAGTTGAAGTGTTATTGAATCAGATACTTATTGAAGTTGAAAAATTGTAACGGAGTCCATAGTAAAGCCAGGCATTTTGCTTGGCTTTTTAAATTCCATTTCCTTTTCATACATAAGCAACAAGTACACTTGTCCGCCATATACTAATAAGAACGAAAGAGTTAGGAGAAAAGGTTATATGGAAAGAAGTCAAATTAAAAACGAAGAGATTGCTATGCGAGTATCAAGAAATACCATTGTGATTAATTTAATATTATCTATTTTAAAGTTCTTATGTGGAATTTTCGGCAAATCAGCAGCAATGATATCCGATGCTGTACATTCTGCCTCGGATGTACTAAGTACTATAGTAGTAATGGTTGGCGTGAAGCTATCCAACAAAGAATCTGACGAAAAACATCCTTATGGACATGAAAGACTAGAGTGTATAGCAGCAATATTACTGGGAGGAATTCTTTTTTTGACAGGAGTAGGCATTGCAATTAGTGGAATTAAAAAGATATGGTTTCATGGAGCAGATACACTTGTAGTGCCAAAAGGCATTGCCTTAGGAGCGGCAGGAATTTCAATCGTTGTCAAAGAAGCAATGTACTGGTACACAAAAATTGCCGCAAAAAAAATAAATTCCGATGCACTTCTTGCGGACGCCTGGCATCACAGATCCGATGCATTTTCTTCAGTAGGAAGTTTTATTGGAATTTTAGGTGCTCAGCTAGGATATCCAGTTTGTGATCCGATAGCATGCGTTGTGATTGCATTTGTAATTATGAAAGTAGCCGTCGATATTACTGTGTCGAGTTTCCGAAAAATGATTGATGAGTCTTGTGACAGCAAACAGCTAGAAAGTATGAAAAATACCATCTTGGCACAGGATGGTGTTCGAGGGATTGATGATATGAAAACCCGCATGTTTGGTACAAGAATATATGTGGATATTGATATTGCAGCAGATGGAGCACTTTCTTTAGTTGAGGCACATAATATTGCAGATAAGGTTCATGATGCAATAGAACATGAGTATCCGGAAGTAAAACACTGCATGGTGCATGTAAGTCCTTATCTTGCAAAAACAGTAGAGGTAACAGAGAAGCCTAAGCAATAGCAATTTGTATGTTTGATTAAAGAGAAGCGTCTTCAGCCAGATTTGTTTCTTGTATTCAGGAAGAGGACGCTTCTAGTGGTATTGTGAACTATAATTGAGGTAATCCTAGATAATTTAGAAGACCTACATAGATGCCGTAAGCAAACTGATACTGATCATCTCGAAGTTTGATTGCATCGCTTTCATTGGAAATATATGCAAGTTCCACTAATACAGCAGGCATGTTGGTTTTTCGTAATACATAAAGTGATGGATTGATACGAACTTGATTGTTCTTCGTAGCGACACGTCTTACAATTTCATTTACAATGGAATCTCCTAAGTAATAGGATTCTGAATATGCCTCGTAAACATATGCTTCCGTTCCGTTGATTGCAGGATTGGTATTGGAATTTACATGAATGCTGATAAAGTAATCAGCAGGCCATGAATCCGCTGCCTGCACTCTTGCACGTAGACTTTCATTGGTATTCGTACCAAGTATCTGTTCTGGAAATGTTCTGGAAGTTCGGGCCTCAAAGCGGTAATCAGCAGACAGAATATCTGCTAAATAGGAACCAACGTTAAAAGTTATGTCTTGTTCTCTCAAACCAAAACCTTCGGCACCAGCATTAAAACCGCTGGGATTATGCCCTTGGTCAATAAAAATTTTGATAGCCAAAATATCACGCCTTTTCATAAATTTGAAAGTCATTATCATTACATTATATTACAGAAAGAAAAATGTGTGAAAAAAACCTGCTTTAGAATAAAGCAGGTTGCTGTATAAGACCTGGGGTGTATACGGGATAGTTAAGAACAAAGTTTGTTTGTTAACCTTATGTAAAAATTATTGTAATGAATCTTCAACAAAGAAGTAAATAGGAATGTCCTTCTTTTTAATCTTAAGTAATTCACAGGATTTCAGTATTTCATTTTGGGAAAACTCGAGCTTTCCATTTAATCGCTGGCTTAATGAAACTCTACCAATTCCAAGTGCTAAAGCAAACTTTTCTTGTGTATCATAGATCTCTTTGATTTTGCCAAGAAGTTTACTATAGTTATACTTGATTTGAACATCATTTTTACTTTCCTTTTTCATTATTATCCTCCCAATAAACACTTATAATAAATATAAGTAATTTTGTGTAAGTGTTGTTCAACAAAATTCGAGCTTTATTGAACTTATCATCATCTTATTGTAATAATAGCATATTATTGGAAATTATGCAACACAGGAAGTTTACTAAATAAGACAAAATATACGATTGATATGAAAAATTTCAACCTAAGGTTAGAAAAGCAGGACGTATGGATGCTTTTCTAACTCATTATGACTATATGTCAAAATTATGTCAATTTCTTGACAGCTTTATTAATGATAAGAGCAATGGCTTGATCGCCTGCAACGTTACATACAGTTTCAAAGCTGTCTTGCGAAAGGTGAAGTGAAATCATAAACTTAATTCCAATCAATAAACGGGGAAAATTCCAAATCTTCTTGTTATTAGCCAACACTTGTGTCTCAGGCTAGGTGTTTGATTCTTAAAGACAAATTGCAAGATAAAATTTCATTCTGTTAATATTTCTATTGAAAAAGTAATCTAAAATTGTTATATTAATTATATTACTATAATAAAAGGTGGTAATATGTCGAATAGTAAAAAAGTCAACAGGATTCTTGTCCGAAACATTGCGTTTTGTCTATGCGTAATGATGATTTGCTTATTCACAAAAGAAAATGTAGTTCATGCGACTGCATCAAAAGGTAAAGTTACTGCCACGAGTTTAAATGTTCGCCAGTCAGCTTCAGCAACTGCAAGCATTGTGGCAAGTCTTAAACAAGGAACTGAAGTTGCCATAACATCTACAACAGTGAATTCCAGTGGTGCTAAGTGGCATAAAATCTCTGCAACAGCAGAGGGAAAAAAGATTACAGGTTATGTAAGTGCTCAGTACATTAGTATAACCAGCTCATCCACGTCTTCTGGTTCTCAAAACACGTCAAGTTCTACCAGCACATTTTTGAAACGTTATGGATATGTTAATGCAACAGCTCTTAACGTAAGGAGTGCACCTTCGACAACAGCATCTATTGTATCCAGATTTTCAAAAAACAAATATGTGTTAGTTCTTGATAAAACAACGAAATCAGGAACAACCTGGTATCGAATCAGTGCACAAGTGAATGGAAAAACAGTAAGAGGTTATGTATCGTCTGCTTATATTACTATTTATAAGACTACAACAACAAAGACGACATATGATCTAGCGACAGTGAAGAGTACATCATTGTCTGTGTACAAAACAGCAAATACCTATGATACCAAAAGAGCAACTCTTAAGTCGAATCAACAGGTTATTATTCTGGGAAAACTTTCCGTAAAAGGAATTGACTGGTCCTATGTATATGCTGTTGTGAATGGAAAAGGAATTTCAGCTTATGTAAAGTCTGATTATCTAACAAAAGTCACTGCAACAGTAGGAAATAAGGAATCCACTTTAGCAGTTACAACAAAGACAATCAGTGCTAAGAAAATTGCCGCAACAATGGCATCAAATGTTGCTGTACTAGAGGCAGACACATCCGTTACGATTAGAGGAAGTTTAACAGTTTTAAAGAAAAAGTGGTATAAATGTACATTTGTAATTTCAGGTATTACACATACAGGGTATATCCTTACTTCAGCTGTCACAATACCAGATGATGCAGAATTTTTGAAAGAATTATCCGAGTTTCCATCTAGTTATCATAGTGCAATGAAAGAATTACATGAACAGTATCCAAAATGGCATTTTTCAGCTGTTCATACAGGACTTGATTGGGATAACGTAATTGAAAATGAAAGTAAGATTGGTCGTAATGTTATGCAGAGTAATCAGCCAAAAGGCGGTGCTGCAGGAACTTATAGTGCACCATTTTCCTACTTATCCACACAGCCTGGTGCTTATGACTGGTCCAAAGATCAGTACAAGGTGTTTGACGGAACCAACTGGTACTGTGCCAATTCACAGGTTATCAGCTATTACATGGACCCAAGAAATTCATTAACAGCAGACAGTATCTGGCAGTTTGAGTCATTAGCTTATGATCATCGTCAGAAAGAAGATGTTGTTCACAGTATTCTATCTAATACTTTTATGAAAGGATCTTATAGTGTAAAAGATAAGGTTACAGGGAAAACAGTGTCTGACCAATATAAAAATACTTTCATGGAAGCGGGAAAAATTAATGGAATCAGTCCATATTTCTTGGCAATTCGCGCAAAACAGGAACTTGGTTTAAATGGAAGTGGTTCTGTTTCAGGAACTTACCCGGGATATCAAGGATATTATAACTATTTTAATATTGGAGCCAATGACAGCTCATCTGGACAGGCGATTGCCAATGGACTTAAATATGCAAGTTCAGGAACAACCTATAACCGTCCTTGGACAAATCCATACAAGTCTATCGTAGGCGGAGCAGAATATATTGCATCATCTTACATTAAGAGAGGGCAGAATACAATTCACTTCCAGAAGTTTAATGTTGTTTCCAGTCCTTATTACTCACATCAGTATATGACCAATGTACAAGCACCAGCAAGTGAATCAAAGAGTACGCATCGTTCTTATTCTAACATGGAAATTGAAAAAGATACCTTTGTTTTCTATATTCCAGTATACAAAAATATGCCTTCTTCACGTTGCACATTACCAGCAAGTGCAGGAAATCCGAACAGTTATCTAAAGAGTATAACAGTAAAACATGGTTCGAAAACATTAGGGCTAACTCCAACCTTTGACTATCAGACAAAGAATTATACCATGGTTGTTGACCATAGTGTGTCATCTGTAACAGTAAGTGCAGCCCCTATCAGTTCTTATGCAGATATTATATCAGGAACGGGAACTGTATCCCTTGCATCAGGTAAGACTACAACGGTATCTATTGTATGTAAGGCAGGTAATGGTACGAAGACAACGTATACGGTTAAGATTTCAAGAAAGGCAAGTTAGGTGATTTATGAAAATCAATAAGATAGTAGTGGTTCTTTCCCTTGTAATGGTAACAGGCTTTTTATTCTTGCTAACAGGAAGAAGTGATGCAAGTCAGGTGCATTACAAAATTACAGTTTCTGATGAAACAGTGAAAAAAGGAAATGAAGTAATGGTTTCCTTTGACGTAACTGGTGAAAATTCCATGAAGTCGGTAGATGCATATGTGTATTACGATGATTCAATATTAGAGTTCATTTCTGCAGATAAAGATGTATTCACAGGGACAACCGGTGTTCTTAAATTAAATGATGTGTTTCCAGAAGAGGTAAAAAAAGTTTCCTATGAGTTAAAGTTTAAGGCACTTGAGGTTGGACAAGCATCGATAAAAGTACAAGAAATGAATGTAGGAGAAGCAAAAGAGGAGATTTCGACAGTAGACAATGTTTCTGCAATCATTTCGGTAAAAGAAAATCCTTCTGAAAGTAAGGATGCGACATTACAAACGTTAGAAGTATTCCCAGAAACTTTAACACCAGCATTTGAAAAGAATGTGGTTTCCTATGAAATGACGGTGGATAATGAAACGGATGATATTGTAATCAGTGCAATACCAACTGATTCAGAAAGTGTCGTTACAGTAAATGGTAATGAGAATTTTAAGCATGGAAAAAATACAGTTACAATTACAGTAACTAGCCTATCGGGCATAACAAAAGAGTATAAAATAATAGTGAATAAGCAGTAGGTGAAATAAGACTTGTCGTTTGGACAAGTCTTATTTTAACGTATAGGAAAGTCCTCAGAGATTTCTTCCACAATGAAAAAAGAAGTACAAAAAGCAAAGTTTGTGTTATAATTAATTTGTATATGGCTTTCGAAAATTCATATACAAAAATACATAATAAAGGAGTAAGAGGTTTATGAGGTTTACATTGCCAAGAGACATTTACTACGGAGAAAATGCAATTGATAATTTAAAGAACTTACAAGGAAAACGTGCTGTTGTCTGTGTTGGTGGCGGTACTATGAAACGATTAGGATTCCTTGATAAAGTTGTTTCTTATTTGAAAGAAGCAGGAATGGAAACTGAGCTTATCGAAAATATTGAGCCAGACCCATCTGTAGAAACAGTAATGCGTGGCGCTAAAGTAATGCAGGAATTCAAGCCAGACTGGATCGTTGCAATGGGCGGTGGTTCACCAATTGATGCAGCGAAAGCAATGTGGATTTTTTATGAATATCCAGAATTAGATTTTGACAAATTATTTGCATTGCCTGAGTTCCCAGCTTTAAGAAAAAAGGCAAAATTTGCTGCAATTCCATCAACTTCAGGTACCGCAACAGAAGTAACATCTTTCTCTATTATTACAAATTATGATACTGGTGTAAAATTCCCTATTGCAGATTTTAATATTACTCCGGATATTGCACTGGTTGACCCGGCACTTGCAGAGTCCATGCCACAGAAGTTAACTGCACATACAGGTATGGATGCATTAACACATGCAATTGAAGCATATGTTTCTACAAGTCAGACAGTATTTACAGACCCATTAGCAATAAAAGCAATGATTATGGTAAAAGATAATCTTCTTGCTTCTTATAATCAGGATAAATCAGCAAGAGAACAGATGCATTATGCACAATGTCTTGCAGGTATGGCATTCTCTAATACATCATTAGGAATTGTACATTCCATGGCACATAAAACTGGTGCGGCATTTAGCACAGGACATATTCCTCATGGATGTGCCAATGCGATTTATCTTCCATATGTGATTCAATTTAATGCAAAGGCTTGCAAAGGCAGATATGTGGACATTGCTAAATTTATGGGACTTACAGGAACAGATGATGAGTTAGTAGATAAGTTATGTGATATGATACAGGATATGAATAAAGCTTTGAATATTCCTCTAACTTTAGAAGAGTTTGGTGTTAAGGAAGATGAATTCAAAGAGAAGATTGCAAAGATTGCAGAATTAGCAGTTGGAGATGCTTGTACACTTACCAATCCTAGAAAGATTACACCTGCAGAGATGCAGAAATTATTTGAATGTACTTATTATGGAAAAAAGGTTGATTTTTAGGCTGCTGTGTAATATGTTAATATTTTCTTGAGACTTTTAAGACTTTTTGGTAACAGAAGATCATAAATAGTAAATAAATGAGACAGCATCTTCATTTTGAGAGTGGAGGTGCTGTTTTATTTGTTTATTGACAATCATTTCCCATATGGTATGATCATTAAGTGCCTGGTTTTAAGGCAGTGTACTTAGAATGGAGTAATGAAGATGGAATTTTCATATAGAGTAAATGGACAATCAGTGGAGATAACCCGTTATCTGGGAAATGAATCAGAAGTGCAGATTCCAGCCCAACTAGAAGGAAAGCCTGTGACTGCAATTGGAAAATACGCATTTGAAGGAAATAATGAACTCCTAGAAGTTGTTTTGCCAAAGACAATTGAGTCCATTGGTGCCCATGCTTTTTATAATTGCAGGCGTTTAATCAAGATGACATTGTCGGATCGAATTTTGTCAACAGAAGATGGAGCGTTCAAAAACTGTCGTAGTCTTAGGGAGTTTCAGATACAAGTGTATCTGCAGAAAATGACATGCCTAAAAAATTTATTATCCGAGTTAAATCAGGAAATCCATGTAACGATGGAAAATAGAAATACCCATACAATGAGCAAACTAGTATTTCCCAGTTATCTTTATGACTATGTGGACAATGTGGAGGCAAGAATTATCAATCAGGTTACCTATGGTTCAGGAGTACATTATCGTGAATGTATGAAAGAGAAAGAAGTTGATTATAAAAAATACGATGAAGTCTTTCGTGTGGCTCGTCTTAATGATACCTTGGAAACCTTATTTACGATAGCAAGAGATCGATTGGAATATCCCTATGAACTTAGTATGGAAGCAAAGGAAGAGTATGAACAGTATATACGCTCTAATTTCGCTGGCATTGTTACATTATGTGTAGAGAAGGAAGATATAGATGGACTGTTATTCCTTAGTGATGCCGGATTCTATACAAAAGAAAATATAGAATTGGCAATCGAAATAGCCCATCAAAGAGAACAGGTTGAATGTGTAAGTGTATTGCTTGCTTATAAAAATAAGCATTTTAAGGTGCAGAAGAAGACTTTTGATTTATAAAGAGGAAGTAGCATGAAAAATGAAGTAAAGGAACGGTTATGCAATCTAGGTATTCATATTCTGCAAAATGCAAGAAATGAACTGTATCTGTCGATGCGTTTTCTTGATATGGCTTTAAGTCAGCTGGAATATGAGATGAATATGCAGACTTTTTTTGTTGGGACCGATGGGAAAAAGCTCAAGTTTAATCCTAGATTTGTGGCAGAGCGTTTTAAATATAACAAAGTATTGGTAAACAGGGCTTATCTGCATATGATTTTGCATTGCATCTTTAGACATCTTTCAAAAGAAGAGGAACTGGATGAAGATGCGTGGAACGTTGCTTGTGACATGGCGGTAGAATACTGTATCGATGGCCTAGATTACCGTTGTATCAATAAGCTTAAGTCGGAGTTTCGTTCGTCTTGGTATAAAAGGCTTGAAAGAGAGCTTAAGGTGGTAACAGCAGAGGGAATCTATAGAATCTTGACAGCTAAGGAAATGAGTGCAGATGAGTTTGTGAAGACACAACTGGAATTTCTGGCAGATGATCATGTATTCTGGAAAGGAAAGAAAGACAACGACGATAACAAGCAACAGAATCAAGGGGTGAACCAGCAAGTACAATCGCCATTTATGGAAATGTGGAAGGAAGTGGCGGAAAAGACAGCTACCAATTTAGAGACCTTTTCAAAAAACATCGGTAAGGAAGCAAAAGGTTTGCTACGCTCTATGAAAATAGCAAACCGAAAGCAGTATGATTATAAAGAGTTTTTAAGGAAATTTGCAGTGCCTAGAGAAATGATGGAAGTGGATGAGGATTCCTTTGACTATGGGTATTATACGTATGGTTTGCAACTGTATCATAACATGCCATTAATTGAGGCGTTAGAATACAAGGAAGTAAAGCGAATCGAGGAATTTGTTATTGCCATTGATACATCAGGTTCGTGTTCAGGACAGCTTGTGAAGCAGTTCTTAGAGGAAACAGTTTCTATTTTGCTGGATAGTGAAAGTTTTCTGAAAAAAGTAAATATCCATATTATTCAATGCGACAATCAAGTACAAGAAGATATCTTGATTACGTCTATGGAAGATTTGGAGCAGTATCAGGAGAAGTTAGAAGTAAAAGGATTTGGTGGAACAGATTTTCGCCCAGTGTTTGAGTATGTGGATAAACTTTTAAAGGAACAGGCTTTCAATCATCTTAAGGGAATGCTGTATTTTACAGATGGACTAGGGACATTTCCAAAGAAGAGGCCAATGTATGATGTTGCATTTGTTTTTGTGGAAACGGATTATACAGAAAAGCTTGTGCCACCTTGGGCAATGAAGCTTGTAATAGATGGAGGGGTATAATGGATATCAAAAGAGTAAAAGAGGAGTTTAGACATTCCTTGCAGGCATATTTTGCAAAGGATATGTTTGGAGAATATAAAATACCAGTAGTAAGACAGAGGCCGATTTTGCTAATTGGACCTCCAGGAATCGGAAAGACTGCCATTATGGAACAGGTTGCGAGAGAAATGGGAATTGGACTGGTTTCTTATACCATCACCCATCATACAAGACAAAGTGCAATTGGTCTTCCTTTCATTGAGAAGAAATGGTTTGACGGAAAGGAATATTCGGTTACAGAATATACTATGAGTGAAATACTAGCAGCAGTTTATGAAAGAATAGAACAGTATAATCAAAAGGAAGGAATTCTCTTTCTGGATGAAATTAACTGTGTATCAGAGACATTAGCACCGATGATGTTACAGTTTCTGCAATGTAAGACATTTGGAAATCAGAAACTGCCAGAGGGATGGGTTATTGTTGCAGCAGGTAATCCGCCTGAATATAACAAATCAGTTCGTGACTTTGACGTAGTTACCTTGGACCGAGTGAAGAAAATGGAAGTGGAACAGAATTATGAAGTCTGGAAAGAGTATGCAACAGCACAGAATCTGCACCCTGCTATTTTATCTTATCTGGATATTAAGAAAGAGCATTTTTATGTAATTGAGACTGCCATTGATGGAAAGCAGTTTGTAACAGCTAGAGGATGGGAAGATTTATCGGCAATATTATATGAGTATGAAGCGCTTCAGATTGTGACAGATGAGCATGTAGTGGTACAGTATTTGCAGCATCCTGCAATTGCTAAAGATTTTTCCAATTATCTGCTTTTGTTCTACAAATATCAAAAGGATTATGATGTAGAAAATATTTTGAATGGAAAGTTTGATGCTGCTGCAGTTGAAAAGGTTAGAAATGGTGCTTTTGATGAAAAGTTAAGCGTATTAGGACTTCTTTTGGCGAAACTTCGTGAAGGTTTTTATAAGGCTTATATAGAAGATGCTTATGTGACAGAGCTATATGAAGTGATGAAACAGCTAAAGTTAGTGAGTATGAATGATTTGGTTCGTATCAGTAAAGAAGTTGAGAACCTGATTTCTAACCATACTGCGAAGCTTATAAAGGAGAAAGAATCAAATCAGTTAGACAAGGATGACATTGTAATCAAGCATACAATTATCCAGTGTCTGGATGAAATGCATAAAGCTTTATTGGAATCTGAAGATACATTTGAAGTTGTAAAAGAAGTATTTCAGAATAAAGTGCAGATGAGAGAAGACCATATTGATATGACGGCCAATCAGCTTGCCAATACATTTGCTTTTCTTGAGACAGCTTTTGGTGAGAGTCAAGAGATGGTTATTTTCCTTACTGAACTGACAAGTGGTTTTTACAGTATGAAATTCATAAGTGAAAATGGTTCGGAAGAGTATTATAAGTATAATAAAATCCTGTTGTTTAAAGATAATGAGCAAAAGCTCTTAAAGGAGATAGAAAACGTAGAAAATGGGTATGTATATGAACTTAAATGATAGTAAAAAATACAAAACAGGAGACATTCTATACTATCTTGGTAAACCGTATCGCATTGTTCGCAAGCCGTCATTATCGGCAAGAAAAGGATATGTGGCAATGGTGGGACAAGAGATTCTGATTTATGGAAAGTATGAAGATACAGAAGAAATTCGGACAGTGCTTAGTAAATGGTATCAAGAAAAAGCGGCTGTGTGGATTCCTAAGCGAATTGCAAGTTTTGAGAAAAAGATAGGTGTTAAGTGCACAAAGCTTACCCTTAGAAATACAAAAACCAGGTGGGGAAGCTGTAGTAGCGAACGACATGTTATGATTAATTGGAAGTTGATTATGGCACCAGAGGGAGTGCTTGATTATGTAGTGTGTCATGAACTTTGTCACATTCTTCAGATGAATCATTCTAAGGAATTTTGGGCGCTGGTCGGACTTTATATGCCAGACTGGAAGGAAAAGAAAGAATGGCTGAAAGAAAATGGTCTTACATTAGAGGTTTGACACAAAAGGAGGAAATGATGAAATCAAAATACAAAGGAATTATATATATTTTATGTGCAGCGTTCTGCTTTGCTTTAATGAACGTCTTTGTTCGGCTGTCTGGAGATTTGCCATCCTTACAGAAAGCATTTTTTAGGAATCTGGTGGCACTGATTTTTGCACTTATTATAATACGAAAGGATAAGATTAAAATAGAATGGAAAAAGGGGGATGGCAAATATTTATTTTTACGGGCATTATTTGGTACTTTGGGGGTGTTCTGCAATTTTTATGCGGTTGATCATCTAGTTTTGTCCGATGCATCCATGCTAAATAAAATGTCACCATTTTTTGCAATTGTGTTTTCGTATTTCATTTTGAAAGAGCGTATCAATCTTATTCAGTTATCTAGTGTAGTAGTTGCGTTAATTGGTTGTATGTTTATTGTAAAACCAAGTTTCTCCAATATTGATTTAATCCCTGCACTCATCGGGTTAAGCGGTGGTTTATGCGCAGGAATTGCGTATACAATGGTTCGTATCTTGGGAAAACAAGGTGTGAAAGGTCCGTTAGTTGTGTTTATTTTTTCGACTTTCTCTTGTCTTGCTTCTGTTCCTTATATGCTATTTCATTATAAGGCAATGTCAGGGATACAGGTTGTCTATCTGCTTTTAGCAGGGCTTGCTGCTGCAGGGGGACAATTCGGTATAACAGCAGCGTATTTTCATGCTCCGGCGAAAGAAATTAGCATATATGATTATTCGCAGGTAATTTTTGCCGCAATTTTCGGATTTTTCCTGTTTAATCAAGTGCCGGATGCTTTTAGTTTTTTAGGCTATGTGCTAATATGTTCTATGGCAGTTGTTATGTTTGTGTATAACAAAAAAAAGAGAATGCTTGATAAAACTTAAGTGTAGATGCCATAAGGAGACAGAAATATGATTAAACTAATAGCCAGTGATTTGGATGGCACTTTAGCGCACGCTGACGGAAGTATACCGACAGAAACATTTTCATGTGTAAGAGAACTAGAGAGAAAAGGTGTTCAGTTTGTTGTTGCAACTGGAAGACAAGGTTTTACTGTATATGAACATTTTAAGCCAGTACTAGATTCCATATATTTGATAGCAGACAATGGAGCGCTTATTTATCATGAAGGAAAAACAGTGAGTGTAACCGAATTAAATCAAGATCGAGCAAAAGAATTGATTCAAAATCTGGAACAATTTACGGATTTAGATGCTATCATCTGTTGTGAAAATAATGCCTATAGCAAGGATGCAAGTGATGCTTTAAGAGAGGCGGTTAAGGTTTATTATCAGAGACTTGACTATATTGCTAGTGTCGAAGAAATAAAAGAGCCGATTATTAAGATTGCAATTTATGCACCGAAAGGTTTTACAGAGGAAGAGAAGAAGTGGTTAACAAATAATTACTCCGATGTCTTTACTGTGACGGTGTCTGCAAAGCAGTGGATTGATATAGGTAATCCGAGTGTAAGTAAAGGAATTGCGCTTGAGAAAATCATGAAAGAATGCAACGTGAAACGTGAAGAAGCAATGGCATTTGGAGATTACTTTAACGATGAGAGCATGTTAAAAGCAGTTGAAGAAGGTTATGCAATGGAAAATGCTCCAGAAGAGATGAAAGCCCATGCAAAACATATTGCATCAACTGGAAAAGTGCTTG
>DBKX01000435.1 GCA_002297865.1 Lachnoclostridium sp. UBA739
CAAACTCTGACGGAAGTTTTTCTATTATTCCCATCATGGTGTTGTACCTATTTGTGCCATAAGCATATGTAAGTCTCTTCTCAATAGCCCATGAAATTGTATTGTCTATGGCGTTCTGCTCCATATTTAGAACCCATGAAGTATCGTTATTCAACGTATCATCAAGCAAATTCTGTCGTACAGCTATGTAAGGTTCATTTACTGTATGGAGTTTTGAAAACAGAAACTGTGCTTGTGGGTTATTGTCTATCCAATGATGAAGGACATTAGGCAAAAACTCACCTTGTATGAGTATGTTATGGTTGGCATATACCTGCTCTTCCAAGTCCACATCATCCATCTTGAAATGTTTATCAAACCCACTAAAGTTGTTTTCTAAAATCATATCAAGTGCATCAGTAAGCTTAACATCTGCACCAATTTCTAAGTCATCACAGGATTCATCATTAGTAATGGCGTAGTCTATACAGAATTTTAACTGTTCTACTGTCAGGTATGAACCTCTTAATTCTTCAAACAGGCTTTCTGTCGAAACTTCATCTTCTTTCCCATCATAATAGTGTTTCTTGAAAAACTCTGCTTCATTCTGTGACGGAAGGCATTTAAGGAACGAGTCTATTGTCTCATTATCTTTTTTGTAATCTTCATCCAAAAGATACACATTATATTCATTATCACCAACACTAACATATTGTTGAGTAATTGATTCTGGAAGCTCTTGACCTTTATATCTCAGGAGACGAAACACTTTTTCTATAAATCCATTTTCTCCAGTATTACGTTGCGCTGCAAACTCTATTACCTGCCATTCAAGACTATCTTTGGTAATGGCAGTTTCAATATTGATATATCTTAGATTGTTAAAAAATATTCCAAGTATTCTTGTGCTTGCATCTTTGGCAAAAGAGAAAAGTTTAATAGGATTCTTAACTCTTTCAATAGCCTTTTCGAGCATATTCTCATTTGATGCAAAGAAATAGTTCTTTCTTTCTACTTCCAAAATCTCTTGCACTTTATCTGGTATGCGGAAGAAATGTGCAGCAAACAATTCGTCCTGTAAGTCAGAAGATACAGTATCAACATAATTGTAACCACTAGGCTTTTTCTGTATGATATAATTGCCTTCAGACTCTTGAACATAGTATGAAACTAAGAATCCGTCTGTTATTTTTATGAAAATACGCAATAATTTCTCATCTGCGACTAATTTCTCATTTACAATATTTGCCGACTGTACAGTTTCCACACGGAATGGGGCTTCCATAAGCTCCTTGCAGAACTCATATGGCAATAAACGTAAGTGTAAGACATTAGCTTCCAGATAATTGTATTCATCTTCTGTGAGTTTTGACACATTATTCACAATAGCGCGCAGTTGTGTAGTTGGCTTTCCCTCTTTATCCAAGAAGAGAGTCAACGTTTTTGTATCAGTTTGGTCCTGAGATTTTGTGTCTAAAGCTTTGTATGCGCTCTTTATCTNNATATTTATGGCTATTTTCGCTCCACCCTTCTTCTTCTTTAAGTTTCGCCCAATTACTTTTAGCCCATTCCCAGAATGTAGTCTTAGCCTTTGAAGGATTCAATAACCATGAATTTTTTCTTACTGCTTCTGGAATGAATCCTTTTACACAGTACTTATCAAATAAGATTGTGTCTTTAGGACGCTCTTCCAACAGACTGTTAAACGGTTTGTAAGAGTCATGCCAATCTTGCAAAAGAAAAATCTCAGTCTTGATCTTGTAAGTATAGTGCTGCTCCTTGGTTGCAATCCAAGCCAGTAAGTTTGCTGCGTCTTCTTTTGTTGAGTCTGATAGTCTAAAAGATGCTATATTTGTTTTTATTTTATCAAACAAGTTAGCAATATAGACCGGTTGATTTATATCAGACAAGATCTCATTAATATGCTCACATTCTCCAAATTTCATTCCCTCTTCCAGAGGAAAGTAAATATTTGCATTACTATTCAGCTCACTGTAGCTAAATAGATTGCCTTTGTTAGAACGGAATATCTTTACCTCTTGCACACCTCTTTCATTCTTGTGTGCATTGCTAAGTTTATTAAATTCACTATAGTCATTAGCTGACAGATTATTTATCCATTCCGCCAACTTAAGAGGTTCTGCTTCAGAAAGCAGGGTAGAGAAATCAATTCTTCCAACATCAATCTTGTGTCGATGAAGATCTTTCTTTATAGAATCATCTATCCATTTATATTCAGTGATACCTATTTCCTTTAGAGGTACTTCATAGTTTTCAGCAAAAGACCGTACGTTATCTATTTTTTCATAATCTCCTGAAGCTGTGAGTACAAATTCCTCAAAGAAAGGAACAAACACTTCCTGGAAGGCTTCTTTTATATATTTGAAGTCTTCTCCTTCTTGATACTTTGTGGCAGCTATTGCCTTGTATATGTAGTCAAATTTGTGTGGATCAGATACTTTGATCTTTTTCAGAACCTTAACAAGTTCTGAAAAAGCTTTAATTAACTGTCCTTTTGTCTTTTCCTTGTCAGAGATTCTTTGACGGCTGTTGTCAACATCAAATCTTTGGCTGTCAATGATAAAGCCAAGTCTGAGTTTTGTTTCAAGAATAGGAAGTCCCTTGAAGAAATTCACCACATTCCTCTCAGCAAATACTGGGTTGAAGGCAAAGTGATAATAGAATGGCTTACCGTCAATTTGGAAATCTACAAATACAGACTGCACCTCATGTTGCTCAACCTCTTCTCCCATTACATAAATATGCTCAACGGTTTTACCCTCGTTGCGATCTTGGTCTTTTGTAATAGACGCAAAGACTCCTAAACGTGTTCTCACACGTTCCATGTTTATGTCAGATGTGATTTTCTCATACTTTCCTTTACCCAATGGAATAATAAGTGCCGTACCTCTATTAAGAAAATGTAAGTTGCGTCTTGGATCTACTAGGGTATCGAATGCGCTAATGGCATCCAATGCTTCTTTTGTAGAAAACAGTTCTTCTGATGTACCAGGAGCTATAGGATAATAGCTCATAAGAATCTTAGCAAAAAGAATATTCTCTTGATAGTTGTCACCAGCTGCATGAACCCAGTTTCCCTGTTCCTGTAAAAGATTGGCAAGTTGGTTTCTGTTATACCAAGAAATCAGATATGGTCCTTTCTTTTCATCATATAAGGTCTTTACCAGGAGATCCTCATTCTCTTCACTTTCGCTCACCTCTGTCAACAGGGTGTAGAGCAATTTTGAACCTTGTCCGTATTTTCCTAACTTGCTGTTGTCATTACGTTTCAACGACTTACCCTTTGCAAGAAAATTATACAACTGTCCGTCTCGAATCGTCTCTGATTCGAATATGTCAAAGTCTGTATAAAATGGTTCACCATTATTGAGCACAATGAGATATTTTTCATTGGCATAGAAAAATAGTGAATCAGCATTTGCATCATACGCATTCTGAACAAACTCGTAGAACAGCTGTTCTTCCGCATTACTAGCAAAGCTGGCTGCATCAGAAATCACAGTCTTAACTTGGTCACGAGATGGGTCCTGACCATAGATTTTCTGCAGCAAAAGTTCTTTGTTGCTACCTAGCATATCCAAAGTTTCTTTGCCACAAAGTTTTGTGATATATTGACTTATATTTCTTACATTCATAATGTTATTGATAAGTTATATATGGAATGATTTGTATGATGAACGTTTTATTTCTGTCTTCTCCGTTCGGCCCATAACCGGTGTATCTTCCTTTACCTTCAAAACCAGAACCAGAGATAAACACTTCACCATTTTCACTTTCTATATTTCTTAATAAACC
>DBKX01000032.1:0-1089 GCA_002297865.1 Lachnoclostridium sp. UBA739
CTCCCTTTATCATAGCCACAACATCACTTAATGTTTTCCCAGTTACGCTTTTTCCATCAACTGATACAAGAACATCTCCAGAATGTATTCCTGCCTGTTGCGCTGGACTTCCTTCATATGGCTGAATAATGGTAAACGCTCCTGTCTCTTTATCAAAAGAAACGGAACAGCCAATACCAACATATTCTCCCTTATTCATGGCAGTGATTTCTTCAAACTCTTCTTTGTTGTAATACGCTGCATATCTATCATCCAAACTACTAACTAGTCCCTTATACAAACCATCTTCGTAGTCCTCTGCATTTAAGTCATTCAAATAGAACTTATCAATATACTTTTCTAACAAACCTAGTTTTTGCAGGGCATGCCGACGTTCTGAATTGGTAATTTTCTCGGAGCCTTTTGATGTCTGATAAATCTTATCAAACCATCCTAACTGATTACCATACACAATGAACACTCCCATACAAAGAGTAAGCGCTATCCCACACAGAAAACCCGATAGAAATTTTTTACGTTCCATTCTAAATCCTCCAGCCTAAAGCATATAAACCGATTATGGTCTACTAACATAATTAAATGGATTCACGTAAGAACCATTTACATTTACACCAAAATGCAGATGTGGGCCTGTTGAAACCCCAGTATTCCCAGAGTATCCGATTACCTGTCCTTGACTGACTGTCTGCCCTGCAGATACATTAATGGAGGATAAGTGCATATAAACCGTATAAACACCATTTCCGTGAGAAACCATAATAAAGTTTCCCGCTGCTGACTGATACGATGCAGTTGTTACGGTTCCATTAGCCGCTGCTACAACTGATGTCCCACTAGGCACCGCAATATCAATTCCCTTGTGATAGGACCTTGCTCCTGCTGTTGGAGCATCACGATATCCAAATGAAGATGTGATTGTTCCACTTACATTTAAAGGCCAGCGGTACCTTGTACCTGTTGCGACGACTGGGCTCAAGCCACCATTGTTACTGGAATTAGAGCTTGAGTTATTACTACTATTATTGGAGTTCTGATTCTGCTGCTCTTGCTTCTTTTTCTCCTCTTCCTGGCGCTTTAGCTCTTCCTGGC
>DBKX01000032.1:1137-2645 GCA_002297865.1 Lachnoclostridium sp. UBA739
GCTTTCTTTCCTCTTCCAGAAGTTTTTCTAGTAAATCCTCCTGCTTTTGGATCGCAGAATCGTATGCAGAAACTTTTGACTTAGAAGACTTAATCGCAGCCTTCTTCTTTCTCAACTGCTCTGTTTTCTTACCAGAAAGCTTTTCTACACCTTGCTGTTCCACTTCTAGCTCCTTCTGCATTGTCTCGAGCTTTTCAATCTGTTTTTGCTGTTCTACCTGCTTCTTCGAAATTAGATTTTTAGACTCTTCATACTTATCAAGAAGATGATTATCATATTGATTAATCTTATTGATATACTCAAACCGGTTTAATAAATCACTAATACTGTTTGCACTAAGTAAAATCTCCACATAATCCTGTGAACCATTTTCATACATATATTTTATTCGCTTCTTCATGGTATCATACTGATTTTGTGCAGTTTCTTTTGCCTCTTTCAAATCTTTCTTTATCTTGTCAAGATTGCCATTAGCATCTTTAATTTGCGACTTTAATGATGTAATTTCATCATTTAACTTATTTAACTTCTCATCCAGCTTTTCAATGTAAGCAACAATGTTGTTTTGTTGTTTTTCTAGCTCTGCAATGGAATTCTCCACTTCTGCCTTTTTCGACTCCAGAACCTTCTTCTGATCCTGTGCATCCTGAATAGAAGTTGCAGATGCTGTCTGGGAAAAAGCAAGAGTCGTTATGGTAGTTAGTACCAGTGCCCTCTTGACCACTTGTTTTATAAAACGCATATTCAAATCCTTTCCTTCCCCAAATACAGCAAAGTGTGTATCCTCTTTCGGCTCTTTTCTGCCTATCTGGAACACACCCCACCTTATCCTCACTATACTTTCAAATGCTTTCTTACCGTTATATAACTTCCAACAAATCCAATTCCAATACCAATAACAAAAGATACTGGCACTAATGCATCAAATACTTTCTCTGGTTCTAAGAATATTAAGAAATTAGAAAGCATGTTAAATCTATTCAATACATATGAAATAATTTTTTGATACAGAACAAACAAAATTCCTAATGGAATTAAGGTTCCTACAATTCCGATTATAATTCCTTCTACAATAAAAGGTGCTTTTACAAAAAAATCTGACGCTCCAACTAATCGCATAATACGAATTTCTTCACGACGAATTGAGATACCCATTGTAACAGCTGTACTAATTAAGAAAATAGATACTGCTATTAAGATAATAATGATAGCTGCAGATGCATATGCCACTAAAGAATTAAAGCTGGATAAGCTTTTTACTGTGCTCTCTGCGTTATTTACCTGTCGCACCCCTTCTAATCCTTTCACATAATCCACAAACCCCTGCTGTTTGTTTATATCACTTAAATACACTTCATACGATGCCGAATCAGCTAATGGGTTGTCCTCTGAAAATGTATCTGTCAACTCTTTCTGTCCATCAAACATTTCCTTCTTACACTTTTCCCACGCTTCTTCTGCTGAGATGTAATTACATTCAATTACCTCTGGTCGGCTCTTAATCTGTT
>DBKX01000034.1 GCA_002297865.1 Lachnoclostridium sp. UBA739
AATCAAGCTATCTTTCATAAGGTAGGTCGTGGTATTGTCTATCTTCCTGCCATGATTAACAAGATTGGGGACCTTGTTCCTGAAGGAAATCCTTTTATTCTTGATAAAGATGGAAACCGGAAAGAAATAGTCCTTGATATGCAGCATACTCAGAATTTACGTGCTGTGCGTAAATACACTTTGACTGTAGAGCAACAAGACTATTGTCGGCAGATGGAGAATGGGGAGTTTCATGTGGCCAATAACAGCAATTTCAGTGATTCTCTGATAATAGCTGTAGCCAAGGATGTCAAGGAAAGTCGTTTTTATTCCATTAAACCTAAATATAAAGGTGAATATCGTTATTTTCGTTATATGGCGCCTGTCGGTTCGTATGGTAATGTAGCGGAGATTGAACTTTATGGAAAAGAAGGTGAACGCCTCACTGCCAAACGGGTATTCGGCTATCGATGGACAGAAAAAGGACATGAGCAAGCCAAACTATATGATGGAGACCCGCTTACGTCTTTCACGCTTCAGGCAACCAAGCGAGGTTGGTGTGGCGTGGAGTTTGAAGAGCCTGTCCATTTGTCAGAAATTCGCTTCATACCCCGGAATGACGGAAACTATATCTGTGAGGGGGACACTTACCAACTTTATTGTTGGGACAAGAACGACTGGCGGATGATAGCGGAAAAACGAGGAAATCGTGAAGGAGTGCTTTGGTTTGACAAAGTTCCTTCTGATGCATTGTTCCTGCTCCGTGATGTTACTCAAGGAAAACAGGAGCGTATCTTCACATATGAGAATGGAGAACAAATATGGTGGTAAATAACTTTATAAAATATTAGACAATGAAAAAGATTTTTTATTTTGTAGCTTTAATGACGGCTTTATGCTTAAATTTCAGTTGTTCATCAGAAAATGATTATCCTCAAGACGAAAACAAGGATGCTCGTGAAGTAATGGAACAGAAAATTATGAATCTTGCGGAAGAATATGGTTTGAATCTGACTATAGACAAAAGTAAGCCCTTTGATGAAAATTGCAACATGGATAGTATTGAAGCTCTTTTTAAAGGCTTGGCGAAAGTACGTGGAAAATATCAATTGTCGGTGTCAAAAAAGGATGGCGTATATGAAACGAAAGAGTTACCCCATCCTATCAGACGCAATGCGATAACGAGAGCTGCAGAAAGCTTTACGTTTGGTGATTGTGAGGTGCCTGCCGATGGTTATTTATTTGTGTGTCATTGTACAGTAAGGTGGAATACTCATAAAGATGCGGTGTCAGATGCAGGATGTATTACTGCTTATGTTGAGGAAAGAGCCAATATGGTCAGTGGATATTGTAAGACGGATTATAATTGTTATGGCTGTTTTAGCGGCGTAACCTTTAGGGGAACTGTAGAATATCATTATGGAAGATTCAGAGAATTCATCATTGTTTTTGAATTTTCTGGCGATTGTACAGAAAAGGGAGGTAGCATCAGTTGGTTGTAAATTTAAGTGGGCAGTGTCAAATTTTATGCTAATAAGGCGGTGTGACACTGCCCTGATAATAGTTACTATGTATAGATATTTACATTTGAAATTTTATGTCCTTTTGTGTGCTGTTAATTTTATCTGTTATGCTCCTGCACAACAGATAAAGAGCTATGAATTACAAAAGAACAAAGATAGGTTGATGTCTTATGTTTGTAACATAGAAAACTTTAACAGGTATTTCCCGCAGGAGAAGGTCTATCTTCATTTTGACAATACGGGCTATTTTATGGACGAGACCATCTGGTTTAAGGCTTATATTATAAGGGCAGACACACGACATTGGACAGATTTGAGCGAAGTGCTGTATGTGGAATTGCTCAACCCGAGCGGTGATGTCATAGATACTCAGAAACTCCATATCAAGGATGGTCAGGCGGAGGGCTGTATCGAGTTGAAAAATTTGTTTGCAAGTGGGTTTTATGAAGTGCGAGCATACACGCGATATATGCTTAATTGGGATGCAGCCTGTATATTTTCACGTGTGTTTCCAGTGTTTAATACTCCTCAGACAGAAGGAGATTACAGTAAAAGAATCTTGGATAAAAAAGATTATCGTAAGCGTCTGCCTGACAATAGAGAGACCGATAGCTTGCCAAGAAAAAAGATATCTGTGAGATTCTATCCAGAAGGAGGGCATTTAATCAAAGGATTGTGCAGCAGAATGGCTTTTGAGATAATAGACCAAAATGGTATGGGCGTGGATACTACAGCAACTTTATATATTGGAAATCAAGCGGAAAGCATGGTACAAACTGTAAGAGAAGGTAGGGGGGTGTTTGATTATACACCATCAGAGGAGCAGGCTTATATGACAGTAATGGGACAGGACTTCGCACTGCCTCAGCCATTGCCTGATGGTTGCGTAATGACCGTTCGGCAGGATGAAACATGGTTGACTATAAATATATCACGTTCAGAAGATGTCCCACAGTCTTTGGGCTTGGTTTTGATGAATGGGGGTAATGTAGATGCTTTTGATGTTATCTCTTTCAAAAGCGGAGAAAAGGAAAATGGCTG
>DBKX01000309.1:0-1263 GCA_002297865.1 Lachnoclostridium sp. UBA739
GTGACAGGATTCGAACCTGCGATCTCAACGTCCCGAACGTTGCGCGATAGCCAAACTTCGCTACACCCCGCAAAAAAAATTATACAGACAGCACTTGAAAATGTCAATAAAACCGTTGTGAAAGACTCATTTTTGATGATATGAAAGAATTAATTGTTATATCTAAAAAAAAGTAGTATGATATAGAAAGTATAAAGTAAGAAATTAGGCAAATGAGAGGTTTCATATGAAAAAGAGGGATAAGAAAATATCCAGAGAACTGATTCTGTCCGCAAAAGATGCATTGTTTGTACGAACCTTTCGACTGTTATTACAAAGTAAAAGACACTTCCTGTTGTATCAAATTGCATATGCATTTATTTCATTGTTTTGCATTGTGCCATTGAGCAGCTTCCTGGTTGGTTTAGCAGGTAAGCATTCAGGTTACAGTTATATTACAACTGAAAACCTTGCTGATTTTCTGATGAGACCAGTGACCATATTAGTTGCAATCGTATTATTTGTAATAATTGGATTCTTCCTGCTTGGAGAAATATCAATGATATCGGCATTTGCTCTAGCAGGCAAAGGACTTGAAAAAAGGCCACCAATATATATATTTCTTGGCAGTCTTAGAAACAGCTTGTTTTGCTTTCAAAAGAAGAATATAAGGAGTATTTTTCTTTCATATGCTGTTTTAATTGCAACAAACATAATTGTCATCATTGGAGTCGTAACAAGAACACGTATTCCAAATTACATTGTAAAATCAATCAGTCATATTCCTATGATGAAGATGACCATAGGATTGATTGTATTCATTATAGTATTAATTGTATATCGAAATCTGTTCACACTTTCTTATTTTCTATTAGAAAGAAAAAGTATGAAGGAGAGTCGTGAAAGTAGCGGCAGCCTGTTAAAAAAGCACATTTTGCACAGTAGTTTGAGTTTGCTTCTTTGGAATGTATGTATCATTTTAATCTCAATTTGTGTATATTTGCTTATTATAGCAGCAGAAGCGGTGTTTGTATTATTATTTGTTGATAGAACAACTGCAGTAGCTGTGTTCCTGTCTTTATGTGAGCATGCGAATATATATGCAGCGCTGGCGTTAGGCTGGTTTGGTCTATATGCAAATGTTGCATTGCAGATTGAGTTATTTCTTCAGTATAAGAAAATACATGAAGAAGAGTTGCAAACGGAAGAGATACATGTTGCTTCTAAGATATTAACTGATAAGCGAAAACGTATCGTTGCTTGTATTCTCATTTTTGTTGTGTT
>DBKX01000309.1:1308-6885 GCA_002297865.1 Lachnoclostridium sp. UBA739
AAAACAGCAGGTTTTAGGGGGCAATGGAATTACAATGCTTAGCTCCTTTGATGGGGTTAAGATAACGGCACATCGTGGCTTTTCTTCAAAGGCACCAGAAAACACTATGCCAGCGTTTCAAGCTGCAATTGATTCCTTAGCTGATTATGTGGAATTTGATGTGCAGCAGACCCGGGATGGGGAAATAATTATATTACATGATTCTAATCTCTCCCGTACTTGTGGGAAAAATAAATTTATTTGGAATGTAGACTTTGATGAGGTGCGTGGCTTTGATGCAGGTGGATGGTTTTCAGAAGAGTATGCAGGAACACAAATTCCCACGTTAGAAGAGGCAATTGCTCTTTGTAAGGGAAAAACTTTAATGAATATTGAGATAAAGAGCAATAGTCATTTTAAGGACTTAGAGGAAAAGGTAGTATCACTCATACAAAAGTATGGTGTGCAAAAACAATGTGTGGTTCAGTCAACAGAGTATGCAACACTTACGAAGGTAAAAAAACTAGATTCTTCTATTACTACAGGTTTGATTTTGATGGGAGCGTATGGTGAGTTTGAGGAAAGCTCCAGCATTGACTTTTTTAGTATACGGTCTACTTTTGTAAACAAGAATATGGTAGAATCTGCTCATAAAAATGGTAAAGCAGTATATGCCTGGACGGTCAATACAAAAAATGAAATTCGAAGAATGAAAATTTTGAAAGTTGATAATATCATAACGGACAGACCAATTTTGGCAAGAGAGCTATTATATCAGGATGAATTTAACATGTCGTTCATAAACTTGTTTAATTTATTAAAATAATTTACACTTAATTTTTTTTGGTGCTGGAAAAGATGTAAATATTCTTGTAAAGGATTGGACTTAATAATTTTAAGAATTTCATTTATTTGTGTCATTTCATCATTTTTTGATTGCAAAAAGCGGATAAAGAATCTATAATGATTCTTGCAAAGACGAAGAAGTCTATAAAGTTCGGAGTTAAGGCACGTGTGTTTGCACGTGCCTTTCTGTTGAATATACATAAAAGTGGATAGAGCTTCCGAAGTCAAATTAGATTTATTTAAGGAGATTGAGAAATATGGGATACGTTGATGAAGTACTAGCAAGTGTAATTGAAAAAAATCCTAGCCAGCCAGAATTCCATCAGGCAGTTAAGGAAGTATTAGAGTCTTTAAGACCAGTTATCGATGCAAATGAAGAAAAATATAGAAAAGAAGCTTTATTAGAAAGATTAGTAGAGCCAGACAGACAAATTTTATTCCGTGTACCATGGGTAGATGACAAAGGCCAGGCTCAAGTAAACAGAGGCTTCCGTGTACAGTTCAATAACAGCATTGGACCATACAAGGGCGGCTTAAGATTACATCCATCAGTAAACTTAGGTATCATCAAATTCTTAGGTTTCGAACAAATCTTCAAAAACTCTTTAACAGGCTTACCAATTGGTGGCGGTAAAGGTGGTTCTGACTTCGATCCTAAAGGCAAATCAGACCGTGAAGTAATGGCATTCTGCCAGAGCTTTATGTCCGAATTATTTAAATATATCGGTGCTGACACAGATGTACCTGCTGGTGACATCGGAACAGGTGCTAGAGAAATCGGTTACATGTTCGGCCAGTATAAAAAATTAAAAGGTTTATATGAAGGAGTTCTTACAGGTAAAGGATTATCCTATGGTGGTTCTTTAGCAAGAACAGAAGCTACAGGATATGGTTTATTATATTTAACAGAAGAAATGTTAAAATGCAATGGCAGTGATATCGCTGGAAAAACTGTATGTGTATCTGGTGCAGGTAACGTTGCTATCTACGCTATTCAGAAAGCTACACAATTAGGCGCTAAAGTTGTAACATGTAGTGATTCTACTGGTTGGGTTTACGATCCAGACGGAATTGATGTAGCTGCATTAAAAGAAATCAAAGAAGTAAAACGTGCAAGATTAACAGAGTACAAAAACTACAGACCAAATTCAGAATATCATGAAGGTAAAGGCGTATGGACAATTAAATGTGATGTTGCTCTTCCATGTGCTACTCAGAATGAATTAGATCTTGAAGATGCTAAAACATTAGTAGCGAATGGTGTTATTGCTGTAGCTGAAGGTGCTAACATGCCTACTACATACGAAGCTACTCAGTACTTCTTAGAGAACAAGGTAATGTTTGCTCCTGGTAAAGCTGCAAACGCTGGTGGTGTTGCAACTTCCGCATTAGAAATGTCTCAGAACAGTGAAAGATTAAGCTGGACATTCGAAGAAGTAGATTCTAAATTAAAAGGAATCATGGTTAACATCTTCCATAACTTAGATGACGCTGCAAAACGTTACGGTCATGAAGGAAACTACGTAATGGGTGCTAACATTGCTGGTTTCGAAAAAGTTGCTGATGCTATGATGGCTCAGGGAATCTGCTAACTACAGTTAAAAGATTTCTTATGAAAGATAAGAGGTCTCAGAGATGTTATGTCTTTGAGGCCTTTTTTAAATTATAGGGCTGCATAGGACATGTGCCCCTTTTTTTTATAGCTGAAATTTGCTATAATAGGCGAAAGAGTAGGAAAATGAAATAAGGGAGATGCTTATGAAGAAGGTTTTGGTTAAGGTGCTCGTTACGAGTGCTGTTATGATTAGTATACTAATTGCAGCAGTGGTATTTTTGCCCAAAGGAAAAACCAGCAACAAAGAAACAAATGAACTAGATTTGTTAACGGAATCCGCAGATAAACAAGGGATAAACAAAGGTGGTTCAAAACATGTATCTATTGGAAAAGATGAAACAATTATGCAATTTTCACATGGAAACGTGAAAGATATCTATAATGTAAAAAAATCAAAAGCAATAGCAAAAAGAATTGATAAGTTAAAAAAGCAGGCGCGTTATACATTCGATAATCCGTTATTGATATGGAATGCTTATGGAACCAATAAACTTTCACTGTATTATTATTTTCGAGCTGAAGAGAGTACATATGTTACGTATACAATACAGGTGGCAGATAGTAAGATCCCTGATTTTACAAGGACCTTGAATACCCACACAGATGGAAATCTGACCCGTGTTCATGAATACCTGTTAACAGGATTCGTTCCGGGATATCAGAATTATCTTGTGTTACGACAATACAATGGGAAAGGTAAGCTGGTTAAAAAGCAGTATTTTGATTTCTATGTAGATAAACTTAGGGATGGAGTAAAAACGAAGATAGGTTATGAGGATGGTAAAAGTACAGCATCTATTAGCAATGGGTTGTTCGCAGTATGTGGATATCATGCTGGAGAAAAGAACATACCAAAGGCAATTCCTCTCTATGATAACTCTGGAATAGTAAGAAGTGTGATTCCAATTGAAAATTATAGAACGGATAGGTTGGAGATATTAAGCAACTCTATGATTTATTCGGTTTCGAATCAGGCATTTGCACAGGTTTCCTCATTGGGGCAGGTTATGAATGTATATTCTTTAGGACGATATAGGCTACATCATGATTTTGTGTATAATGATTATGGTCAGTTATGGTGCCTTGCAACTAAGAAGAACGCCCAGAGTATCTGCGACTATGTAATTTCTGTAGATGTAAAGGATGGAAAAGTGCAAAAGTTAGTTGACTTTGGAGAATTATTTCCTAAGGTAAAGAAGCAGGCAGCAAAAGCGAATAAGGCAAGACCACTTAATTGGATTAATCTAAATTCGATTGTTCGAATAGAGAGCAGTGACATTATTGTAAGTTCCAGAGAGTTGTCCAGTATCATACGAATTAATCATGTAACAAGTGGTTATCCAAAGATTGGATATATAATTTCGGACAGTTCCATATGGAAAAAAACAAATAATAAAAAATATTTATTATTAAAGGGTGCATATCTCAACGAAAAGTGGTACAATTTAGATAGCGGTACTGAAAAGTTAGGGAAAGGAATACATAACTTCTCTTGTCAGTTGGGGCAGAACAGCGTCTCACTAGAGCAAGGAGCAGGTCTTTCGGAAGGGCAATATTATTTGACAATGCTTAATAATAATTATGCATATTCTACAATGGTACCTGGTATGAAATGGTCAAAGTTCACAAACGCTGGTTCGAAGCATAGAGCAGCAAGTAATTCTTCCTACTATGAGTATTTAGTGGATGAAAAGGCAGGATACTTTGGCTTGAAACGGTCTTATGAACTTCCTTATACAGCCCAGGGAGGAAATGTCTTTTGGAATGGAACCAACACAATTGCAAATTCTATGGGAGAGAAGGTATTTGGCGAGTATGACAGCACTGGAAAGCTTATCCGGGAATTTTCTTTGAAAGCGTATCGCGTTTATAAATATGATATGAAAAAAATTTGGTATTACTAATTTCTAGGAGGTCATCTTGAGGACTAAAGTTTACGATGAATTTATAAAACAATTTGGTAATGAGGGGTGCATTCGAGTGTTCTTTGCACCGGGTAGAGTGAATTTGATTGGAGAACACACAGACTATAACGGGGGACATGTTTTTCCATGTGCGCTTACAATCGGAACTTATGTGGTGATTCGAAAGCGTCAAGATAAATTAATTCGTCTTTATTCTATGAATTTCGAAGAGATAGGAATCAAAGAATTGAATTTGGAAGAACTGCAGAAAGGCAGTATCCACAACTGGACAGCATATCCAGCAGGAATTGTATGGTCCTTATTGCAGAAAGGTTATACAGTTAGTAGTGGTTTTGATATTTTATATTATGGAAATATTCCTAATGGCTCAGGATTGTCTTCATCTGCATCCATTGAAGTAGCTACAGCTTATGCATTAAGCAAAGTATTTGATTTTACAATATCCAATGTAGATATTGCGAAATTAAGCCAGTTTTCAGAGAATGAATTCAATCAAGTAAATTGCGGTATTATGGATCAGTTTGCTGTGTCAATGGGGAAAGCAGATCATGCAATTTATTTGGATACGGCAACATTAGAGTATCGCTATGCCCCAATTAAACTTGATAAAGAAAAAATTGTAATTATGAATACCTGCAAGCGTCGAGAGTTGGGTGATTCAAAATACAACGTAAGACGCACTGAGTGTCAGGAGGCTTTAAAACGTTTGCAAGAGGCAGTTCAGATAGAGTCCCTTGGAGATTTGACAATTGAAGAGTTTGAAGCGAAAAAAGACGTGATATCAGATGCGGTATTGATAAAGAGAGCAAAACATGCAGTTTATGAGAATCAACGTACAATAAAAGCCGTAAAAGCACTAGAAGATAAAGATTTAACCCTGTTTGGCCAGTTAATGGTACAGTCACACGATTCTTTACGAGATGATTATGAGGTTACAGGCGTTGAATTAGATACTTTGGTGGAAGAAACTTTAAAATGTGACGGCGTAATTGGTGCACGTATGACAGGAGCAGGTTTTGGCGGATGTGCCGTAAGTATTGTAAAGGATGACTGTGTACAAGAGGTTATTCAAACTGTTGGTGAAAATTATAAAGACAGAATTGGATACGCAGCAGAGTTTTATGTAGTTTCTGTTGGTAGCGGTCCAAAAGAATTATAAGCGGAAAGGATTTGAGAATATGAAAGTGTTAGTATTAGGTGGAGCAGGATATA
>DBKX01000309.1:6911-9686 GCA_002297865.1 Lachnoclostridium sp. UBA739
GTATATGAATTAATAGAAAATGGACATCAAGTTGTAATTGTGGATAACTTAGAAACAGGACATTTAGAAGCAGTTCATCCAAAGGCAGCATTTTATAAAGGTGATGTAAGAGACCGTTCCTTTATGAATCAGGTATTTCAGGATGAGAAGGTTGATGCAGTGATACATTTTGCTGCTAATTCACTTGTTGGTGAAAGTATGGTTAAACCTTTAAAATATTATGATAATAACGTTTGTGGTGCAAAAGTTTTATTAGAAGCAATGGTTGCCAATGGTGTAGATAAGATTGTGTTCTCTTCAACAGCAGCGACATACGGAGAACCTGAAAGTATTCCGATTCTTGAGACAGATAGAACAGAACCTACTAATACTTATGGAGAAACAAAACTTGCTATGGAAAAAATGTTCAAATGGACATCCAAAGCGCATAATTTAAGATATGTTTCTTTGCGTTACTTCAATGCATGTGGTGCTCATAAGAGTGGCCAGATTGGAGAAGCTCACAATCCAGAGACACATTTAATTCCATTAATTTTACAAGTGCCTTTAGGAAAACGTTCACATATCAGTATTTTCGGTGATGATTATGATACAAAAGACGGCACATGTGTACGTGATTATATCCATGTAACAGACCTTGCAGATGCTCATATCAAAGCGGTAGAGTACTTAATGAACGGGAACGAAAGTAACATTTTCAATTTAGGAAATGGTGTTGGATTTACTGTAAAAGAAATAATTGATGTTGCTAGAAAGGTAACTGGTGATGAGATTAAAGCGGAAATAGCACCAAAGCGTGCTGGTGATCCTGCAAAATTAATTGCATCAAGTGAAAAGGCAAGAACAGTTCTTGGATGGGAGCCAAAATATGCAGATATTGAAACGATTGTAGAATCCGCATGGAACTGGCACAAAAACCATCCAAACGGATTCCGCAAAAATTAAGGGTGTAATTTTTTCTTTTGAAGAAAGTACTGGATAGGAAGCATTAGAGACTGTGGCATGAGTTTACAAAGTACGTAAGTGGCTTTCATGCTTGCAGTCGGCACTACCAGTGCTTTCTTTTTGTATAATCCATCTATTGCAATTGCAGCACATTCACGAGCAGATAACATGCAAACATCAGTCTGCGTTCCTCCATTTCGGTAAAACTCTGTTTTTACAGAGCCTGGGCATAAGGTTGTGATGGAAATGGGTTTATGCTGTTTTTTCATTTCATAGTTAAGCGCAGCACTAAAAGAGTATAGGTAGGATTTGGTTGCACCATAGGTTGCAAAAAGTGGTGGTGTAGTGAATGCAGCGATGCTGGAAACGTTTAAAATGTAACCTCTTGTAGCATGTTTGCAGAACCAGCTGCTAAAGATATGTGGTGCAATCAGATTTGTTTTAATCATATTCAGGTTATCCCTCATATCTTGCTCTGTAACATAGCCAACCAAACCAAAACCAGCATTGTTTACAATTACTTCAATTGGAAGTTCGTTGATTTCTTTAATTAGATTGTAACAGTGCTCCTCTATGCTTAAATCGGTTGATTTTATGATTACATGGCAAGAGAAGCGAGATTCTAATTTCTCTTTTAATTTTTCTAAACGTTCTTTCCGTCTAGCGACTAAGATCAGGTCATATCCTTTTTGTGCGAAAAGAATTGCTAGTTCCTTACCAATTCCACTGGATGCTCCTGTAATAAATGCATACATAACAGTTTCATTTCCTTTCAAATAAAGAGTTTAGGCTTATTATAGCATGGTGAAAACTTGAAAAAAACCCCGTCTGTGTAAGACGAGGGTTTATGTATATGCAATAACTCTGATAGATTTGATTAAACTTCTAAAATTCTATTAATAATTTCACTGATTTGCTCTGGTTCAAATGGTTTTGCTAAAAATTCTGATGCACCATATTTTACAGCTTCATACATTTTATTAGCTTGCCCTGCTGCAGTAACCATAACTACTTTAGCCTGGCTGTCAATTTCACGAATTTTTTTTAATGCCTCAATACCATCCATAACCGGCATGGTGATATCCATAGTTACTACATCAGGTTTAAATTCAATAAATTTCTTAATGCCATCTTCTCCATTTACAGCTTCCGCAACAATTTGATGACCGTCAGTCTGCAGAAGGTTTTTTAGAACTTTACGTGAAGTCTTAGAATCATCTATGATTAGAATGTTTGCCATATTTGTACCTCCGAATCTCATATTAGAATTTCTTATCGAAAAGATATGTCCCGATCCACTGCAATAATTATATCGACTTTTTTATCATTGATATAAACAGGAAGAACATAAAAGTTTCCAGAAGATATGAGAGTCTGGCTTTTGTAAAATAATGGTGGAAGCATGTCTTCCTCAATGGATTTTTCATACAACGTTCTCGCAAATAATCCATTTACACAGTTGATGAACTCACAAACTGCATCAAAAGCATCTTCATCAACTTCTTTAAACATTTCATCTGCATATGGATTAGCAATTTCTAGAAGAGCGTTGTCGTTTCCAGCGAGGGCGACAAATATATCATATTGACCTTTTAGTTGCTGGCTAGCAAGATAATCGAATGCATATGAATCATCTGTGTAAGCAGATTCAAAATAAATATCTCGTTGAATAAATCGAATAATATTACGAAGAAATAATGAAAAGTGCTCGTAGAAAAGAGGCTCGTTAATATGTAAAAAAAGTTTTGTAAATGCTTCGGTATCGCCATCTTTCATTGCGGTAAGAACATCATCTGTTATGGAAAACTCATTTTGAAATGCAGTGATCAT
>DBKX01000309.1:9721-11543 GCA_002297865.1 Lachnoclostridium sp. UBA739
GATTAATATCGTTAAAGGTTAGTGCGCCATTCTCAATAGCTGCTTGTGTAAAGGCCATGAAAGGACTACCTTGCTGACTAAGAAGAAAGTCAACCTGGTCTTCTGTTAGGTATCCTTTTTCTACTGCTATGTCTCCAAAACGTTTGTCTTTGGTAGCTTGTATACGGTTAATCTGATCTGCCTGATCCACTGTAAGAAGTCGGGATGCTACTGCCATTAATCCGAGCTTTACTCGAATTGTTTTCTGGATAAGTAGTATTTCATGAAATTGCTGTTTCGTAATCTTTTCATTACGTATTAAGTAATTTCCAAAGAAATGACTGAACATAACATAGTCTCCTTTCCATATTCAGTTACTAATAATATACAACATATGGGGGGAAAAATATAGTCTTTTTCTTAAAAATCAAAGTTTTCTATGACATTATATAAAATTTGTGGTATAGTAATACATAACGAATTTTGAGAAAGGGCATAGGTTATATGAAGAAAATTATAGAACTGTTGAATGCAGAAGTGAAAGAAGCATTTGAAAAGGCCGGATATGAGAAAGAATTTGGTACTGTAACATTATCGAACCGTCCAGATTTATGTCAATATCAGTGTAATGGCGCACTTGCTGCAGCAAAGAAATTTAAGAAAGCACCTATCATGATTGCCAACGATGTAGTAGCTTTGTTAGAGAGCAGTGAAACATTTGGTGAAATAACAGCAATCATGCCTGGTTTTATTAATATAAAAGTAAGTGATGCATTTTTAGCGTCTTACGTAAATGAGATGAATCAGGATGAACGTTTTGGATGTGAGAAAACTGAGAATCCAAGAAAGGTAATCATTGATTACGGTGGACCTAATATTGCGAAACCTTTACATGTTGGACATTTGCGTTCAGCTATTATCGGAGAAAGTATCAAACGTATTGGTAAATTCATGGGTGATGAAATGATTGGTGATGTACATTTAGGAGACTGGGGGCTTCAGATGGGACTTATCATTACAGAACTTAAGAAACGTCAGCCTGAATTAGTATATTTTGATGAAAACTATACTGGTGAATATCCAGAGGAAGCACCATTTACCATTTCTGAATTAGAAGAGATATATCCTTATGCCAATGCATATTCCAAAGAACATCCAGAGTATAGAGAAGAAGCTATGAATGCTACTTTCTTATTACAGAGTGGAAGACGTGGTTACAAAGCATTATGGAACCATATCTTAAATGTGTCTATCTCAGACTTAAAGAGAAACTATGAGAATCTAAATGTTTCCTTTGAACTTTGGAAGAAGGAAAGTGATGCACAGCCTTATATTCCGGACATGGTGAAATATCTAAAAGATAATGGTTATGCATACATTAGCGAAGGTGCTTTAGTTGTCGATGTTAAGGAAGAAACAGATACAAAGGAAGTTCCTCCATGTATGATTTTAAAATCCGATGGTTCCAGTTTGTATAACACAACAGACTTAGCTACAATGGTAGAACGTCGTAAGTTATTTAATCCAGATGCTATCACTTATGTAGTAGATAAGAGACAGGAACTTTACTTTACCCAGGTGTTCCGTTGCGCGAAGAAAACAAAGATACTAGATGAGGATACAAAGTTAACATTCTTAGGTTTTGGTACTATGAATGGAAAAGATGGCAAACCATTTAAGACAAGAGATGGTGGTGTTATGCGTCTTGAAAACTTAATCAAAGAAATTGATGATGCAGTATATGAAAAGGTTATGAGCAACCGTGATATTTCGGAAGAGGAAGCTCGTGAAATCGCTAAAGTGGTTGGTTTAGCAGCAATCAAATACGGTGATTTATCTAACC
>DBKX01000262.1:0-6314 GCA_002297865.1 Lachnoclostridium sp. UBA739
CGCTACTGTCACCGGACAGGTTGCATCGGCAGTATTATTGTTAATATTCCATTTGAGATTAAACAGAGAGATTGAACATGGTCTCAAATTTATGAAGCCAGATGGCAAAATTATAAAAGAGATTTATGCAATTGGATTACCAGCAATTATAGCACAGGCTCTTATGTCTATCATGGTATATGCGATGAATCTTATCTTAAAATTCAATCGCTCCGCACAGACTGCATACGGATTATTTTATAAGGTGCAACAGTTTGTATTGTTTCTTGCATTTGGACTTCGTGATGCGATTACGCCGATTATTTCCTACAGTCATGGTATGGGAAGTAAGAAACGAATTAATGATGGAATAAAATTTGGATTAATATACACATTTGCTCTTATGATTATAGGACTTATTATTACGGAAAGTTTTCCAGCAGGATTTGCAACTCTTTTTAATGCAGGTTCATCAAGGAAAATTTTTATTGATGCAATGAGAATTATATCAATTAGTTTTATTTTTGCAGGAATTAATGTTTCATTTCAAGGGATTTATCAAGCATTAGACGGTGGTATAGAATCCTTAATTATTTCATTATTAAGACAATTGATTATAATTTTGCCACTTGCAGGACTGTTTTCGTTTTTAGTTAGAAATGGACATGGGAATATCTCGCTTATCTGGTGGGCATTTCCTATAACAGAAGGGATATCTTGTGTAGTGGGATGTATGTTCTTAAAGAAAATTAAAAAAGCAAAAGTAGATAAATTAGATTAGGTGGAAAATTAATCACTCATTGACTGTAATACCAAGTATCTGACGCAAAGGCTGATTGAAGTTATCTTTTCTAGTTATGAGAGGAAGTATTAGACTAGGTAGAAAAAGGCAAATCCTCACCGCTGCTTGGGTGTTTTTTACTAGTAAAATAAGAGTTTGAATGCTATAATATAATTTAGTGATTTTGTAACTATTTTTTGAGAGGTAAAGCATTGTAAAACAAAGAATTCATCCCGTATTCATATTGTAGTGTTTTTGACATTCGGGCGAGTTCTGGATGCTTTTTTAATTGGAGGGATGATAGATTATGATTAACCTTGGTACATTAAAAGAAATAACAGATTTGAGAAGTGTATGGTCACATGAGGCTTTAAATTTTACCCCTTGGGTAGCAGAGAATGTTGACCTGCTTGCAGATGCTGTTGGTTTAGATATTACGGTTGATGAGACCGAGTCTTCTGTTGGAGATTTCAATGTTGATATCTATGCATCTGAAACAGGAACAGATAGAAAGATTATCATTGAAAATCAATTAGAAGATACAGATCATGACCACCTTGGTAAATTGATTACTTATGCATCTGGTAAAGATGCAGATGTGGTTATTTGGGTAGTGAAGCATGCACGAGAGGAACATAAAGCAGCTGTTGAGTGGCTTAACAATCATACGGATGATAAGATTGGTTTTTTCTTATGTGAAATAAAGCTTTTCCAGATAGGTGATTCTGATATTGCTCCATCATTTACAGTAGTGGAAAGACCGAATGATTGGACAAAGGAGATTAAGAAAACCACGCTTACAAACCCAACGCAGCAACAAAGACTTGAATATTGGAATGCATTCAATGATTATGCTTTTCAGAACACTGAATTTGCAAAATCATTTAATAAGAGAAAACCTAATACAGACCATTGGATGGATTTCAGTATTGGCTCATCAGCTTGCCACATCAGTGTTACACAAATTCAGAAGAGAAACAAAGTTGGAGTTGAATTATACATAAATGATGATAAAGAACTCTTTAAAAGTCTTTATTCCCATAAAGACGAGGTGGAGTCGGCTATGGGATTGGCACTTGATTGGAGAGAATTGCCGGAGAGGAAGGCAAGCCGTATTATTGTAGAAAAAGATGTGAAATTTGAAGATCAGAATGCCTGGCCACAGCAGTTTGAGTATATTATGGATGTCTGTATGAAGATGAAGAAGGCGTTTAGGAAGTATATATAAAAATTGTAAGCAAATTATCTAAGCATTGCAAAAATACATTCTTAATTAGGTACCTTGCAAAATCAGATAAAATTTTAAAAAGTTATTTAAAGATATGATAGTATTATAGATGAGTGAACAGAGAAAATAAAATGATGAAAACATTATTTATTATTGGAAATGGCTTTGATTGTTATGGCCATAATATGAATACTCGGTACATGGATTTTAGAAAGTTTTTAGTTAATAGATATCCTGAATACAATAAAGATTTTGGTGGAATTCTTCAAGAAACACTTATGCCAGATGGAGATGAGGTGTACGATATGAATGAGGTTGTTGGTTCTCTAATTCGTACAATAGATGAGTGTTCATTAAAGGATTGGAATAATTTAGAAGAATGTTTGGGCAATGAATTTATATGCAACATTGCATATGATAATGAGTGGGCATATAAGATGACAGATGATGAAGATGATAATATATTTCATTCTGTATATGAGAATGAAGATTTGACAAACTCCATTGCAGGAGCTTACCGTATATTAATTGATCTTTTTAGTGAATGGGTATTTAATGAACTGGCAAATATTGATTTTACAAGAGTACAAAGATTAAGAAAAAAACCTACTTTTAGGAAAAGTTTATTTTTGACATTTAATTATACATTAACATTAGAAAAACTATATAACATATCAAAAAATAACATATGTCACATTCATGGAAAATCAGATAATAGAAATGGTCATATTTATTTCGGACATGGAGATGATACCGAGTTTGATGCATTTGAAAATTATATTGGTGTTGGAGATGCGTATAATGGATTGAAGAGAGAATTAAGAAAAGATACTAATCAAGCCATAGTAGAAAATATGAAATTTTTTCGTAAGTTGGCAAATGTTAAAAAAATATATTCATATGGCTTTTCATTTTCAGAGGTTGATATGGTTTATATAAAAGAAATAAGTAGAATTTTAGATGCCAAAAGGGTAAGGTGGTATTTTAATCAATATGACTGGACTAATAATCAAGAAAATATTGAAAAAGTAAAAAGATTAGGGTTTAAGATAAGAGTAAGCAGGAGATGGTAAGGGAATATTGGACTCTGCCTCCTATGCGATATTATCTGCGTTTCGTGATGGTGAATTTATTATTGAAGGAAAAAGAGTTCCAATTGAAATGTGTGTAAACAATGGAGAATAGGTATCAGAACCCCCTTTCGTTAAATAATGCATACCCCCAGTCAGTAGTCTGAACCCCCTTAACTGACTACGATTTGACTACTACACATTGCCTTGAATTGCACTATTTTGAATCGTTTTGCAAAAAGTGTAGTTATTAACAGGGGAAATACGATGCTCGGAAAAGCTGATAAACCAACGCAAAACTCGGCATTACAGAACAGGAGAATTTTATGATTAGAGTTTTATTCATCTGCCACGGCAACATCTGCCGTTCCCCAATGGCAGAATTTATTCTAAAAGATATGGTAACAAAACAAGGTCTATCCGAACATTTCATAATCGCATCTGCCGCCACCAGCACAGAAGAAATCTGGAACGGTATTGGTAATCCCGTATATCCACCAGCCAAACGTGAATTAGCCAAACACGAAATTGACTGCAGTGGAAAGCGAGCAGTTCAGCTTCGCAAACAGGATTACGACCACTATGATTACCTAATCGGTATGGATCGCGCCAATATTAGAAATATAGAACGCATGACTGGTCACAAAGGAAACAAAATCTACCTTCTTATGGAGTTCGCTGGTTCTCAGAAGGAAGTTGCCGACCCTTGGTATTCAGGACGGTTTGATGTAACCTATGACGATATATATTTAGGCTGTGAAGGTTTCTTACGATATCTACAAGGACGAAATCAAATCTAGATTTTCTAGTAATGATTTCAACCGTAAAAAGAAAAGGAGAATGAATGATACACCATGAACATGAGAGAAAAAATTGAATTATACAAACCATTTAATGAACAAGAAGAACGAGATAAAGAACTTATTTTAGAATACATGGCAGAAAATCCAAACATATTCCTGCGAGAAAGCCGACTTGCACATATGACAGCATCTGCTTGGATTGTGAATAAAGAACGAACAAAAGTTCTTATGGTTTACCATAACATATACAACTCATGGTCATGGCTTGGTGGACATGCGGATGGAGAGACCGATTTACTGAAGGTCGCATTACAAGAAGCCAGGGAAGAAAGTGGTTTGCGAAACGTTCGACCAGTAAGTGAGGATATTTATTCTTTAGAATCACTTACTGTTGATGGACATATGAAAAAGGAAAACTATGTTTCATCGCATCTTCATTTGAACGTAACCTATCTTTTGGAAGCAGATGAAGAAGAGGCTCTATCGATAAAACCGGATGAAAACAGCGGGGTAGCCTGGTTTGGTCTGGAAGAGGCTATTGAAGCATCAACGGAAGAGTGGTTTAAGGAAAATGTGTATTCGAAATTAAATGATAAGTTAAGGAAGTATTAGTTCCAATTACAAATCCTATATTGTATCTTTACTGAATAATGTGTTATAATTTAGTGAAACAACGATTTGCTTTCGACAGAAAAGTTAAAAGAATACGATACGAAAGTAGGTGTTAGTATAAATTTTTTTCAAGTCTATATATACATACAAATTTTAACTCTATTTATCATTATTTATCTATTTCAAAAAACTCTTTCGGCAAAACTCTCAAAATCGGTATTGGCATTGATGCTGGTTGATATCTTTTCTCTATTCTACATCATTGGTTACATCATTGAACACACAACACAAAATCTGGATGTCATGCGCAGTTCCATAAAAATTGAATACACTGGACTAGTCGGTTTATTTATTTTCAGCTTGCAGTTTTATGATTTATATTTTAATATGCATGTGAAACGTATTGTATATGCAAGGGTCACTATTTGTTATTTTATTATCCTGGTGTCTGTTTTTACTTTGGAGATGAATTCGCTATTTTATAAATCAGTAAAGCTCTTAAAGTTTGAAGATTACGCAATGATTCAAGTTCATCCAGGAATTTTATATGTTATCTTTTATCTAATTACTTTATGGGGGTTTTTAGTAATTGAGAAAGAAGGTTTGCGAAAGCTCAGGACATGNNCGTATGGCAGAAGATCGAAGCCTATGTATTCTTATGATGATGGCACCTGTTTTCCCGTTTATTAGTATTCTGATAAAATGGACTGGTTTGTCAAAGGATTATGATTTAGGGGCATTGGGGGTACTCGGCTTAATTGGGTGTCTCACAATTGCCATTGTAAAATATGATTATTTTCAATCTGTACGGAATGAAGCTGAAATTGATCCGTTAACGAAAGTTAGCAATCGAACCTTTTTTGAAAATCGTGTTAACTTTTACCTAAAGAGTTGTACCAGTGGCTCCTTTATTATGATAGATATTGATAACTTTAAATACGTAAATGATACTTTTGGACACGCAGCAGGAGACCTTGTACTGATTTCTCTTTGCGATACACTTAGAAGGTATGTAACCGATGAATATTGTATCACACGAATGGGAGGAGATGAATTTTCTGTCTTTCTTCCCCAAATTACAAAAAAAAGCACTCTGAATGATCTTGGTCATAGATTACTGACTTCTTTTGTAGCAGAACAAAGGAAAAATAGACTTCAATGTGACTGTACATGTTCTATTGGTGTTGCCATACATGAACAATTTGCTGAAACAAGTTTTGAGGAACTTTACAACAATGCAGATAAGGCACTATACTTTGCAAAAAATAGTGGTAAGGGACAGTGGAGATTTTACTCATAAAGATGAACATAGACTATAAGAAACCCCTCCAAGGAATTGATAGAATTATACAGACAATTCTTTGGAGGGATACTTTATTCATTAGTGATGGAATAAACGGATTCCTGTAAAGCACATTGCAATATTATGTCTGTTACAAGCATCGATTACATCCTGATCACGGATGGAACCACCAGGTTGTGCAATATACTTAACACCGCTCTTGAACGCACGTTCGATATTGTCATCAAATGGGAAGAATGCATCTGAACCAAGAGTAACATCGGTATTCTTGGCTAACCAAGCTTGTTTTTCCTCTTTCGTAAATACAGCAGGTTTTTCTGTGAAGATTTTTTCCCATTTACCATCTGCTAGAACGTCCATGTAGTCTTCACCGATGTATAAATCAATTGCATTATCTCTTTCTGCACGTTTCATACCTTCAATGAAAGGTAAGTTAAGAACTTGAGGAGACTGACGTAAGAACCAGTTATCTGCTTTTTGTCCTGCAAGTCTTGTACAATGGATTCTTGACTGTTGTCCTGCGCCGACGCCGATTGCC
>DBKX01000262.1:6359-6531 GCA_002297865.1 Lachnoclostridium sp. UBA739
AAGTGCAACTGTCATATCAATAATAGCTTGTTTCGGAACGTTTTTATTTTCTGTTACAACATTTGATAAGAATTCTTCGTCGATTTTTAATTCGTTACGTCCTTGTTCGAATGTGATTCCGAATACTTCTTTATGTTCAATAGGAGCCGGAACATATTCAGGATCGATTTGA
>DBKX01000262.1:6562-16391 GCA_002297865.1 Lachnoclostridium sp. UBA739
CCTTTTTTCTTTTCCTGTAAGATTTCAAGTGCTTCTGGTTCATAACCTGGAGCGATAATACCATCAGAGAATTCTCTTTTGATAACTTTTGCGGTAGAAACATCACATATATCAGATAAAGCAATGAAATCGCCATAGGAAGACATACGGTCAGCACCTCTAGCTCTTGAATAAGCACATGCTAGTGGAGATAATTCTCCTAAATCGTCTACCCAGTAAATTTTAGCTTCTACTTCACTAAGTGGAAGACCAACTGCAGCACCAGCTGGGGATACATGTTTAAAAGAAGTAGCAGCAGGAAGATTGGTAGCAGCTTTTAATTCTTTTACTAACTGCCAGCCATTTAGGGCATCTAAGAAGTTAATATATCCAGGTTTTCCATTTAAAACAGTTACAGGGAGTTCCCCTTCCTGGCTATAGATTCTTGAAGGTTTCTGGTTTGGGTTACATCCATATTTTAATTCGATTTCTTTCATGTCGTTCTCCATTCTGCACATATTGTGCGCTAAATTTATAAGTAATTTTATTTGTTTTTGTTTACGATTTTGGAAGTGTATTTACCAGTTTCAATATCAATATAACGTACAAATAAAGAAACTTTATTATCCTCGTTTAAGCTGTTCCAAAGCATATCTGTAAATGCATCCATATCGTCTGGAATAGAAACTAGCTTTGGTTCCCCTTCAAAACTTGGAAGTGGGTTGCCATCACATTTATATGTATGGATAAAATGTCCCTCTCCATTTACAGGATTACTATATGCAAATGTGTAACGATTGCAAGCAGCACCATTACCATTGTTACTCTTTAAGATAGACATTGCATAATGAAAGGAGCCTTCTTCAACGTGCATAATACCACTGATTCTAGGTGTATAGTTTGGGGCATCTGGCTCGAATTCGCGAGTGCGTAGTGCTTGTTCAAAGGTCTGCTGTTTGTCCATTAATTCATAAATTGTATCGGTCTGGTCACCATTCGTAACGATTGTTTTGTTTCCAAGCACGCGTACGGGTGCATAAATGATAAGACTTGGATCGGATAATTTAGAAGGATCAAATGCTTGTGTTCGAATACCAGCACCTTCTTCTACAAAGACTCTGTTACGGCTGTTTTCGCTTCTTCCCATAATAAAATATGCTGTAACAGCATAACGTCCATTTGCTGATTTTCCAATGATAATCCCTCTGCCAGGATATGAGTTTTCTTTCAGTTCATTTTCAATTGATAACATCTGCATGTTTCAATCTCCTTTCATTTCTCTCATCAAATTTGCATGTTTATATAGGACGGAATTTCTTATTAATCAAAAAACCGCCTGGGTAATCTATAAAAATAGTGTTTATAGATTGCCCAGACGGTCGGCTGTAATGTGAATCCATACTCCCTGTGGTTTATCCACTTATCCGTCAGTTGTATGGACAAATATAGGATAAACCATTTTAGAGAGAATGGCAAGAGAAATTTTTTCTATGCCTCGATTTCTTTGTATGATATACTATAATAGAATGTATTAAAAAACAATAAAAGGATGAAAAGAACATGAAAACAATACTACTAGGAAAAACTGGTTTACATGAACTTAATGCAAAGTAAATATTTGCGGTTTCATATTTTGTTGGAATGTGTTAATATAAGGTAATGTCTATGATACAACTATCACTTAAAATACCTATAGTGTCTTAAGAGGAGGAATAATATGCAAAAAAAAATAAGTTATCTAAGAGTAATCGCATTTATCGCATTATTCACAGTATTGATTCAAGTTCCATGTAATACAACTGTTTATGCTATTACAAAGGAAAACAGAACCGCGCACATTGAACTGAAAAAAACATTAAAGAAAATGAAAAAGCAATTTTGTGGAGATGAAATTAAAGTAACGTTGCCATATGCATTTAAAGATGTTGATGGAGATAAAATTGACGAATTATTGATTATGCCAGGCTTCGGATACTACACAGAGGGCATATTTGATTATAAGAATGGAAAAGTAGTAGAGGCAGCAATAGTTGGGCAAGGTGAATTTAGCACATTCTATACAACGAATAAGGTTATCTATATACATAATTCAGGACATATGGGAATACTTTATGACTACTATTACAAACAGAATTCGAAAACCAATAAGTATAAATGTGTTGCTTATGTAGAAAAAGAGTATGCACAGGATGATTATGAGTATGCAAAGGCACCTGTTAAGGTTACATACTATAAACGTGATAAGGTAGTAACTAAGGCTGAGTACACCAAGTACGTAAAGGCTCTTAAAAAGGATTCTAAGATAATGAGAGGTTCAAAGATTAAGTGGTCTGAATACTAGAGGATTCATATACTTTGTTTTGTAGAGATAGTTGTAATTCAAAAGGTTCGAAACGCAGTAAGAAAAAACTGCATTTCGAACCTTTGTTCGTGCTTATCCTTATTTCACAGTTCCTTGGCGAAGAAAAGCCAGAAAAAGCAGGAGCCATTGTTAGTAGCGCAGTAGTACTGTTTTTAGGGATTGCATTAATACTAACAGTGATCATGCTTGTATTAGCAAAGCCAATTTCAATCCTTATGAAAGTACCAGAAGATGCTTTGGAACTTACGGTTACATATGTTCGAATCTGTGGCGGAGGCATTTTATTTATTATTGCATATAATGTAATCAGCAGCATTTTTAGAGGCTTAGGTGACTCAAAAATGCCACTTTTATTTGTTACAATTGCTTGTGTAGTGAACATTGCAGGTGATTTACTTTTAGTCGCAGTATTAAAAATGAACGTTGCGGGAGCCGCAATCGCAACTGTACTTGCACAAGCGGTAAGTGTAGTACTTTCCATCATAATTATCCAAAAAAGAAACCTTCCAATAAAAGTAACAGCTAAAAACACCAAACGCAGATTTAACTAGAATAGGGCTTGCTACTCCATCTGCAACGGTATTTGGTATATTGATTAACTTATGGTATTATTGTCATTATACGAGAAAAATGCCAAAAGAGGACGAATTGTAAAAGAAGAATAACAATATTTTTATAGGAGGAAATGAATGAGAAAGAAGAAAATAGTTATATATTTAGCTATAGTATCAGTAGCAGTAAACTGTTTTATTGGTTGTAGTAAGAATAATGTGCAACACTTAGAGGAACCGCAATCAAAGCCAGTTGAGTCAGTCCTTCCAAGCGATTCTAAACCTGAATCGAAATTGCCCCAAACAACAGAATCCCAAGAAGTAACCGATGTGATACAGGAAACAGCGGATACAAAACCATCTGAAGAAGTACCCCCAAGCAAGGAAGCAGAAGCAAAGGAATTTTCCTATAAAGATGTCGCCAATTGGCAATTTGTTTTTTCAAGTGGAGCAGGTGCATGGAGTACAGAATTAGAGATTCGAGAAGATGGTTCCTTTAGCGGCGTGTATTACGATGCAGACATGGGCGATATGGGTGAGAAATATCCCAACGGAACGTATTATTACAGTAGATTTCGTGGATATCTTGAAGAACCAGTGAAGGTGAATGAATATACATATTCAACCAAGATTAAGGAAATTCAATTGCAAGATAAACCAGGAACAGAAGAGATTGAAAATGGTACAAAATATGTGTACAGTGAGGCCTATGGCATGAATGATGCCAAAAAACTTTACATTTACCTGCCAGGAGTTCCAATAAAAGATTTGCCAGAAGAATTTATTCAATGGGCTTATTCCTCGGTAGACAAAGACGCTATTGGTGAAAAATTACCCTTCTTTGGACTTTATAATGAAGAACCACAATTAGGTTTCTCAAGTTACGAGCTCAGACATTATCCAATTGATGATGAAATCAATACTATCTTACAAAAAGCGAAGAAGTTAGAGCAGAAGTTAGATGGTAACCTAAGTCAAAATGAGATGAATCTTATTTCTTACGAACTATATGAACTCTGGGACAACGAACTAAATTCTATGTGGAAACGTATGAAGGAAATTGTTGATCCAGATGAAATGAAAATGGTTCTGAAAGAGCAAAGAAAATGGATCAAAGAAAAGGAACAAAAGGTAAAGGAAGCAGAAGAGGAGATCGGTGGCGGTTCATTGTTGCCATTTGTTAAGAATCAAAGGGCGACGGAATATACAAGAATACGAGTTTATGAATTGGCGAAATATTTGAGAAGATAGAGGGATGAATAAGGCTCCAAACAGATAAGAATTGGTTAAAAATCTTATCTGTTTGGAACCTTTTATCTACGTAATATAGTAATTGCCTTTACTAACAAAAAAACAATATTCTATGCAAGAAAGTAGGTGTGGATTAGTATTGAGTTGGATTATGAGATCGTTAACACAGTTTGACTTCATTGAGCAGTTGTTTGGCTGTTTCATATGAGAATCCAAAGATTGCTGTTACCTTATGTAGAATAATAAATATCTTCAGCAAAGTTTTGTTTTAGGTCAAAGTTAATAAATTCTAGTGCATTAGAACGTGTAGCTTCTTCACGTCCTTTACTAATACCTTCTCTAATACCTTCTAAGAGTCCTTCGTTATGACCGATTTCACGCTCATCTGCACGAATTAGTCTCATTTCTCGTTCTTCATCATATTCAAATATACTCATTTGAATTGCCTCCGTTCTATTTTGTAATAAGAAATCTGCTAAGATACCTTGGTGAATACATTCCCTAATCGCTTTATCTACAGCTTTTGAGATAGGCATTGAAAGAGTGAAAGTACGTACTTTTTATTTGAATATAGCATAGATTTTGCGTATGCACAAGATTTATTTGCAAATTCACTTTAATTATGTTGCACAATATTAAAACAAAGCAGTGAAGTAGATCTCTATACCTCTCTTCTACAAATTCCAGTTTAACGAAAAGAGGTATAGATTGAGCGGTAACCCGTCAATAAATGTTTGTCGGCTGAACTGAATGTGGAAAAATATCGTAGGTGAATGTGGAAAAATGTTTGCAACTCATATTCTTATACCATAATTATCTATTTGTTTCTGAATTATCAAGTCTCCTAGCCTCGAATCATCATAAGTATCTCTCCAATATGTAATTGAATTAAGAAAAAAGCCGTAAACTCTGTAAGTAAATCTAGAAAAATACCGTATGACTGTAAGTGAATCTGAGAAAAAGCCGTATCAAATGTAGATGAACCTGGAAAATTAACCGTATCATGTAGTGAAATTGGAAAAATGCCGAATGACTATCACATATTAATCCTCATCTTTGCATCAAAAAAAGATGCTCTACATATGAATTATTTCATACTGTAAGGCATCCTTTTTGATATCCCTCTTATTTATCTACAACCCAAATCTCACCTGAGCCATCTTCTAAATTGAACAAAACCTGCGTTCTATCCCGTAACGCCATCCAATAGTTTTCAAAAAATTTATTCAACTGCATATCTTTAATATCCATATACCGTTCCTGAATATCCTTTAAATATAATTGATAAGTCTTCCACAATTTAATCAAAATCACACGGTAAACAACCCTATTATAAATAATACTTTTCCATTTATCCGGATAATCCCTATCCAAGATTCCCATACTTGTTAAATCATTATAACAAACCTTTTCGCCTATGATTGACGAACGCATATGTGTATTGAAATACACTTCCTTGTAACTATCTATGAAATCCATAATTGTAATTCCAAGATTCATTTTTACCCATACTAGATATGCCGTGGATTCTGGTCCAATATCACATACTCTATAACCTTGAGTCACGGCATGTTGTGCTATTCTATTTGGTTGAATTCGATATATCTTTCTAATGTGTCTCTTCATCAGTACCATTCCATCATAATACAGCTCATCCATTCGATACATTAATTTATTTGCTTCTCTTCCATTGTTAGCAAATGTGAACTTATAATGAGGTCTTATATCTTTTTTACCTATAACGCACAAGTCCTCTAATAGCTTTTTCATCCCTCTATTCAACTGGTTCCAGTACATACTATCCTTATCATGGGGCAATATTATCGAATATTTGCGAGTTAGTTTACCGAATGCTTTATTTTCATTCTTACTCTTTAATATAGGATTTTCCCACAAATTCATTGTATCCAGAGTATTCCCTTCGAATAACCGATGGCCACAATGGCAACTGAATGGAATGATTCCTCTCTTTGACTGTATTGCATAACTAATCTTCTCACCACAACTAGGGCAGTTCTCTTGTAAATATACATCCTTATGTATAAAGCAATGCTCAGTGAATACTAATTGATGATATATGCTGTGATAGCCATATTTCATACATTCAGGGCAATACGTGAAAGTTCTCCGAAACCATTGCTCATTAGCAAAATCGAAGCTATAAGGAAAGCTTTTTACATTCAGTGGATATAACAGCTCTTTCACCCATTCTAGCAGCTCTCTGGCAATATCAAACTGCAATAGATTACTTGCTTTAATGAAATCAATCTTATACTTGGAAATTGTCATATATTTATTGTAATAATAGCTTGTCATGCCTTTCTTGCATCCATTTACATTAATTAAGTCAAACATCGAGTATCCATACAAAACATTTATATAAGCAAATTTGCTTAGCATTCCATACAGTGATTCATACGGCCAGATCCATTTGCTGTCCCAGATATATCCTTTGTTGTTCATTCCATCACTCCTTATGTCTTTTCAATCTGTAGATTAGTTCTTTCCGCTTGCAGATAACCAGCGTTTAAAATGGATACCTTCCACTCTTTTAAACCAGGTCTATCCAAGCAAGCTTTATCGGCGCCGTAATCCTTCAGACAAATATTAATCGCAAGAATGATGTACTGCATGGGAATGTCGAGTTTTCCAGTTAGATTTAATTCTTTATTGAATCTTTCAAAACAATCGAATATCAATTCGGCATCATTGGCTAAACGGTACCCGTTTCTATAAGCTTCTGGGAAGAAATAACGTGTATATGTCCATTCTGAGCCTAACGGATATTTTAAAAGCGAATCATAAGAAACCAGACAAATCTGCAAGTCCTTTACATCCCTGACACCGTGAAAATGATGTTCCTGCACCATAAAACGCCCCACGAGCTGCTGTAACTTATGTTTAATAAATACCTGCTTTGCAACGAGGACTTCACTTGTTCCCACAAGCAGTGTTGTCATATGTATACCATTTATCATAAGACGATTGTAAATATCCATGAGCCAGGAATACTCTTTCTCCTCCAGATAATTTGCCTCATCTATAAAGAGAATAATCTTTTTACTGTTTGCTTCCCTTGCACAATTCAAAAGATAATTGATTAACCGTTCTTTCTTTTCAAATGTAGTTCCCTTAGCAGCAAAGGCATTTCCAATGTCATTTAAGAACTGTTCGTAAAATCGTTTTTCATTTAGCTTATGAAATGTCATATTTAGCTGGAATATTGGTAAATCTGGATTATATTCCTTTCGAAGCAACTTTGTGATGCAGGCAATTGCTTTTGTCTTTCCTAATCTAGGTTTTCCATAAATGATGCCTCCAGGGGACTGATTATCAATCCACCTGCTGACATCGTTGAAAAGTGCAATAATTGCACCTGTATTAATTGAATAGTCATTATCGTAAACAGGGTGTTCACGTTTCCCTAATACTGGTCGTACTTCCATACTACTTCCCCCTTCTATTCATAAAATGAGCGAAACAAATCAGACTGAATCATATTGTCTAAACTCTGATCAGATAACATATTATGAGTATTTCCATTATTCTTTGATTTAGTCTCATTAAAATCAACTACTGGTGTATTTTCTTTTCTGTTTTTGGTACGTTCCATATTCAAAGCAGCGAGTTTATTCCCTGCAGCTTTGTGCTTTCGTGCTTCATTATTTAAATAATCATGGTAAATAGTTATCGGATCATCCAATGGTCCAATAAAAACATTATTCTTACGAATGTATTGGCTAATAGCTCTCCTTTGTGCAAGTGAGTGTTTGGTATAAGCCCATTTTCCAGCAACATATAAAATGCCGATCTCACTTCCATCATTACGAAATGCTGTTACCGTTCTTAAATCATCTGGATTAATTAGGAGATTAATTGTTTCTCCGTATAAATCATAGGAACTGGAAAGTTCGTCGCTTCGATATTCGACACCTTCAAATTGAACATATGGTCGTCTTCCAGTCTGAATACTGCCTCGTACCGTTCGGGTAACTGTATAAGAAAGTAATGTGAAATTCTCCTGCTTTTCCTGTTCTAGATACGCAGGTACCATCCCCCGTTCTACTCTCTGTCTCAATACTTCAAGCGGAGAAAAGTTATTCAGTGAAGAATGCGGCGTCACGTTATACTGTGCAATCAGTACCTCTGTCAATTCTAAAATGTGTTGAAAACTGATACAGTAGTTTGCTGCTTCACTCTCACACTTCTCTCTTCTTGGATCGCTGATTCCAGTTCCAGTAGTAGAAACAATTCGGTGAAATCCTCTTGTTTCAAGACTCTGAAAGAAACGCTCTATAATACCTCTTCGTTCAGGCGTTGACACTGGTCCAAAGTTCATTACAACATTTAGGTATTCCGAAATCTGTTTTACACTGTCCTTTGCATGATGTGATAACGCATTGTCTAATTCAATTGAATCGAATACTGCCCATGACAACTCCGGCATAGCCAATGAATGATAACCTTCACCCTCTGGATAATGCAGACCCGGTATTTGAAAATGCATCTTTTCATGTGGGACAACTGCATTCTGAATACAGCTTAAAATATCAAAACGATTGTATTCTTCATTTACAGTCAGGTGATATCCTAGAATCGTTCTGGTTGCAACATCAATAAGGGTAAGTAGCCAAATACGTTTAATTGGCACCATTTGTATTTCTCCATCTTGGTTTTCTACTTGCACTGTTAGAATGCAGTCAATTTTATGCCCATCAATCTGCACTCTGCTAAATGGTCGCTGTACAGGATAGTTAATGGGCATTCCAAGACCAGTGGATGAATACTTTTGCCTAGCGTCTTTATTTTGCCTAGAAATTGAGTAATTGGACATTTCCTGTTCTAGTTCATTCAGATAGATATAAAGCGCTCGTTCCCCCATATTTTTTGTATTAAATGGATACTCATACTCTCTAATGCCTAACTCCTTGCATTTCCAAAGAAATTTTTCAAAAATGATTTTCTTTGTGATGTTCTTTTCCAGTACTGTTTTATCTTTTTTTAGATATAAATTATCTACATACTCTTTCAATTCAGGATAGTCGTGGAGTAATTTCGTCATTGCGCCTGCAAAGGTTTTAACCAAATCCGTTACTGTTTTTGTCCGTTTATACTGCTCCAGATGCTTATATGGCAATAACCCACACTATCCATATGGTGATCCATACTCATCCTTCTTCCTACACTTTTCAAGCCATTTGATTGGTGAAGATGCACTGCAATTAATGCTATTCGAAATCACGCTTAGCGAATAACCATCAATATACATATCAACTGCTTGCTTACGCTGCATAAAAATAATATACATCTCTTTTGTAAGGCAGTCAGTATTAACAGTTTTCCAGGGTTTTCTCTCTTCTTCTAACTGAAACAGATCATATTTCTTACTTGCCAAGAATACTCACCTCCGTATCAGGTGAATAAAATGCATCATTTAGATTCATGGTTATTAAACCATCGTAATATGCAAATGCCATTATGGAAAGCAATTCATCAACGCTTATCGTTGTACCAAGCTTTTGATTTATGCTGGTTATTGGACATGAACCTGTTGATACGACACTCTGAATGTTCTCGTAGAATGTGTTTGCTAATGCATGACTATACCGTTTGATTCTAGAACTCAAATGCAGGAGGTTTTCAATAAAAAAGGTACCTGTCTCACAATGTCATTAAGTTAAGGTAC
>DBKX01000277.1 GCA_002297865.1 Lachnoclostridium sp. UBA739
GATTGGTTGCTAAATAAAAACCAAGCTATATAATCAAAAAATTAGTTAGCTGTTGAACGGCACATTCTGCACAACTACCAACTGCGAATTAAATTACACTTGAAATACTTAAGAAAAATAATTTAAACTGAAAAATATTCTACAAACATGCAAATTATTATCCATCTAAAAAGGATATCCTCTTATTCGAGAATATCCTTCAATTTTAAATAGATTTCACACAAAGCCCCGCTGATTGCGCATGAAGTTCCTGAATCGCCAATATAGTCCAAAATCTGTCGCGCATTCCAATATGTATCTGTTGGATGTGCCAGATCAATCAGTTCTTCATCACCGTCGATTTTTAAATACCAGTCATCAATGTTTTTTCGATGCAAATAACACTTATAATAATCTCCACATATATTTACTTCAAAATATACAGGACCAATAATATCTGTGTTTCGAATTTGTCCTATATATTTCTCATCTTCTTGATAATCCAAATATATAAAGTCTTTTTTTCTCATTTTAAAATAGCCTCCTCGCTTGACTCCATTATGATTTCACTTCCAATACTTTCTTTTTCCTTATGCTGTCCAATGATCAGACTTTTGGTGATCAGCTGATTTAAATTTCGCACAGATCCCTGCATCAGAGTATAAAATGTATGATAGGTTTCTTTCTCAAATACATCTTCCCGACAGTTTACCATTTTTAAACGTGTTTTAATGTATTCCTCCACTTCTTTTTCATCCAGACCTGTAAATGTATAATTGATGTTGATTCGTTGACGAAACGCCTCAAGCTCTTTAAATCTTAGAATTCTCAAAAACTCATTCTGCCCTGTAAGAATCAAGGTACAATAATCCTTTGAATCGTAATCGAAATTTAGAAGCATTATAAATTCCTTTAGAATTTCTTTTCTTAAAAACTGTACTTCGTCAATAGCTATAATAACTTCCATTTTGTTTTCTGTAATAAGTCGACGAAGTTCTTCCTGAATTTGCTGAAACATCTGACTTTTTCGTGTTGTCTCTGCCAATCCAAGGGCATCATTCAGTAGTCTGTAAAAATCAAGTACCGTTACAGTTGTCATACAAATATAGATCACTTTATAACGGTTTGTATTCAGCCTTGAAAGAGTGTTTCTTAGACATGTTGTCTTTCCCATTCCAGGATTGGAAAGAAATACACCAACACCACGGGAGCGTATTAAAAAATCAAGCCTGTTTTCCATTTGCGTGTAGTCATTTGATTTATATAAATTGTTGATATCAATAGTCTTGGTGAAAGGGTTGAAATCCATTCCATAATATGTTTGCGGTTCCATATGGCCTCCTAGTAAATAATCTCTGTTCTTCTTGTTTTACCATTTTCAATTTTATCCGTATTCTTTAAGGGGATTTTTATTTTATTGGCTGGATCATACAAATACACAGACTTATATTTAACAGGGTCATAACGAATGATAATGCTCGTACCAATATACTGAGATGGAACATCAAAACTAATCTTATTGATTACGACTGTACTATCTCCATTTACCTTTCGAATTTCTTCATAAAGAAAACACTCCTCGACCCAGTCATTGAATTCAGACTGCATTTTATTTACAGTTTTCCAAGGTTCTACGTCTTTCATATCATACATAAAGCGCTGAAACGGAGTGTGATTATCATATGGATCATTTTCCAAAGAACGGTGATCTGTACGATTGTATTCATTGATCCACTGATTTAATCGACTGTTTAACTCATCAAGAGAGGTATAGTTTTTGCCATGATCACAGTTCAGCCATTTATCCTTAATCGTTCTAAAAAAACGTTCAATAACAGCTTTTCCAGTTGGTGAGTATGGTGGATTATAGATAAGCTGCGTTCCTAAAGAAGCACTGATCTGATCATTCCATCTGTTTTTATAGGAACTTCCGTTATCCAAAATCATAACCTTACTTTTTCCGTATCTTAAAACGGCTGATTTCCAAACCTGCTGAAAATTTATGGCATTATCACTAAAGAAAAAACGGGCACCTACAATCATCCTTGAATGATTGTCTATAATGGCAATCAAATAAGTTTTTCGGTATTCACCATTTTCATCAAAAATATACATCGTATGGCATGTATCTGCTTCATAACCATCCAGCGAATGTGCATATTCCCATGCACGTTTTTCTTTTTCAGCAGGAACCTTACCATTCCGAATTCCTGAATTTCTTATATACCTCTGCACTGTATCCACAGAAACATCATGCTGTGTTATAGATCCGTCCTGAATAAGTTTTTCATAAACCATTACACCCGTTATTTTAGGAAATTCCTGTATCAGTTCATTAATCTTCATTTTATTTTCCTGTGTGAGGCTTCGGGTTCCTCCCAGATCAAGGCGAATATCAGGCTGAAGAGCTTCAATTCCTCCATGTTTGTAGAGATAAAACCATGTTTTGACTGTTTCCCATGAGAATTTTCTTCGGGTTCCGTCAGGCCACTCAATTTCATGTTCTGAAATTCGCTTGAAGTAATCCTTTTGTGTTAAATCAGTGAATGTGTTTGATACAACAGGTGCAATCAGTCCGTATTTGATCTGTGCAATCTGTCGGTTGTATTCAAACTGTTCAACTTTTGTTCTTTTCATTATTCTTTTCCTCCTGGTTATAGATTAAATCAAGGAGGACAACACTTGTACTGCCACCTTTTTTATGAAGTCTGATTAAATATTTGTTCTATTCAGAATTGGAGAATAATTTAAAGCTGCTTTCAAACATAGCACTTCCGGTAGTATTAAAAAAAGACTGACTCATCTCTGTAAAATGGAATTCAGCCATAGTAAAAAAAGATAATGATTTTTTATTATATAAAGTGATGAAAATACGGTAATACATTCTATATCTTCTGATCCATCGATAATAAGTGGAATGCGGAAGATTATACTTATCAAGTATTTCTGCTACTTTTATTTTATTAAAAAACCGATCATAAAGTACGCATAAAATAAAGGCAATAGATGCCTGTTCATGAGGAATAATAAAGGGAGCAGGTAAAAGTGCGTGATAATGATTACAGTTTTCACAGTAAAAAACAGGAATCTCTATAGAAAATGTTTGGACCGATCCGTTTAAATAAACAATAAAATCCCTGGAGTAGGATTCATAATATTTTAAGTCTGGGTATGTACATTTTAATGAATTGTGAGAATGATATGACACATCATTTAATGAATTCATACAAAAAGTAATGAATTCATTAAATATATCATTAGTGAATTTATTTAGATTCTTAAATGATGAAATATTGTTAAAAAATTTCTTGAAAGATAGATATGTCTCTTGTATCATAATAACTGTTGAGGGAGAAATGAGCAGTGGGGTTCGAAGTCACAGGCTTGTTTCTCGCCTTTTCCTTTTTATAGAAACAGTATATTAAAAGTTGTGAGTTGATGCATCTAAAAACTGCATATTCTCACAACTTTTTTTATTGAAATTGTATTTTAATTTGAAGTTATTATAGATTTTTGTTTGTTCTGAATGTGCCGTTCAACAATAATTATAAATACGACAAGGAACATGGTATTCAATTGTATATGAAATACAGTGGAATGCGAAAA
>DBKX01000110.1:0-11434 GCA_002297865.1 Lachnoclostridium sp. UBA739
AAGTATTGGGTGATTGAGTCTAGTTTAATATCGGATTGGGACGAAGAATATACGTATCCCATTGTATCTACTTGTGCAGTTGTGTTTCTATGTATTATATACAGAATTGTAATTACAGCCTATTGTATATGTCATGACATAAGACCAGAACTTTTAGGGACGGTTAACTTTGTGATAATTGTTTTATATAGCATTTTATCATTGCTATTGGTATTTAAACTTAGAGAACATCCACATTTTTATATGGAAAATGAAATGCTGATTCTGATACTGCTGATTGGACTTGTTGTGATTAATGCATTTGCGTTATCGTATGGCAGTAATACTACGCAGAATTCCATTCTGCGTTATAAGCTAAAGAAAGAGGAAGAAAAGAATAAAATTACATATGATTATTACAAGAATATGGAGAAAAATTATAGCAACTGTAGGAAGGTTTTGCATGATGTCAAAAATCATGTTCAGGTAATGGATGCATTGTATGCTAGCGGTCAGCTAGAAAATGCCACCGAATATGCAGGAACACTTGCAAAAGAGATAGATAATATATATCCAGAATGTTATTCTACACATAAAATTTTGAATATTATTTTGCATGACAAGAAAAAAAAGGCAGAAGAGTATCAGATAGACATGGAGTTTGAAGTAGAGGATGTCACACTTGATTTTTTATCTGATTATCACTTATCGACTATATTATGTAACCTATTTGATAATGCAATCATAGCTTGCACCAAATTACCAGAGGAAAAGAGAAGGATCACGTTCAAAATAAGGACAATAAATAGCTTTCTTGTAATGAAGATGGAAAATCCTATTGACCCCGAACGTGTAAAAGAGATGGAGCCGAAAAACATAATACACCGCATGAGATTTGGAACGGGCTTAGAGAACGTAAACAATGTAGTAACTGCAAATAAAGGAGAAATATCTACCGATATAAGTGATGAAATGTTTTGTATTTCCATAACGTTTGCTTTATAAACTGTGTTTTATGAAAAAAAACTGTATCTTATGTAGAAGCTATTGAAAAAAGATAACGTTGACAATATAATGAGATTATATTTAAAGAACAACAGTCGTGTAGAGATATCTTAGAATTGAGGGGTTCTATGTATTTTGTGTTTATCATTGCTCCGATAAAACAAAATTGTATATCAATATCGTTGTTGTTAGAAACAGTGTTTTATGATCTATTTGTAAAGCACTGTTTTTTTATTATATCAAATATTAAATGGTATTTCTTTTTTGGTCAGATGCATAATATGAATTCAAGTGAATTAAATGCCAGAGTAGATTATCTTCTAAAGACAGTAGGATTAGAAAAGGACAAAGATAAAAAGGTAAAAGCATTTAGCACAGGAATGAGAAAGAGAATATCTCTTGCTATAGCTATGGTTCACAATCCAGAAATCTTGTTTCTCGATGAACCTACATCAGGTTTAGATCCACAAAATGTAATCAATGTAATGTCAGTTATTCAGAAGCTTGCACAGGATAATGGAGTAACAGTATTTTTGTGCACACATCAATTAAGATACGCACAGGATTTATGCACCTTATATGGCTTTATTAAAAATGGCAATCTTCTTGGGACGGGAACATTTGAAGAACTGGCGAAAAGAAAAAATGCCTGTTTAAGAGTAAAGATTAAAGGTGCAAATATACCAAATATTTCAGGACTTCACAGAGAAGAAGAGTTTTATGTAAAAGATATAAGAAATGAACAGGAAGTGGGAAGTCTTATCCGAAATATCGTTAATGATGGTGGCGATATTTATGAGGTAATTCAAGATAGATGGTCTTTGGAACAACTTTACTTTAAATATGTGAATGAAAAATAAATTAAGAAAGAAGGAAAAGGAATGAAGGCAAATGAAAAGGCATTAATCCAAAAGGATATTCAGGAAATCGTAAAAGCAAAACGTGTGTTATTACCAGCCATTATAATACCAGTTATATTTGCAGTTATTACTCCAATTACGATTCTTATCATTGCTCATTTTGTAAAAAATGACCCAGCGGCATATGAAAAAATGGGACCGATACTGAAAAAAATGCCAGAATACAAACAATATGATCCATCTCAAATGATGATTAAAATGATGTTAGATTTCATGTTCCCAGGATATTTTATCATGATTCCTATTATGTGTTCAGGTGTAATTGGAGCAAGCAGTTTCGTAGGTGAACGCGAACATAAAACTATGGAATCCTTACTATATACACCAATTAACATGGAACAGCTTTTAAGATGTAAGATTCTTGGAGTTTTTATCCCTACATACATACTTACTGTTATTTCTTTTATCTTTATGGCAGTTATTTTTAATGTTGGAGGAATCATTTATTTTGATAAAATAATCTTTCCAGATTCCAAATGGATTTTAATATTACTCTGGGTTACTCCTATTATAAGTTTTTTATCGTTAACATTTACAGCAATCGTATCAGCAAAGTCAAAATCGTTTCAAGAAGCACAACAATTTAGTGGAATTCTGATTATACCTGTTGCAATGTTAATAGTAGTTCAAATGGCAGGTGCATTGATGTTTAGCAACTTGTTGGTATTTATAGCAGGATTGCTGTTACTAGTATTAGATTTTATACTGTTAAGAAAGGTATCAGAAAAATTTATTCCAGAAGAATTGGTGTAAGAATAAAATGAAGAAAGTTGTACATATAGGAGGAGAGCAAATGAAAAAAAATTATATCGGTATTGCATCAACATTTCATGATAGTGCAATCGCAGTTGTGAATGAATTCAATTAGGTGACTATACGGTGAGAGTGTTGCAACGAAAGTATTTCTCTTTGATGGACTTAGCAATCAGTCTGATATTGTATGCGTTGGAAGAGATGATTTCCTATATGGAATCAGAAAATATAATAAATTATAAATCTAACCTATGTATAACCTTTTAAAATGTGTTATAATAGTATGATGAAAATTAATAAGCAGAGAGAGATTACAATATGTTTAAGATATCAAAGGATTCAATTAAACGTTTAGCAACAGATGAAGCAACGTATTTCCGTGGACTGCGTTATTATAAAAACAATGCAGTATCCAATGTAACATGGTCAAAAGCGCATCAGCAGTACCGTGCAACAGTGAAAGGCAGCAATCAGTATATTGTTACAATCGAAGAAGGGAAAGAACCGAACAAGTTAAAATTTAATTGTAATTGTCCGGCCCATATTAAATATGATGGTGCCTGTAAGCATGTTGTTGCAGCATTATTGTTTATTGCGTCTTATATGGAGAGAAGTGAGACCAAAAAGCCAGAGAATGAAGAAGAAAAGAATTTATATCAGATAATTGAATATTTCAATAACCAATATAAAGCCCCTTTATTAGGAGAAACGTTTCATTTGGAAATTACGTTACACTTTCCGAGTATATTAAAAGGGAAAGATTCAAAGGTGTTCTTATCGTTACGTGCAGGAAGCGGAAGACTATACAAAGTTCAAAATGTGAAAAAGTTTTTACATTCCTATTCCGATGGAGAGAATATTGTACTTGGTAAAGAATTTAAATTTATTGCTGGAGAGAGCCGGTTTTCGAAGAGTTCTAAACCTGTGATTCAATACTTGCAAGAAATTTATGAAATACAAGAAGCACTTGGTAAAGTCTATTATAACAATTTGTTCAATAAGGCAGAAATGGCACTCACAAAAAATATGCTGTTTCATTTGCTTGGGTACATGGGAAAAGATGAATTCCAAATTGAAATAGGAGATGAATTATTTCAGGGAGTTACGCTTCAAAAGGAAAATCCTCCAATTGGTTTCCGCTTAGAATCGGATGAGGAATCCATTCAGATAGAGCTTCTTGACAATACGCCTGTAAAGCCATTATCAGAAGACGGAAGTCTTTTGCTGTATAACAATGTGTTATATATGCCAAGCAAAGAATTTATTGCCAATTACCTTCCTTTTTTCAATAGTATGAAAAAAAGCAAGGACGGACTGAATTTTCCAGGAGAGCTGAAAGATAAGTTTATTGATTCTGTTCTGCCAAGAATTCATGAAACAATGGAAATTAACGTACCAGAGAGTTTGAAAGATAAATATATTACGGAAGAACTGAAAATTCGAGTGTATCTTGATAAATATAAAAAGTATGTGAAAGCAACTTTAAAATTTCAGTATGGTGATTATGAAATTAATCCACTGTTAAATGATTTGCCAGCGGGAATCATTTTAGTACGACAAAAAGAAGCAGAAGAGGAATGTTTGGATTTCATGGATAGTCTTCATTTTGAACCCTATAAGGAATTCTTTTTGTTGAAAAAAGATGTGGATATTTTTGAATTCTTGACCAAGGATATTTACGTATTAAATGAAAAGTACGAAGTATTCCATTCGGATGAATTAAAGAATTTTAAAGTATCTGGAAACAGTACGATTCATACGTCCATTCATTTTAATGAGGATGTTAAACTGTTAGAAGTGAACGTTTCTTATGATGCAGTGCCAAAGGATGAGCTAAAGGCTTTCTTTGAGGCATTGAAACAGAAGAAAAAATATCACCGCTTAAAAGATGGAAGTTTTGTAAGTCTTAACGGAGCCAATGCGGAACAGGTAGCAGAACTGCTGGAACGTTTGGATGTAGAAGAACATCACATCGATGAGGAAGGCGGTATTGTGCTGCCAACGTATTCTGCCTTATATTTGGACAAGATTATTGATGAATTCGATGAGATAGAATATGAAAAATCGGCATCGTATGAGCATTTGCTGGAAGATATCTGTCAGCCCAAGCAAGTGGATATTGAGATTCCAGAACAGATTACAGCTCAGTTAAGACCGTATCAGGTAGTCGGTTATAAATGGCTTTATACCCTTGCACAGAATCAGCTAGGAGGAATCCTGGCAGATGATATGGGACTTGGTAAAACACTTCAAACCATTACCTATATTACTTCTTGTCTGGAACAAGAAAAAAAAGCTATGTTTTTAGTTGTGTCACCAACGTCATTGGTGTTTAACTGGCAGGAAGAGTTTGAAAAATTTGCTCCTCATGTGACAACTATGATTGTGGAAGGAACACCAGAAGAGAGAATGGAGCAGATATCGAATGCACCAGATTATCATGTTATCATTACATCTTATCCGTTAATTCGTAGAGATGCTGAGCATTATGTGAAGCATCAGTTTCATACAATGTTTATAGATGAAGCGCAATTTATAAAGAATCCTGGTTCACAGAATGCAAAATCAGTAAAGCAGATTCGTGCTAGTCACAAATTTGCCTTAACTGGAACACCGATAGAAAATTCGTTATCAGAACTTTGGTCATTATTTGACTTCATCATGCCAGATTATCTCTATAGTCATTCAAAGTTTGTGGAACGTTTTGAAAAACCTATTATGAAGGATGGAAGCAAAGAGGTGTTAGATGACCTTGGTAAGCATATTGAGCCATTTATTTTAAGACGTATGAAAAAGGAAGTATTAACGGAACTTCCAGATAAGATAGAAAGTAAAATGATGGCGGAAATGACTGCAGAACAGGAAAAAGTTTATCAGGCTTATCTTCAGAATATCAGACAGGAATTGACTGCTGAGATTAATAAAAATGGAGTGGAGAAGAGCAGAATGCAGATATTGGCTGCATTAACAAGGCTTCGCCAGATTTGCTGTCATCCATCTACTTTCCTTGAAAATTATGATGGAGAAAGTGGCAAATTAAAATTACTTATTCAGATTGTGAATGAAATACTAGAAAATGGACATAGGATCTTGATTTTTTCACAGTTTACGAGTATGTTAGAAATTATTGCAGAGGAATTAAAAAAGCAAGAAATTGATCATTTCTATTTATCAGGAAATACGAAGGTGCATGAGAGGAAAGATTATGTCACTCGATTTAATGATGGTGAAGGAAGTGTATTTTTGATTTCTCTAAAGGCTGGTGGAACAGGATTGAATCTTGTAGGGGCAGATGTTGTGATTCATTATGACCCTTGGTGGAATCCAGCGGTGGAAGAACAGGCAACAGATCGCGTATATCGTATTGGACAGAAGAAGTCAGTGCAGGTTATAAGACTGTTGACTAAGAATACAATTGAGGAAAAGATTGATAAGTTGCAAAAGAGGAAGAAGGAACTGTCAGATACAGTGATAAAATCAAAGGAAGTATTTATTAATCAGCTTAGTAGAGAAGAATTGGAGGAATTGTTTTTATGAGACGGATTTTATTCATTGTAAATCCGAAATCAGGGAAAGCAAATATCAAGAATAGCTTACTTGGGATTGTTGATATTTTTACAAAATATGAGTGTTTAACAACTGTGCATGTTACGCAACGTGCAAAAGAGGCAACAGAAGTAGTAGAAAAGATGGGGGCAGACTTTGATATCATTGTTTGTTCAGGTGGTGATGGAACCCTAGATGAAGTAGTTTCTGGGGTAATGGAACTAAACAAAAAGATACCAATTGGATATATTCCTTCTGGAAGTACCAATGACTTTGCAAAAAGCATGGGAATCTCATCGGATAACCTGGAAGCTGCAGCGACAGTTATGGAGGGCAGTGAATTTTACTGTGATGTAGGTTTTTTCAATGAGTCCTACTTTACCTATGTTGCTGCTTTTGGTGCTTTCACGGAAGTATCGTATTCCACACCACAACAGCAAAAAAATATGCTAGGGCATATGGCATATCTGTTACAAGGTGCAAAAAGTTTAGCATCCATTAAGTCCTATCAGGTGAAAATATCTTGTGTGGAAGCAGAAAATAGGCAGGAACTTATGATTGAAGATGAGATAATTCTTGGAATGGTTACAAACTCTTTATCTGTAGCGGGAATGAAGAGATACAAGGAAGAAGAAGTTTTGTTTGATGATGGCTTGTTTGAAGTAATCTTTATAAAGAAGCCAAAGAATATGATTGAATTAAATGCGATACTTGGCTCATTGTTGTTAAATGACTATAATACGGAATATATGTATTCATTTAAGACGGCTGAATTGACGGTAGAAAGTGAAGACGAAATCAACTGGACACTGGATGGAGAATTTGGTGGAAGTGTTAAGAAAGCTGAAATTCAGAATATAAAGACAGGTTTTTCGATATATCGAAATATGGGTCTAGATAAAATATAATACTTTGTGACAGTTTAAATGTTTCCCCATAAGTAGTGAATCTACTTATGGGGATTTTTAGATTACATTTTGTCATTGCGCTGATTTTGGCAGACAAGCTATTACCTATAAGATGTAGGAAGCCTATATTCTTTATATGTATGATAGAGATACATTTTGTGCATAGAATTTGACGAAGCGGATTGTGAAATATATACTATAAAGTGATGAATTATATATAATTTACTGTGAGAATTGAAAGGAGAAGATAATGGAGAATAAAGTATTAGGGGTAATTAAGAACAATTTAGAAGATGAAAATATGTTAGTTATTACTGAAAGCAGATTTTCCGAAGATTTGGGATTAAACTCGTATCAATTTATTTCCTTAATTTCTGATTTGGAAGATGAGCTGGGAATTGAGATGGAGGAAAATGAGATTTTAAAAATTAGAACGGTTGGACAATTGATTGAATACGTACAAAACTGTTGTACAGAATAGGAGGGAAAGATGGAGCAGGAAAGTATCAGTCAGGTGCGAGATTTGGTAAATCAGGCAGCAAGATGTTATGGGGAAAGGATCTTTTTAAGATATTTGGAAAAAAAGGAAATAAGGGAAATAAGGGAAAAGACGTTTCAGGAAGTAAAAGAAGAGAGTAGTGCAATTGGACAGTTACTACTATCAGAATTTCCGAAAAGAAGGGTTCATTGTGGAATCATCGGGAGAACAAGCTGTGAATACATAGAAGCATATTTAGGAACAGTGATGAGTGGGAATGTAATAGTACCCCTGGATGCAAAACTGCCTCTTACAGATGCTTGTACACTGCTAAATCAAGCAGATTGTGAGGTACTGTTTTATGATAATAATAGGATGGAATTTTTGCCAGAGATAAAAAAGCTTTGTCCTCAGATTAACTGTTTTATTGAGTTAGAAAGCAGTGCTTTGAAAAATCGGATTGGAAAACTGAGCCAGAGTTTCTCGGGTGAACTGGCTAGTCAATTGAATGAAAGGGATTTGGCAGCGGTTTTTTTTACCTCAGGAACAACGGGAAGAAACAAAGGTGTTATGATTACACATCACATGATTGTTGTGAATGCATTTGCAAAAGAATATAGACACAGTGAAAAGGATGTCATTTTGAGTCTGCTGCCTATCCATCATATGTATTGTGTAATGCTTGATTTGTTTATTTCTATCAGAAGTGGAAACAAGCTTTGTATCAATGATGCTATGATTCACTTATCAAAAAATATACGCAGGTTTCAGCCAACAAAGATGATGATGGTACCAGTTATCATAGAAGAGTATTATAAAAAATTAAAAAGAGAAGAGAAAGTAAATACAGGTACGCTTGATGAGATAAAAGAAAAAATCTTTGGAAAGAATCTGAACTTTATATATAGTGGTGGTGCTAAGTTAAATACCGAGCTGGTGCGTGGGTATGAGCGGTTTGGAATTACCATTGGGGAAAGTTATGGCATGACAGAATGTTTTCTCATAAGTACAGGTACAAGAGAACAGATATGGAGTGGAAGTGTTGGCATACCGATAGGGGGTATGAATGTTCGGATAGCACCAGATGGTGAAATCTGTTTGAAAGGCGATTCGGTTATGATCGGCTATTATAATAATCCAGAGCAAACCCAACAGGTATTGAATCCAGAAGGATGGTTTGCGACTGGAGATCTTGGCTGCTTTGGGCAAGATGGAACTTTACATATTACAGGACGAAAGAAAAATCTTATTATTTTGAATAATGGTGAAAATATAGTGCCAGAAGAAATTGAGCTGAAATTTAAAAAGGAAGAAGTGGTGGAAGAAGTAGTCATTACATCTTTTGAGAATTCGAAGCTGGCAGCTGTGATTTATCCGAATTTGGAATGGTGCAGGCAAAATGAGATTGATGCTGTCTATGAACAGTTACAATCGGTAACTGAAAGGATAAATGAAAGTTTGCCATCATTTAAGAGAATACAAAAGATTGTAATGCGTGATAAAGAATTTCCTAAGACAGCATCAGGGAAAATTATCCGTAATCAAGAGTATTGTTAAAAGGGGATGTAAAAATGTACTATCGATTAACTAGACCGCAGCAAGCAATATATGAAATAGAACAGTTCGGAACAAGTGAGATGGTGAGTAATGCATTCTATTCCCTGCTAAAAGGGCAGATTCCAGAGAAAATACTGGAACAGGTGCTACAGAATATGGTGCTTGAAAATGACGTGTTTCATATCAGAATACATAGGGAAAATGGAGAAATCTATCAGAAATTTGAGTATCAGCCAGTGAAGATACCCGTTCTGTCATTTTCGAAAAAAGAAGAGTTTGATGCATGGGCTTTGGCAGAACGAAAGAAGGCAGTTTGTTTGCCAGATCAGTTATTTCGTCTAACAGGAATTATGGTAGAGGATTCTTTTGGTTATTTTGCAGTGGTGCACCATATCCTATCGGATGGCTATAGCATGAATGTCCTGTTAGAGCAGTTTCAAAAACATTATCAACAGTATCAAGACACAGGAGTAGTGACAAAGAGTACGGTGCCGTCTTTTCAGGAATATTTAAAGAAAGAGGAAGCGTATTATTCTAGTAAACGGTATCAGTCAGATGTTGAATATTGGAAAGGACAGTTGATTCATGGGGAAGACAGCGTAAAGCTTACGGGGAAAATTCCGTTGGGAATGAAAGCAGGTCGAGAAACGTTTATAATTCCTGCTCATGTGGTACAAAAAGTTGATAAATTTTGTGATTTGTACTCGGTTACACGTTATCCAGTTTTTTTGACTTCCTTGGCTTATTATTTAACACATGTTTCTTCAAAGGATTCTGTTAATATTGGAACGTCTGTTTTAAATCGCAATGGAAAAGCAGAAAATCATATGGTGGCAATGCTTGTAAATACTTGTTTTTTGAATCTGTCACCCGACTTGGAAAAGGGGATGGCGATAAACTGTACCGAGACAGCCAGTAAAATAATGAAAATGTTTCGCCACCAGAGACTGCATTATAGTGAAGTTCGAAAACTGGCAAATGAGGCTGGCTTGAGTCAGAGTAAGTTTTTTGATATATCGTTTACGTATCATCCAATGGACTCCAATCTTAAGTTTGGAAGTATGCACTGGTACCCTTGTACGGAAAGTGTTGAGGGACTAAACATCCATGTGTTTGAACAGATGGATAAAAGTGTTCATGTTTATTATGATTATCAGAAATCACTGTATTCTTCTTGGGAGATGAAACAGCTTCATGCCCATTTAATTGGGATACTTAAATCTTCCATAAAGGAGCCAGAAGCACCACTAAAGGATTTGTGCTTCGTAGATAGAGAAGAGGAAAATGAACTTATTCATATGGAAACAGGTCTAAGTGTTCCAGTTAAATCCCAGACAATACAGGAACGTATAGAGCAAAAGGTAAGTCTGTTTCCAGATATGGAGATATTAGAGTGTGAGGGAGAAGTGTATACCTACTTAAGCTGGAACAGGCGTGTCAATCAGTTTGCAAACTATTTGCTCAAGCTGGGCGTACAGAAAGAAGACAGGATTGCTGTCTTAGTACCAAAAAAATCAGAACGCTACATAGTGCTTTATGGCATCTTAAAGGCAGGAGCCGCCTTTGTTCCAATTGCTCCAGAATACCCAGCGGAACGAATTCGTTTTATCATAGAAGACAGTGGCGCGAAATACCTAGTAATGACAAAGGAGTGCTGCAGGGGTCGAGAAATTCCAGAGCAATGTAAGCAGATTATTTATCAAGGCGAGGAGTATCGCCATGAATCATTGGAAAATCCGAAAGTTTCTGCAACACCAGAACAGCTTGCATACATGATTTATACATCAGGTACAACAGGAAGACCAAAAGGAGTTATGGTAGAACAGAAAGGTGTACTGAATCTGGCTGATTATTTTGAAAGAAGTTTACATATAACAAAGGAAGATGCAATTCTACAATTTGCTAATTATGTCTTTGACGGTTCCATATGGGAAATGACAATGGGATTTCTTTGTGGTGCAAAATTGTGTGCCATTTCAGATGAGGCGATTCGTCAGGAATCTAAATTTAAAAATTATATCATGGAGCAGAAGGTCACAGTAATGGCATTACCAGTACCTTATTTTGAACAGCTTGATGTAAGCGGTCTTGCACTCAGAACAATCATAACAGCAGGTTCAGCCTGTTCGAAAGGAGTTGTCGAAAAGGCACTTAGTTGTGCAGACACCTATGTCAATTCCTATGGTCCAACGGAGGCAACTGTAGCAGCAACACATTGGGAAATTCATCGAGGTGAATGTATTCCAGAAAGTATACCGATTGGAAGGCCCATTCAGAATGTCAAGGTA
>DBKX01000110.1:11504-12074 GCA_002297865.1 Lachnoclostridium sp. UBA739
GTGAATTATGTATTGCTGGAGCAGGAGTGGCAAGAGGATATCGTAACTTAGATGAAAAGAACGGTCAAAGTTTTCAGATAGAAGATGAAGTGACATGGTACCATACAGGAGACTTAGCAAGATGGCAGGAGGATGGTACCCTTGAATATCTAGGAAGAGTGGATGAGCAAGTTAAAATTCGCGGTTTTCGGGTGGAACTTTCTGAAATTACGATGCTGCTGAAAAAGGAAGAGGGGGTCTTAGATGGGTGTGTTGTAGTAAAAAATCATAATGGAAACGATAGCATGTTATGCGCTTATGTGACGGGAAGCCAAAAACTTGATACAGACAGAATGACACAGAATCTGAAGAAATTTCTTCCCGATTATATGGTGCCAGATGCGATTGTCTGGATGGAGCATTTTCCTTTGACAGTTAACGGAAAGATTGATAAAAGGGCATTGCCAGATCCTGAATTAGCGTCTAAAACGGAATATGAAGAGCCTAAAACTCAGTTGGAAAAGCAAATATGCACATTGTTTGAGCAGGTACTGGGAAGAAAAAAAATAGGGCGCAAGGATCATTTCTTTG
>DBKX01000257.1:0-3387 GCA_002297865.1 Lachnoclostridium sp. UBA739
GTAATTGGGAAATCCCTCAAATTCAAAATGATCTGCCTGGACTTCTAATAAGGTTGTCTGATAAAATTCTTTGGTTCCATAAACCAGCAACATATTTTCTAAGAAAACGATCTGACATGGTCCCAGGCAAAGACATGCATCTTCTTTCAGCTCATAATCCTGTCCTGCCCCAAGTGGCTGTCCATCCCATCTGCTCTCTGAATCGCAAGAATATACATGAAAGGAATTTCCTTTTATGACAAGTTGCGTTGTGCTTCCAGCAATGTAAATATCATCTGCCGGATTTCCAATTGTAATCTGATGTTTTCGCTCGTATGTTTTTTCAATCTGCTCTCTTTCCATATTTGTTATTCCTTCCACTTGTATTAAGACTTCGTATCGACAATATCATCTAGTGAACCTGTATCTTCTTCCTTAGGCTGTTTTTCAGAAACCGCTTCTGAATCTTTATCTTCATCCACTTTTTCTGGATTCTTTAGAAGTTCCATTAACTTGTCAATTTTGCCTTGCAGTCCTTCTAATGTTGTTTCTTTCTCATTTCCACTTAAAGCAGTATCTTCTTCCACAATACTTTTTTCTTTTAGGTATGCATACAGGAGCAAATCATTGTCTGAAACTTGCTGAGCAATATCTTCTGCCATTTTAACATCCAGTTTTCCTAATGAAATCCAGTAATCCAAAACCTTTTCATTTGTTTCCAAAGAAAGGGCATTCATAATATTCTCTTTCTGTTCCCCCGTCAAGTTTTCACACTGGATATAGGAATTGGCTAAAATATATTTATCTGGTACACTTAACCGTTCTAATTTGATTTTTTGAAAACTATCTATGACTCCACTATAATTCTTTTCAAGATAATTTCGGTTAGCATTCATTACTGCATTTTCATACGGTCTAGTATAAAATAAAGTAAATCCAATCCATACAATTGACAGTCCCAGAAGACCACTTGTAAATCCTAATAGAATCCGTTTTCTTCTATATGTTTTCTTATTAACAAGAACTTTTGTCTTCTTGTCATGTTCCACAAGTTTTTTATATTCCTCATACATACATGCGATTACTTCTTCTACAGTGGATAAATCTGCAATTTGTGCTAAAAATTTGTCTTTTCGTAGCAGATCAATGCCACCTTCAAAATAATCTGCAAACGAGTAACGATTTTGTAATGCATATCCAATCAGTGATTTGTACTGCATAAGAAATTTTTCTTCGCTATACTCTTCTCCTCTACCATAAACATCTCGCTCCATCAAGAATACTCGGTTATGTATATCATAAAAAATATTCTCAGGATTCAGGCTTATTTGATAGCTTTGCTTTTTTTCAATTACCATTGGTTTTGCAAACAACAATTCTCTATATGTTAAATCTACTGACACCGTTTCTGAATCCATCTGAAACAGGTTTTGTATGATAGTTATATTCTCTTTCTTTTTCAATACTTCTTTGACAGTATTATCTTGATTGACCTTTATGTCATAGCACGTTTGACCTTGTGAAATTGTTATCATCAATGTTATTCCCTCCACATTTTACAAAAGGTGGCTGATAATCAACCACCTTATGAATACATCTGAATTCTCAAAAGCTTATTACTAGCTTACTGAACTTTGCTTTTGGAATAAGCTTGATCCAGTTTCTGCATATCAGCTATATATTTTTCTGTAGATTTAATAAGCTGATCAACTACAGTCTTTGTTTGGGTAAAGTTTTTAGCAAGTTTTGTATAATCTGCTCTATACACTGGACTTGCCTGTGCCTTCCAGTTGTCACATAACATATTTACACTGCTTGTCATCTTGGATGTAGTTGTTTCAAAAGTAGACATAAAGTTTTTCAGTTTTGCAATCTCCTTTTCCATATCAGCATATGTCATGCTTAATTGTGAATTTGCTGCCATAATCATTTCCTCCTTAAATTTATTTATGATTGGTACGATTTCATCACGAAATCATATTATCACCTTATTTCATATCGAATAGGGTTAATAATGAATTGATATGCCTCACGATGTGGCAGTTCTCCAACTCTTGTAAAACCAAGTTTTCCAGTAAAACCTTTCAGAAGCGAAACATTCGTATCGCTGTTTTTTAGTCGTTTTCCCTGAATCTGAATTAACATATTAGAAACATTCTTCTCAGTTTTTTTGCTCGCTTTTGTCATATCTCCCTGTAAACAGCTTATATTTTCATTTGCCAGCGAAATCACATCTGTTACATAAGCTCGGTACTCATCACTTGTTTGATTGGCATTTAGTGTAGCATTTGATAACTCTGTACCTATTGCTTCAAGATCTGTTTTTATCTGTTCCTTATCTACAAAGGAAAACGGATCAAATTGATCCAGACTCTTCTGGTAGGAGTGCTGCTCTTTTACAAAGGCCTGCATTCCAGTGATTATTTCTCCATGTAATACTTTATTTCGTTCTGTTATCTGATTTATTAGTCCACCCTGTATTACATTTGTAAATCTGTCTGGGAATAACATATATAAACCTTATATGTATCTATGGATTTTTGCAGTTCCGATACTACTGTTGTCTGAATGCCCGATTGAATTTCTTTGTGTTGTGTATTCAATTTTATCTGATTATTGTCAGCATATTGATTTATTTCCTCAACAATATTATCATTAAGCTGTTTCCTTTTACTTACAATATCCTCATTACAGCTTTGTACTTCCTGTTTTAAGCTTTCTACACCTGCTGTCACATAGGAAGCTCCCCTTGTATCCACAAAAGGATTATAAGCGTCAACCTGCGTTTTAAACTGTTCCAGGCTTTGCTTTACGACATCCTTTTTTAGTATCAGTTTCTTATAACTGTCTTTGCCATTTGCTAAGGCTGAATTATAATTCTTTTCTACAGTTAATACAGATTTTTGCATCTTTTTTTCTGCACTAGACAAGTCTACCTCTTTTATAGGGTCCTTCTTCATCTTCATCCAGACCTATTTGTAGTCAAAATGGTTCTAAGAACCACAATTCCTAGAACCATTTTTCAGAACAAAGTGTCTTCGACACTCTCAACTCTCCTGCCACTCAATCTTGAGTGAGAAGGCACTTTGTCGTGCCGAACGGGTGTTGCTGTTCTTAAGTGACTAGCTTCCTTACCCGTTCGTGTGTATCCAGCCCCCTGTTTTTTAGAGGCTTTTTAACTTATAGGGAAGGACTCACAGAGAACTTTCCTATAAGTTAAAAAAAGACAAGTAACCCCACCAGAATGGTGTGATTACTTGTCTACAGTATAAATTCTTAGCTTATATCCCTAAATCTTCTCGAGAAATATCAATTCCGTCTCTCCAGATTCTTTCTAAATCATAAAACAATCTGTCTTCCTGAGAGAATATATGCACGATAATATCGCCGTAATCCATAAGAACCCAA
>DBKX01000257.1:3411-3913 GCA_002297865.1 Lachnoclostridium sp. UBA739
AACCCAACTGCTATTACCAATACCTTCGATCCTCTGCGGGTGAAACCCTTCTTTTCCGAGCTTTTCTTCTACGCTGTCTACTAACGCCTGTACCTGAGAGGTATTTGTACCATTTGAAATAATAAAATAGTCTGCCAATACAGAAATCTCATCTACTTTGATAACTTTGATATCCTCACCTTTTTTATCTTCTAATGCCATATAGGCTAATTTTGCCATTAGTTTTGAATTATCCATTCTAATTCTCCTTTCCATGTGTGGTGTAATACTGGTATGTCTCAAGAGTTGTGGAATCTATCTCTTTCTCTTTTTCTGACTTAAGATAATCGATTGTATTTCTTAAAATCGTTACCACACAACCCTCTAAATCGTGAAAGGCCAGATAACGCACTTCATCCAATCCATTTATTTTCTTTCTGCCTGGTTCCATATAATCTGCAACAAATATAATCTGTTCTAAGAGAGACATATTTGGACGGCCTGTTGTATGATAGGTAATCGC
>DBKX01000257.1:3928-5487 GCA_002297865.1 Lachnoclostridium sp. UBA739
CAAAATGTCTTTCTTCGTAATATTATATTTTTCTTCTGCAATTTTTGCTCCTACTTTTCCATGAAGCAGATAAGGATTTCTTCTTTCTACATCACTCACTGGCAAGGCATGTTCCATACAGACATTAACCATGGCTTCATCACTATAATATTTTGCATTATCATGTAAAAGCCCTGCTAAAAAGGCATCATTCATATCATATTCATGACACATTGCCAAAGAAGCTGCGGTGTAAGCAACTCCTAATGTATGCTTGTACCTTTTTGCTGGCAAGCTTTCCTGCAAGTCTTTCATTATCTGATTTATGAATTCATCTTTCATAAAAAGCAGTTCCTTTCCTTATCCTTGATATTATCCTCGGTATAATTCATGTTCTTCTATATAAATACGAACTTTCTCATCTACATAATACCTTACATTCTTGCCTTCTTTTTTCCTAGCGCGAATTTCGCTAGAAGAAAACTCGATTGTAGGCATGTCCACAATCTGAATGGTTCCACCGTATTCCTGCTGTAACGTAGCAGCCTGTTCCTTCAGTTTATCCTTCGCTATTCCATAACGAGATGCCACTAACACTGTTGCTAGCTTTAAAATTGCTTCTGGCTCTCTCCATTTTGAAAAATCGAACAAAGAATCGGCTCCAATGATAAAATAGTATTCGCAATATGGATGTATTTGATGTAACTCACGTAAAGTATCTACTGTATACGTAACACCACTTCGCTCCAATTCCATTCCTGAAAATGCAAAATGAGGATTGCCTGCAATCGCCAGCTTAACCATAGAAGCTCGGTCATCCGCAGATATATGCTCCTGTATGGTTTTATGCGGTGGTGTCTTAGATGGCATAAACAGCACTTTATCTAATTCAAATTGTTCATATGCACATTCACCAGTCATTAAATGTCCTAAATGAATTGGATTAAAGGTTCCACCCATAATCCCAACTCGATTCTTTTGGTCCACAGACTCACACCCTTATGGTAACTGTATTTTTTTCTTATTTTTAGATTCTTTATATAAAACAATCTTTTTACCAATTACTTGTACAACTTCTGATTTTGTACTTTCTGCCATTACTTCTGCAATACTTCTTGGATCATCTATACAATTCTTTAAAACACTGATTTTAATTAATTCTCTTGCCTCTAGTGCCTCTGCAACCGCTTCGGTCACTTCTGGAGTAAGGCTTGATTTACCAATCTGAAAAATTGGATCAATGTTCATTGCTAGTCCTTTTAAATATGCTCTTTGCTTACTTGTCATATTAACCTCTTTTCTCAAGCTTTCGCTTAAATCACATAATATGTTATTCTAACATTACATTTGACTTTTTTCAACAACGAAAATTTTGCAATGGAAAAGAAGCAGGTGGACTATTCCATCTACTTCCTTCTCTTTTCTCTATTTTGCAATATATTTTCGTCGTTTATACACTCTTAGGAATAAGAATGCTCCTAGAAGCACGACTACTGAAATACCAAGAATTTTCACTGCCTGTTTCTGTTTTTCCTTATTCGCACCTGTACCCATTCCTTCTGGCGGCTGCATTCCTTCTT
>DBKX01000182.1 GCA_002297865.1 Lachnoclostridium sp. UBA739
GCAAAACCATTATTATGGTAAGTCATGATGAAAGTCTATTTGTGAATTGCTCTAGAATTATAAATCTATAGACACATAGGAAAAGAAAGGACTCAAAAAACAAAAATAGAGATAATAGTATACTTCTTTTCGCTACCGCTGCATCTCTTGCTTTGGTAATTTATATAACTTTCTGGTTCGTTAAATTTCTCTATTTCACCAACATTGTCCCGGTATGTTTATCCCTACATAAAAATACCCTCAAGAATTTATTCGATATACAAATTCTTGAGGATATTTTATTATTTACATACTTTTTAAGTCTTTTAATTCTCATCTGAAACAGGATTAAATATAAATTCACTAAGCGCCTGCTTATTCTGCTCTAAATCAATAGCAAGCACCGAAGCCTTATTTACTTTTTCATCCGTGTAAGAATTATCCACTGGTATTCTCATCTGATGAATTTCAGTAGTTCCCATAAATAAAACAGTTCTACCAAATCTAAAAATTTCATCATTAGACAAATCAGTCGTAATATACGGAAGTACCGTTTTCCCTAAATCAAACAGCTTCGTAAATGGCATTGCCTTTGCCTTGGCAAACAAAGAGGTCATAACATTTCTCTGACGCTGTGTTCGTTCAAAGTCATTATTTCCTACCTGCCTGATTCTTGTATAAGCAAGTGCCTGTTCTCCGTTCATTGTCTGAGGACCGGCAACAACGTCTAATACACTGCTCCGATGGTAGGCTGTTGTCAGGTATTCATATTCTTCTTGGTTTAAGTTTATATCTACCCCGCCAACTTCATCAATCAAGCTCTTAAACGCTTCAAAATCTACTAATATATAACCGTCTAATTTCATATTGAAATTATGTGCAATTGTTTCATATAGCAATTCCACACCGCCTAACGAATAGGCAGCATTAAACTTTCTTTGTCCATGTCCTGGAATCTCCACATACATATCACGCATTAATGAAGTAAGCTTTAATTGCTTATGTTTATTGTCTATCGTCGCAATCATAGTAGAATCTGAACGTCCCTTTTGAGACCACGTTGCACGCTTGTCAGAGCCTATTAACAGGATATTCACAATCTGGTCGTCTGATAATAAATCTTTGTCATCTAATACATTGGATAAATCAGAAGATTTATCACGCCCCATAGTGGAAAATGCATCAGTTACTTCATATTTTATTTTCGCTGAAACAATTCCCGATACAACAGCTATGAGAACAAGCATACAGCTCATGACTCGTTTCATTAGTTTCTTACGTCTTCTTCGTTTCTTATTCTTCAAATTCCTCTGTCCATTTTTCTCGGACATATACTCTTCATTACTCATACTTATCCCTTTCCCTATGCTTTCCTTGATTAAATCAAGAGAAGAACACCAATATTTCGTATTACTCCAGATTTCCAAAATTTATATCGAACAATTTGTATTCTTCGATTAACAAAGTTTTTCTCATGTAGTGTTGCAAAGACGTAGATAACGCGACTGATATCTTTTGGCAGCTCATTTTCAGAAAGCTTAAATAAGCTGGAAGCTTGCATTTGTGTCTCTAACAGTACTTGTTTCTGCCGTTTCCATGTAGAGGCTTTTTTAAGGACCGCATCCTTAGAAAATGCTGTACTTCCTACAACATTATTGGTGTGTTGGCGATATAACATGGTTGGCTTGTCCAGATAAATGATTCTTCCATATGCAGCTGCAACAATTCCAGCCCACCAGTCATGCATTCGGACTTTTTTCGGAAACTTTTTCAGCTTTTCAAGTAATGCACGGTTTAATAACATGGTACATCCCATCATTTTATTTTCCATAAGCATATGGGACAAATCAAGCTTAGACGTATCCAGTTTGCTGCTTTTATGAAAAGAATCCATAATGGTCTGCAATTGTTCATCTACTACAGTTGCATCTGTAAAAACTGTAATTGGTGTTTTTTCTCCATACTGAGCTTCTGCCTGCTTCATACAGTTTACAGTATCCTCTATCTTATTTGGCAGCCAGTAATCGTCTTGATCACAGAACATTACATAATCGCCTTGTGCTTTTCTGGCTCCGTCTAAAAAATTTATTGCGGCGCCTTTATTTTTCTCATTTGGTTTCCAAAAAATTTTATCTGGATACTCTTCCTGGTATATCTTAACGATTTCTTCTGTTTTGTCGGTGGAACCATCATCGCAGACCCAGATACGCCAGTTGTTCCATGTATTTTTGATAATGGATTCAATCTGCTCTTTTATATATCGTTCCCCGTTATACGTTCCCATAATGATATCTACTATTTTCATGGCTGCCTCCGTTTTACTTATTCCAATATGGTTTAAAGGAAGTCATTTTAAGCACAATGCTTTCTGGCAGGCTCTTATAATGACATCCAAATTTATACCCTAAAAATTTAAAACCGCTTGCAAAGAACAAGTCTACTAATTGGAGGTATTTTTTCTCCTCAATCATCTGGCGACTGGTTTCCTTGACTAATTTTACACCTTCTGGAACGGATTTAACAGACCCGAAAATTTCATTATATTGACTATGAGCAACACCAACATCAAAATTTCTTCTAAACTGCTGCATATAAGTATAATTGTGAGAGTGCATTACTTTGGCATCTTTGGAATATTTAATTTTGTAATCCGCCATAATCATGTGGTAAGCCATGATTGCATCTTCTGCGAAAATGGTTTTTTTCACAAAACCACCTAATTCATCATATACTGTTTTTTTGTAGACAGCACATACGTCAGAACAGAAAAATGCTTTAATTCCCATGGTTTCTAAATCTTCTTTGCCTTTCACAATATCCTTGTCAGGATAATTGAATTTTCTCGTATACTGCTCTAGCACATCGCCATGCTTTCCTGCGATTTGTCTTGCATAGCACAAACTAATCTGGGCATCCTCTTCAAATGCCTTTACCAGATTAGAGATTAAGTGACTATCCACAGGCACTGCATCTTGGGTCATAAACATGAGATAATCTGCATCTGACAAACTGGCACCATAATCTCTTGTTCCACCATGGTCAAACTCTTTCTGGCCAATCTGATATACTTCCACACCATACTTTTCAATGTAAGGTGTTACGATATCTTCTTTTCCTGAAACCGTTGTATTGAGTAGGAGAATACGATTTGGCTGCACACTCTGTTTTCTGATTCGCTCTAATAATAAGTCCAGTTTCTGATCTGGTAAATAAGTTGGTATGATAAGATCCAAACTATAATTCATGATGTTGCTCCTTTTAATGATATAACGAAATCTATCTATTCTATATTCAATAGTCTTTTTACTAATTTAACGGCTTCCTGAGCATCTTTCGAATACCCATCCGCACCGATTTCATCGGCATAATCCTGGGTTATAACCGCACCGCCAATAATTATTTTTGCAGACAGCTTTTCTGCCCTTGCTTTCTCGATTACCTTTTTCATTTCTGTCATAGTTGTTGTCATAAGGGCTGATAGACCGATAATATCTGCATTTTTCTCTTTGGCAGTTTCGATAATTAAATCGGTTGGTACATCTTTACCTAAATCGATGACCTCGAACCCATAGTTTTTAAGCATAAGCACAACTAGGTTCTTACCAATGTCATGAATATCGCCTTCTACAGTAGCCATAATGACTGTGCCAAGCTTAGTTTCATTTTCCTTTTTTAGCATTGGCTCTAAATAATCAATGGCAATCTTCATGGTTTCGGCACTGCTTATGAGCTGTGGAAGGAAGTAAATCTGCTTATCAAAGAGTCTTCCTACTTCGTTGATAGCTGGAATCAGCATGGTTTCAATCATTTCCTGTGGTTCTTTTCCTGCATTTAGGGCAGCTTCTACCAAACCGATAACCTGCTTTTTTCTGCCTTTGATAACAGCCTCAGCAATCTGGTCGAAATTTTTGGCCTTATTGTCTCCCTGTGGCTGTGCCTTTGATTCTGTTACAAGGGTAGTTGGATTTTGTGTCACCCTTTCTATATAGTTCACATCTGCTTCTTCCTTATTCATTAATAAATCCGTTGCACATGCCACATTCATTAATAAGCTTTGTGAAGGATTAGCAATTGCCATGGTAAGTCCTTCTCTTATTGCTAATGCCAAAAATGTAGAATTAACAAAAATTCTTTCTGGAAGACCAAATGAAATATTGGATAATCCACATATAGTAGCAATTCCTAAGTCATTTTTGCAATAGCGAATCGTTTCCAATGTTTCTAATGCCGCTCTTTTGTTGGCACCTACTGTATTTACAAGACCGTCTACAACGATATCTTTTTCTGTAAAGCCTTGGCTTTTCGCTTCATTTAAAATAATCTGAATGATTTCTTTCTTCTCTTCTATATTCTTAGGCAATCCCTCATCAGATAACGGAAGTAAAATAAACATTGCACCGTACTTCTTTGCAATTGGAATTAGCTTTTCAAACTTTTCTGTCTCCAGTGAGATGGAATTAATTAAAGCTCGTCCTGGATAAATTCGTAATGCAGCTTCTATTACAGGAATATGGCTGGAATCGATACAAAGAGGAAGATCCGATGCAAGTGTCAGCTCATTTACCACTTTTAGCATCATTTCCTTTTCATCTATTCCGTTCATTCCAACATTAATATCAAGAATATTGGCTCCATTGTCTTTCTGTTCCTGTGCAAACTGAAGTACCATATCCAGGTTACCTTCTCTTAACTCTGCCTGCAGTGCCTTCTTACCTGTTGGATTAATTCGTTCTCCCACTACCATGAAACGTCCATCCAGACCAAATTGCAATGTTTTACGTTCCGTTGTAAGAGCACGCACTCTTTCCTGATTCCTTGGAACTGGTTTTCTTACTCCAATTCGGCTAGTCATTGCCTTAATATGTTCAGGAGTACTTCCACAACAGCCACCTACGATAGCAGCTCCGGCTTCTACAAGATGCTCCATATGTTCTGCGAAAGCATCTGGCTGCATATCAAACACTGTTTCTCCATCTTCAAGATGTGGTAATCCTGCATTTGGTTTTGCGATGATTGGTATGGTAGCAACTTTCTTCATTTCCTGAACAACTGGAAGCATTTTATCGGGACCAGTGGAACAATTAAGTCCAACGGCACATACCCCTAAATTTTCAAGTACTACTACAGCAGTTGTTGGGTCTGTACCAAATAGAGTTTTGCAGTCATCGTTGAAAGTCAAAGTTGCCATAACTGGTAAATCACAAGTTTCTTTCGCTGCAATAACAGCCGCTCTGGTCTCCTGTAAACTCATCATCGTTTCTACAACAAATAAATCGACACCTGCTTCTACAAGATAACCAATCTGTTCTTTGTATACATCAATTAATTCTTCAACAGACATTTTACCAATTGGATATACCTGCTCACCTGTCATAGTGAGATCTCCTGCTACATAAACTGTTTGCTCTGGATATTGTTCTTTGGCACGTTTTACTGCTTCTTTTGACAGGCCTACTAATGTTTTGTTAATTCTTTCGATATCTTGTTCTAAACCATATTCTTTTAATTTAATTCGATTTCCTGTAAACGTTGGCGCATAAAGAATATCTGTTCCTGCCTCAATAAACTCCATCTGCAGTTCTATTAATTTCTCAGGGTTCTCAAGAATCCATTTTTCAGGGCATACCCCTGCTGGCATTCCTTTTCTATATAAATTTGAACCAGTTGCACCATCTAAGAAAATGACACGTGATTCTATCAGCTCATTCCATTCTTCTCTATTCATATAACGTACCAGTCCTTTCTCAAGTGCTTTTATTTTATTCTTATTTTATCCATAAAACTTACTCTGTTAAACGGCAACATAAAATAATAACCATCTGCAAACGTATGAAGCTTATCTATTATTTCACTGGCAATTTCTGCTCCTAGAATTTCAGCCTCTTCTCTTTCCATATCTGGATGATATCGAGCTACAATTTCATCTGGGACTCTGATTCCTGCTAATTCATTTTTCACAAAATTAGCATTTCGATAACTTGTAAATGGCATGATACCACATAAAATCTTTGTATCAACTTGTTTTCTGATTTCATGAATTCTCTCGATATCTTCTGGTGCATAGATAGGCTGAGTAAGAAAATACTTTGCTCCTGCATCTATTTTTTTCTTCATTCGCTCAACTACCTTATCAATTCGCCCTGCATAATTAAGAGCACCTCCATAGTAAATTGGTTCTGATGAAAAATGTTCCTGATTCATTTCTTTTGCAAAATTCATTAGCTGTATGGAATTATAATCAAATACACTGGAGATTGATGCTCTGCTTACACTTGGAACCGGATCTCCTGTTACAATTAAAAGGTTACGAATGTCGTTAATATATGCTCCTAAAATGGTAGACCGCATAGAAATCATATTACGATCCCTACAGCACAAATGAGGCATAACCGAAACCCCAACATCATTTGCAAGTTTTACGCTCATTAACACAGAATCAACGCGGCTTCTTCCTCGTGGAGAATCTGCCATTGTGATTATATCTACATTACGATCCTTTAAATACTGGGCATATTCCATAATCGCATCGTATTTTGCATCATATGGTGGGTCTAGTTCTACTGCAACTACTTTTTTACCCTCCTGCATTTTCTGATAAAATGCGTTTGGCTTCTCTTCTTTCTTAACCTCTTGTTCCTCTTCTGTCCAAACTTCCATTGCACTTGCTTTGACCATTGGCTGTAATGAGACTTTGCTAGAAAACTTTTCAATATATTCTGGTGTCGTACCACAACAGCCACCCATGATATTCACTCCAAGTTCTGCAATCTCGCTCATGTTTTCAACAAAATAATCTGCATTGTCCATAAATACCATTCGATTTTGGAACTGTTCTGGATATCCTGCATTTGGCATACAGACCGTATACTTATTACTTGGGAAGTGAAACTTCTTAAGCATTTGATACATATGTCCTGAACCGATTCCGCAGTTAAATCCTACAGCATCAATTTGTTCTATTTTCTCTACCTGTTCAAGCAAACGGTTTGCTTTGATTCCTAAAGCTGAATAACCGTTTTTATTCACACAAAAATCGGTTATGATAAAGATATCACTTTTTTCTTTCACATACTTGATGACTTCTTCTATCATAGTTAAATCCGCAAAAGTTTCAAAAAGAATTGCTGACATATTTTCTTCTATATAAATGTCGCACATTCTCTTATATTCCTCTATCACATCTTGTTTGGTATAGTCCGGGCTAAACGGTATGGGTCCAATATCTCCTGCTATAAATACTGGTTCCTTTTGTGACTTATTGCCTGCGAGTGCATCCCCCGCAGCACATTTCGCAATTTTACACGCTGCATGGATTAGTTTTTCTTGCTCCTCTTTTCCTATTTTTAGCACATTGGTATTGGCTGCAAATGTGTTGGTTCTAAGAAGCCTAGCTCCTGCTTTGATATACTGCTTATGTATGTTCTCAATTAACTCTGGTTCCTCTAAATTGGCGTATTCCGATACAAGCCTATCATTTCCCTTAAGCTGTGTATAATATGTCCCCATAGCCCCATCCGTAATGATTCTATGTTCTCTTAAATATTCCTGTAATTTCATGAAGCACTCCTTAACTTATTTTCTTATCTTTCTAGTATACATATATATATGGTTATTTACAATGAAAACTGTTCCCTTACTTGCTGTATTCTTCAATATATGCAAAAACATCATCCTTAAATTGATACCATGCATCTTCATTGTCCACAAAGTACTTTGGACATAACTTGCCTGTCACATCGTAATGTCTTATTATATTATCCTGTTTCAAGTTATATTCTCCACAAAGCCAGGCTACAAGTCTTACTAGCGATTGATACGTTTTCTTATTGAATTTCCCGGTTTCATCTGGGTGGCAGCATTCTATGCTGATTGTGTCTTTATTTCGCTCATTTGAAGCATAAGATATCTCACCTAACGGGATGCACTGAATCACTTCCCCATCCAATCCTATTACATAATGACTGCTCGCATAAGTTTCCTTGGTATCTTTCAGTCCTTCAAAATAATTCCGATTATTCTTTGCACTCGATCCTGGGTTGGCTGTGTAATGCACAACAATCCCTTTTACCCTTCTAAGCCTCTTCCCTGGTCTGGAATATTCATTTTTAGTCAGGTACATCTCTGTCACATCTAATTGACCTACCTTTTTTGTTGGAAACAATTTTCCAAACATTCCAAGTCCAGTTCCTCTTTTTTCAACTGTGGAATAAAGAAGTCCGTATATGATAAAGACAAATAAAATAATTCCACTTATTTTTAAAATACGCTCTAATGCATGTTTGTTCCTTTTTCCTCTTTTTTTACTCATTTGCACTTCCCCCACATCTCATCATCTTTGTAAGTTTCTTCCAATATCGTGAACAAAGTTTCTTCGACACTCTCAATTCCCATGCCCCTCAATCGTGAGGGAGAAGACACTTTGCCTCGCCGAGCGGGTGTCGCTATACTTTAGCAACTATTTTCCTTACCTGCTCGTATGCATCCAGCTCCTGTTTTTTAGGGGCCTTTTTAACTTATAGGGAAGGACTACTCGCAAAGGACTTTCCTATAAGTTAAAAAAGCCTGCCGCTAACTTTCGTTAATGCCGACAGGCTTTAAAGATAACTTCATTAATATTTAATTATTCCACAAATAGTTATAAAAAACAAGCGTATTTTTTATTCGCTCACTTTCTGAACCTTAATCATGTTTGTAGAACCTTCAACACCTAAAGGAACACCAGCTGTAATAACAGCAATATCACCATCTATTAAATGTCCAGCACTCTTAGCTTGTTCAAGTGCATGGTTAAATAACTCAAAAGTATCTTCTTTCTTTTCAATCTTAATCGGAATAACACCCCAAGCTAAGTTTAACTGACGTAATACTTGTTCGTTTACTGAACAGCCTAAAATTGGGCTAGCTGGGCGGTATTTTGATACACGTCTTGCAGTAGAACCTGACATTGTTACAGAAACGATTGCTTCTGCATTTAAGTCATGTGCTGTCATAACTGTTGCATGAGAAATAGCTTCTCTAACTGTTGCGTATTCTTTAGAACCCATAAAGTTAAAACGTTTTTTATAATCGATGTCCTGTTCTGTTCTAGCAGCAATTTTAGCCATCATAGTAACCGCTTCTACTGGATATTTTCCGGCAGCTGTTTCACCAGATAACATGATTGCACCAGTACCATCGTAAATAGCGTTTGCAACGTCAGAGATTTCTGCACGAGTTGGTCTAGGATTCTTCATCATAGAATCGAGCATCTGAGTTGCAGTGATAACCTGTTTTCCAGCTTTGTACATTTTCTTAATAATCATCTTCTGGATAACTGGTACTTCTTCACCTGGGATTTCAACACCCATATCACCACGGGCAATCATAATTCCATCAGAAGCTTCGATAATTTCATCAATGTTATCAACGCCTTCTTTATTTTCTATCTTGGAAATAATACGAATTGCATTACCATTGTTTTCACTTAAGACTTTTCTAACTTCAAATACATCTGCAGCTGTTCTTACGAAAGACGCTGCTACAAAATCATAACCTTTTTTACAAGCGAAAATGATATCTTCTCTATCTTTTTCACTTAAATAAGGCATGCTTAATCTTGTGTCTGGTACGTTAACACCTTTTTTATTTGATACAGGTCCTTCATTTAATACCTTACAAACGATGTCTGTTTCTGTTTTTTCTTCTACGATCATTTCAATTAAACCGTCATCGATAAGAATACGTGTTCCAATTGTAACGTCGCTTGGTAAACCTTTATAACTGATAGAAACAATGTCCTTTGTTCCTGCTAATTCACGAGTAGTTAATGTAAATGTTTGTCCTTTTTCAAGATACTCTTTCCCATTCGTGAAATCTCTTAATCTGATTTCTGGTCCTTTTGTATCTAAAAGTGCTGCAATTGGACGTCCAACTTCTTCACGTACTCTGCAAAGTGCATCAAATCTTCCACCATGCTCTTCATAACTACCATGTGAAAAATTGAATCGTGCAACATCCATTCCTGCTTCGGCAATTTGCTTTAACACTCCTGGTTGATCTGTAGCTGGTCCTAGGGTACAAATAATTTTTGTTTTTCTCATTGACTTCTGCCTTTCTTTCTAGTATTTAAATATAAATAAACAGCACGTTATAAGATAATTTTGCCCCCATATTAAGCTTTTTATTTTCCAAATCCATAATTACAAATTACTTCTAGTGAATACACTCCCTTGTTTTGTGCTTATTTGCTTAATTATATCAGGCGTTATGCGTTTTTTCAATATGTTTTATCAAAAAATCTTTTACGAAAAGACTACAATTTTCTTTCCGTAACAACAAATTTTATCTTTCCTTCCGTTTCCTTATTAATGCTCATTTGAATATTAGCATCACCTTCCATATCGCTCTGTAACTTACATGATTCTTCCAGAGGCTTATCATTGCTGACTTCTTTCTCCCACAAATTTTTCTCCCCTGCATCTTTTACATCCAGCTTGCAAGTTCCTGTGCTTAATGTTACTTCCCAATCAAACTGATAAACGTATCCTTTTTTCATCGCAACCTTTTCTTTAATACAGTTATATTTTTCTTCATATTCTTCCTTAAAAAGATTGTACTGAATATTCAATACTTCTTTTTCTTCATTCTTGTTTTGATTTTTAATAAAAACTGCAACTCCTGTTATAATACCAAGAATAACAATTATGCCAATAAATAAACGTTTTTTATTCATTTTTTTACATCCTCCACGATCTTTCCATCCGATAAAGTTATAATACGCTTTGTTTTACGTGCCACCTTTTCATCATGAGTTACTATAATAATTGTTTTTCCTGCATCGTTTATCTGTTTAAAAATCTCCATTAAGTCATCGCCATTTTTTTTATCTAATGCCCCAGTTGGCTCATCTGCTAAAATAATACCGTTACTACTTGCTAATGCTCTTGCCAATGCAACTCTTTGCTGCTGTCCGCCTGAAATATGAATCGGCAGTTTTTCTTTCAAATCAGATATTCCCAACATTTCCAGTTTTTCCAGTATAATTTTCTTTCGTTCACTGCGTCTCATGTTTTTCGCTAATAACGGAAGTTCAACATTTTCGTATACAGAACAATGTTTCATTAATGCAAAATGCTGAAAAACAAAACTTATCTTTTCCTTTCTTACGGAATGCAATTGTATCATTTTCATATTATGTACTTGAATTTCATCTAAATTATATTCGCCTGATGTAAGAGTATCCATACAACCAATAATATTAAGTAATGTAGATTTGCCAGACCCAGAAGCTCCCATTATTGCAACATATTCCCCATCCTCAATTTTTAATGAAACCTGATCCAAAGCCTTTGTTTCACAATTACCACTTTTATATATTTTGCATATATTATTTAAACAAATCATTACTCATTCCCTCCAATCAATTCAACAGGCTTCATCCGTCTTAATATTAGAATTGGCAATATACTTGCAATCACAGTTATCATAAATGCAATGAAAACGATAAATGGCAAGGTCAATCTAAAGTGTATGCGTCTTAATAAAATTGAAAAAGCTCCATATCTGCTTTTTAAAATCAAATATGTTCTTAGTAAATATGCAATGCATACTGATACAAACATCATATAACCGTTCTCAAAAAGCACTTTTAATGATATATCTCTGCCAGACAAACCCTTTGCATACATAATTCCATACTCTGACTTTTCTAACAAAATAGACACTAATGTTGCTGAAGAAATTGATATTACACTAAACAGAATAAAAATAACCGCCATAAAAATTGAGGTATCCAGATTCTTTTCATAGGACTGGGCATACTCATCCAAAACGTCTTTCATAGGTATCGCACTAACTGACACTCCTAGCTCCTTGGCTTTTTCTGCAATACTGCCCTTTATCAAAGTCTTGTCTGCATCCTTTTCAAGCAAAATATAGGAAGATGATATAGTACATAATGTTGTCATAATATCTTTGCTTTGTCGAATCTCATCTTGTGTCCTGCAAACTATCATTTTGTAGTTCAAACAAACTGTATCACTGCCTATAGCATCCACATCTCCATACCATCTTTCTCCCTTTTTTAAGATTCCAGTAACCTGATACTTTTTGTTTGTCTCTTTGTTTGTCAAAACTGTCCCCACTGGAGCTACTTCTCTATAGCTATATCCCACTAAGACTGGAGTAACTCCATTCTTTATTTGATTTTGAAAATCTTTTTTCCCTTTCAGCAGTTCCAAATTGCATAATTGCTCTAAACCTGGTGTCACATAAACAGCGTCTGTTACTCCTAGCTTTTCCATTTTGAATGTATTTTTGAACCCAACTCTATTCACATCCATATAGTCCTTATTCTTTTCTAATTCCTGAAAGTACACACTTGTTTCATCATAACTTCCAGCTGCCCTGACTCCATCTATATGAGTAATAGAATCTACCAATTCATTTATGCTTTTTACATATTGTTCTGTTTCTTCTGTATAATTAATTCGTAGCATTAATGTTCTTTCCTGTCCGTATTGCAGCATATTCCCTAATTCCATATTATGATAAACATAACGAAACATATTTGTTGCCATTTGGTCTACCAAGAAAATGGAACACATACAAACTAAACAAACAAGATAAATCTTCCATCTCACTTTACTCATGGAACGAATTGTAATTAAAATAACATTTCTTATCTTCATACTCTTCTCTTAACTCCTTCCCGATTTAATCGCCTGGGCTGGAGCAATTCGAATAATCTGCCAGACTGGAAATAGTATTATAATAACAGTTGTTACGATGGTAAATACAACCATTAATAAAATCTCTTTTATATCAGCCTTAATAACATACCCACTTGCATATCCAATTATTTTTGAGATACCCAATTGCACAAAATAGCATGCAGTTCCTGCAAGCACACAATTAATCAGCATTTCTCTAAAAATATCTTTTACGAGTTTAAAATTACTAAATCCAAAAGCTTTTTTTATAGCGACTTCTACTCTACGCTGTTCGATCCAGAATTCTGATATAATCACACAATTAGCAATACTAAATAAGTAAATAAATAAGACAACACTAGCCTCTGTATTATTCATTGCATAGGAAAGTGCATCTACATTATTATCTCTTTGATAAGCTGCAATTTCAATTGCAGGTGATTTCCGTATTAAATTTTCTTTTATTTCTTTATATGCCTCATATGTATTTTCCGATTCACTATTCATAACCAATTTAAAACTGTTCATTTCTAAAATATGCTTTACCATTTTTGAATCAAGACATTCACCGTAAACCATGATGTTTGCATTGCTATCCATATTCCTTATAATTCCTACTACCTCATACTCTGCACCACTTAAATTTATGTACTCTTTTCCATCCTTATCTACAACATACTCCTGTAAGTTACTCCTAATTGCCAACACTGGCTTTCCTTCTTCTATTTCATCAGCATTTGGCATTCTTCCCTGTTCCATTGCTAATCTAGGTTTCACTTTTTCTTGCATGACAACATCAATCCGTACATTTCCTTCTACACCATCTACATATCCTTCTGATACAATATTTATATTCACCTTTTGTTTTGACTTTAACATATTAAAATCCATTTTGGCATTGTCAAGATTATCAATCATTACTTCCGTTGTTTCTAAATACTGCATCTTACGATTCTCTTTTGTATCTTTCGTTACTTGCTTGTAAATAGTTAACCCATCAAATAACATTAAAAATGCAATGATTAATCCAACAATTAAATATACAGTAGATAATGGGTAACGGAAAACTTTTTTTATTTTCATTAGTTAATATGTTCTAATCTATTTCTTTTTTATTAGTCAACTTCTTTTAAAGCTTTTACTGCATATTCGGTTGTATGTGATTTGTTATCAATGGAATGACGACTTTGATAACAATAAACGTCACTATAAGAATAAACACATTGTGCATAAGATGAGTCGCTGTCATATTTACTCATAGAACAGCTGCTTTTTGTTTTCCATAACTCTAATCTTACTGCTACTGGATAACTTCCACTTGACTTATCTGTAGTAGCTGTTGCATCATCTGAACCAAAAATCTGCCAATTGAATGAACAGTCCAAGTCTGCTGATGCTGATGTATCCTTGTAACTTAAACTAGATGATGCTGCTGATGCTGTTAAAGAACCTGCAGCTAACATTAATAAAAACAGGGACTCCCCCACGAACATTCCACGTAGGACAGTCCCCATTTTCTAATTTACTTCACTGTCACCTTAACCTTCTTCCACATACCATTCTGTGCAATCACATAAATGTAACAGCTTCCCTTCTTCTTGCCTTTCACTTTCCCAGTTTTCGTAACACTTGCAATATCACAGTTACTGGAAATATAACGGAGCTCACTTACTACAAGCTTCTTTTTCTTACCTTTTGGTAATACTGCTTTTGCTTTTATCTGTACTGCCGTTCCTTTCTTCACAGCCAGGCTAGATTTCTTCACCTCAACCTTAACTGGATTTGCATACTTGGATTTCTTTGAAATATTATACGTAAATACTTTATAAGAACTTCCAATTATCTCTTTTTTGCCTTTCACAATTTTGTAAGCATCAACCTTATACTCATACCACTGTTTTTCTGCTAACTTCTTCTGTGTATAAGTAAGTGTCTTTCCACTCTTAATTGTTTTTAACAGTTTAAACTTATTAGACTTCTTGCCTGGCTTATAGTTTCTGCCATATACCAGATAGCCATCTGCTTTTACCTGTTTGGTCCATGTAAGCTTGCATGCATTTTTGTCTGTTTCTGCCTTTAGGAAAATCTGGTTAATCTTTTTGTCTTCCTTCTTCACCTGCTTATTTTCTTCGACAACTACTCCACTTGAGCATTTGTATAGTTTTACTACATACTCACTTACATTCTGTGCATAAATTTCCTTATAATCCAAAATGTCATCTGCTGTCAGGTCAACGAAATTACCGTCCTCATCCAAAACATTGCCTAACTCATCTATGTAATAATATACTTTCTGTTTTTTCACTTTTGGACGTTTTGTAATCAGGTCTACAACTAGTTTTCCATTTGCGTCTACTAATGGTACTTGTTTTAGTACTTCCATCTCCTTGTAAACATTTCCGTATACAGTAGCACTAACTGTACTGAAGTTTCCATTGAGCAAAACATTTCCTACCTGTGCTCCTGTTCCTTCCAATAGGGTGCCGTCATTTACTCTTACTTTAACCTGATTTTTTGGATTTTCAGGAACGGCAAAAATGAACGTGTTAAGTTTTGACTGATTCAGTTCCTGATTCATTGTATAGGTTAATTTATTAATCTTTACTTTCTTCGTAACTTTCTGGCCATTTTCCTCAACCACCTTCTTCTGATTGCTGATAACTGGTTTAACTTTGTCCTTATAGAAGGATTCCATATTAATATGCTGTCCACTGACTTTTAACTCTGTCAGTTTAGCTGTGGACGCATTTTCATCTACTTCTCCATAAGTTGCAACACCAGAAGCTGCATCTTCCAGACAATAGCCTTCTAAAAGATCCTCTTGTGTAAATGAAACGACAACTTCTTTCTTATCTTCTTCTGCCACACGGATAATTCCATTGTCATCTTTGCTATTATCGAAGCATTGTTTCACTTTACTTATAATTTTGCCCTTTTGATTTTTTAATACCGTTACTACATTTCCATGTGTGCTGTTTACGAAGGAATTATTTTTAATGGTAACAACACAATCAACTTCCTTTTCCTTCTGTTCAATTCGAGAACTCATACTTTCATTGCTTCCGTACTTGTCAATCAGACTATGAATTGTAGTAGTTCCCATATTATCGGACTTGTCTTCCTCTTCTAGTTGGGAACCATCTGCATTTTCAACCCAAACTCTTGCATACAGTAACATGCCAGCAGACGGTATTTCATAACTGCTTAACCGTAAATCTTCTTTTGAGAACTGATTCTGCATCATTTCATTGATTTCAGGTTCTTCTAACGTACACTGGTAGGAATAGGCTCCTGCGTCCATTAGGGCAAATACTTTGTCATCTTGTATCGTAATAGTTTTTAATGGTTCCACATCTGCTTTTTCTCCTGAAAGGGTACATATATCAGGATTACTTTCGTATAATCCAATTACAACCTTCTTGCCACTGTGAACAAGTGGTACCGTTCCCTGGCTGCTTATATTCATTTCAATGGTTCTTGTCTTTCTATATTCTTCTGTAATGTGAACAGACTCTAATTTAATTTCTGGAATGTTCAGCTTAATTTCACCACTACATTCTTCTTCCATTGAAATGTTTCCTTGACTTTCAGCTACAATAGAATAAGAAATATCTTCTATTTTTCCCTCTGGCACATCGTAGGATGCATTTACAACGGTACTTTCTCCTGGCAGTAAGGAAACCGCAAACTCTTCTTCCTTTCCAGCTAAGTTAACTGTTATTTTATTAATCTTTCGGATTCCAGCATTTTTCACTGTAAATGGAACTGGTAATGTAAATCCCATTCTAACATCATTGGTATCAATAGAAGGTTTGGTTGCCTCTACTGCGCACAGTTTAAATTTGCCTACTGCTGACAAAAGATTGGTTACACCCACTGGTGTGTATACATTAACTCTTTCTGTCTGTTCCGTCTTCCCATCTTCTGATGTGGTAACATGCTCTAGTTCGTCTACTGTATAAGTAGATGGATCATTTTTATCAATCTCATAGTGGGTACTTTGAATTACTGCGTGTACATTGTCTTCCTTACTATATATTTCAAATGAATCAATGGTATCACCACTATCCATTTTTGCCATTTCCACTGGCTGTGATACTAAAATCCGATTTCCGTCCTGATAGAAACGTACTGCGGATAAAGTGTAGGCTGTATTTGGAACAAAGCACTGTTCCTGCTGCTTTGAATCGTCTTTTTGTTCTTTGCTTTCTGTCTCAACCCAGACAATGGATAAATCGTTGATTGTTCCATTTCCTGCTGGTTTACTAAAGCGGAAATTTGTTGATATTTTCTCTGCTCCAGCCTGCTTAATGCTTTCGATAAAGTCATCACATGGTAAACCTGTTTTATCAACTGCCTGTAAACGGATATCCTTTTCCATATCCAGTACGGCATCTTCTGACTTACTATCTTCCGCTTTTTCTTCTATTTTTTCTCTCTGTTTTTCGTTATACCATCCAAGGATAAATCGTTCTTCTCCATTCCACTTTAATGAGGTAACCTGTACATTTCTATCTGCCTGGTCATTGTTTGTAATACGGATGCAGTTTCCTAATGTACCGTCTGGATTAATGGTACTGTACATAACTTCAGAATCGGTGCTTATAGAATCGTCATCTCCTGTTTTTACCACATATGCTGCCATCGCAGTTCCATCTTCTAAAATGGCTGCTTCCAATGCACCTACTTTTCCTGTTTCCCCATTATACAAACAAATACTTTCACTCCATGTATCCTTTACCTTGTCATAAACTCTTGCATATACGTTATCACATACGTTAAAGTCAACTGGATTTTCTGTGTTGGATGACTGCACGTTTCTCCATGTTACTACTGCATACCTGTCACTGGAAGCAACTGCTGGCGAAATATCAGGGCTTGTATTTTCAGTCAGTCTTACGGTACTCCATTTACTTCCTGTCCATACGGAAGCATAGATTTCACTTCCATTCATCATCATGGACAAATCTTCATAAGATGCTTGTTTGTTTGCATCATTTTTCACTTCATTCTGGGATCTTACCCAAGCTGCAACGGAAAACTTGCTTGTTCCTGCAACTGTTAAGTTCGTATCCCCATAGCCCGTTCTTTTTGTTGTACGATATTTATTGATTACCTTTCCGTCCTCATCGTAAATAGGATCAAGCTCGCCATCTGCTCCTGGTTCACCTGTTTCATTATCCAGTTGATCGGTTACATAGGTTACTGGATCGATGCCATGCTTGTTAACATAGATACCATTTTCTGCTGTTGCATAGCTGGCTAATGTATCTTCTAGTTCTGTACTGTCAGAGTCAGAAAGAAATACCATTATGCTTCCGTCATCGTTGTATGCTGGCTCTGCAAATGTATAGGCGTTGGTCATGATTGTTTCTAATTGGTTCTTATATGTTGCATTGCCATTTCCAGCAACGCCACCTTCCCAATCTCTTTCGAAATTTTTCAGATAGTCTCTTTCTTCCAGACCTGCTTCCGTAGCTTCGATAAGCATAATTTCATCGGCAAGGGTTTTTACTTGGTATTTACGTCCTGCACCACTTGATGCATTCGACCAGTAGTCATTAATCTCATCCCAGTATCCTTGCTTAAACTCTTTTCCATATTCAATACTTGCAATGGTGGTTTTATAGCTAAAGAACAATACTTTAAGCACAAACCTGATTCCAACCGAACCTTTAATGAAAATAGTATTCCCAAGTCTTGTTTTGTTACTTTCTCCAAAGTTAACCATATTAAGCATTGCAGTCGTATCTCCTGCTTGGATTCTTCCAAATATACCAATTTTTATGGCAAAGAATTTTGCGTCTACTCCAATACCTGCAAATGCTTCTATTCCTACTGCAAGACCGATTCTTGTTAAGAAATCCGTTCCGTTGTTATCTTCTGTATAGGTAAATGCTACATTAACGTCCATGTTTACAGTTCCAAATAAAGATAAATTATAACAGAAAGGCAAAGGACCTACCATAGCAACTCCTCCAAAGAGTTCCTTCTCTAATTTTAGACCTGCATTGATACCTCCGCCAACAAACAGGAATCCCCATTCATCTTCCTTATCATCATAAATCAGGTTTCCCATTAAATATCCACCGTATGTCAACTCAACTGGACCTAATTTTCTCTTAAATGGATCCTTTTTCTCTTCCTCCTTCTTTTTCTCCTCTGTCTTATTATTGTTATCTTGGTGTTTTAGAGTATAACTTCCACCATTCTTCGTCTCACCTTTACTTACATTAGTTATACTTTTTTTCTCTTTATCGTATTGTTTCTTCTTTTCATTCCAGTCCTCACCAATCACATCACTAGACGACTCTGTGCTGGCATCTTCTCCTATCTGTATCACTGTATGGAACACCTTTGAATTTTCTGTTGGACTAATAATAATTGTAACAGGAACTCCCAAATCAGCTTCAATTCCATTCATAAAAATGGAGGCTGCTTTGACTTTCTTATCTTTTATAGATTTTCCTACAACACCTCCCACATCAAATCCATGTGAAAGTACAGACATGGTATCTTCTGCTGCGGCATTTATATTTTCATCGTTAACCTGATCAACATTAGATGTATTGGAACATGTAAATGTACTTGCAAGTTCTTTGACTGGCGCATCTTTTCGATTGAATACTGTCTTGATGGCTGTTTCTCCACTGGATTTTATTCCTTTCACCTTTTCTCCAGCAGGTGCTATCCAAGAGTTAATGTCACTCTTGTTCATGGTCCATGTTGTCTTAATTACAGGCATGTCGGAAAAAGGATAATCCATTACTTCGTTTACCTGTTTCACTGGCTGGAAGTCATCTGAATCCTGATAATAAACCTCATATATTTTACTATCTGGTTTTACTGTCCCCATTCCATATTCAAATTCAGAACCATTTCTATCTGTATACTTTACAAGTTCCCTCTTTACTTCTTCTCCCCAGTATAAGGTTTCTGTCACCAGTTCAGCTTTTGGATACTGGAAACTGATACCTACTGAATTCGTATCTCCATATACATTGGTTACATTTGAAAGTAAATTAGATTCCCTTTCATACTGGTAAAATTCCTGAGTATTAATAACTGGTTTGTGAATTCCGTTGTCCGCCTTACGAAGCTTTACATTTTCCATGCAGTTTTTCGCTAACAGATTATAATCCACACTGGTATCAATGGTAATAATCTGTGGCTCATATGCCTGTTTTACCTGTTCTGCATCTTCTTCCTTCTGGAATTTTAATTCTATTTTATATACAAGTTTATCAGCAGTTGTAATTCTACGATCTGTACTTGTTTCTTCCTCTTTGGTGTAGAACTGGGTTGAATCAAAATAGACTGTCAGTTTTCCACTTGCATCTGTTTTAAATTCTTGATCTTCTTTTCCATCCTTCACATGTTTGGAATCCATGCCAAGTCCAGCTGTATAACAATATTTATTATTTTTAAATACACCACCTCTTATCCAGACTGTCTTATCTGCATACGGTGCACCAGTTTCATCTGTAATATACAGGTCTGCTTTCGCAACACTAATCAGCATAAAATTATTAACTGGATAATTCTGTAGCTTGCTGATATCCTGTTCACCTGTTACTAAGTTGATGTTGGCAATTGTCCCAATATATGCTTCTCCATCTTTTTCAGAAAAACAGCTCACATCACTTCTAATTCCACTTGGTTCATATAGAGCAAGTTCTCCGTTCTCATCACTCTGTACACTGCATGTTTCACCATTTCCATTGACGTACTCAACCATTGTAGTTGTACCTGGAAGGAACTTAAACAGATAGAACTGGTCTTTTACACTCTTGGATGTAATGGTAATCTCACTGCTCATACCGGTTCTTACCTGAGTTGCCTTAATGACAGTTTCCCCATCACTTAATCCTACTGCCATAAAATTATCACTTGGTGAATAACTTACATAACTATATGATTTTATATTGGAATACGCTCCACCTTGCCGGTAATTCAATGTGGTTGGCGTTTTCATCTGGTCTACATTTTCTTTCTCATTATCTTTCTTAGACACTTCCCAGCTTATCTGGTCGGAAATCTGTCCCCATACATAATCTCCGTAGTTAATACTTACCACGGCTGAGAGATTGATATCCTTGCTAAGACTGTCCACAGATAGCTTTTCTCCATCCAGGCAAATAGTCTTTTTATCTTTACTTAACAATTCTTCAATTTTATTATGGTTATCTAATGTGGTTATATTTTTGTCTGTTATTCCTGATTTATTTTTTCCATTTACTGCATTCACCAGAATATCCAAAGCATCATGATTATACACATAGAACATAAAGCTGTCTGTTGATGGTACTTCCTGCCCCTTTGCCGCGATACTTGCCCTTGCTACATAAGTCTTTTTCAAGGTGCCTTTTACTGCATCCGGTTTCCATGTGAATACATTTTTGCCTTGTTCTAACGGTGCATGGAACACTTCTGTACCCTCGGAATCCACAATAGATAAGCTGGTATATGAAATAGCTTCCTTTTCCATAGATGCTTCACAGCTTATGGTAAGTTCATCCGTATCCAGAATACTATAACTTTCCTGCTTTCCAAGACTTACACTTGGACGCTGTGGAAGGATAGAAATTCCTGCTGTTGTTGTAAGGGTGCTGTAAACTGGTTCTGTTTTTCCTTGCTCTATGCTGGAACCTAATGTTTGCGCACTTATGGTTAAAACATAATCTGGCGCACTGGTACCTGAAATTCTGTTTAAAATTCCTTCCGGAATTCTCATCTGGGAAATTCGTTTTTTACTAGTTGACTGCTCCTTCTTTTCATATATTGGCTTTCCATCTGCATTTCCATTCTGATCTGCTTCAAATACTTTGATTGTAAATTCTGTTGGGAACTGGTCTTCTTTCACGCCTCCTAACAAATCTAATTTTTTTGCTTCTTCTGCATTTCTCTCTGTAACATTACTGCTAAAGCAGATATCCAGACCTGCTCCTTTTAAGCATCTGAACATAGCCTGTTCACTAGAAGCAGAAGGAATCTTTAAAAATGGTTCTTTCCCTGCTTCACAGTGCAATGTGACACTTCGGCATACTTCTACTGGTTGGAACCCTTCTATGACATCGTTTAATGCATATAAGGTGAAATAAACTCCACCTGCTTTTCCTGTTGGAACAATCTGCATGGCTGCTTTTCCATCTGTTCCATATTGTGAGCCATCATCTCCCACATATTTATCAGGATATTTTACCGTGGCAATGCTTTCATCTGAACTTACCCAGATTAAATTGTCTCTTCCACAGAATGAAAAGTCTTCCTCTGCAAACTCTGCTGTCAGGCTTAATTCATCTCCCTGCACATAAAAAGGCTTTGTAATATATGGATTATCTATCTCATACATCGTTGTGGTAATGGCTGCGTTCTTTTCTGTCCCTTCCCTAAGTGTTAAGATTTCCTTCTCCCCGTCTATTTCTCTATTAACAGAACTATATTTCTTTGTTTCGCTCTCTTCTTCTCCACTTACTACATAATCAGGATTATCCTTGCCATCTGTTACAGCATGGGTAATATCTTTATCATATACCTGATGGTAGCTTACAAGATCCTCCACATGTTCTGCCAGTTCACTCCAGTTTGATAAGAATGGATGATCAGTAGGATACACAATTTTTGCTGCACCTGGATATACAAATACTGCATGTTTAACCTGATAGTAATAAACAGTCTCAATAGCCCTGCTTGTCTGCCCAATCATCAATGGAGCTTCTTTATCATCCTTTATGTAATTCAATGTACTTCCCACATCTGGATCCATAAATAGCTCTGCATAATCAATTCGGTCTTCATTTCCCACATTTAACTTTGGTTTATAATGTGCAACTAAAGCAACCGGTACTTCATTTGTCTCCGTAGTCTCACCTAACTGGGCTACTACGTACAATGGAATTCT
>DBKX01000080.1 GCA_002297865.1 Lachnoclostridium sp. UBA739
TTCACTTAGTGCTGCAAAAATGCGTATGCAAAATGGTGAGATGAAGTTTAACAAACCTTCTCGCTTTATTAATGAGATTCCTCGCTTTTTATTAAAACAGACCGGTGCGATTTCGGCTCCTAGATTTCCGAGAGAAGATTCTGCATTTGTAAACTCCTTTGGTGGCTCTTCCAACTACGGAACAATCCCAAGTAAAATGGCTGCTTCTCCTTATAAGAAACCGGCACCACTTAATAAATCAGCTAACACAATGTTTGATAAACCAAAGACAGGAAGCAGCTTATTAAACAGTATTCCAAACCTGCAAAAAGGTCTTGGGGCTGCTAAGAGCTTTCAGCCAAACTATAAGGTTGGAGATACGGTTAAGCATATTAAGTTTGGTACAGGTATGATTACGAAGATGCAGCAAAGTGGAAATGATTACGAAGTGACTGTTGACTTTGAAGGAAGTGGACAAAGAAAGCTTCGTGCTTCTGTTGCGAGATTAAAAAAACTATAACTTCTAATAAACATTAAGCGCCCTAAATAGCATCCACATGTGATACTACCTAAGGTGCTTTTTATTTTATCGTTCGTAAATTTAAGCATTTTATCTAATATTGCTATGTCAATCCTTATCTTTTTTATAAACTCCACCAGTTCTTCTGAACTATCCTCAAAGCAATATACCTCACCATCTATCTTCTTTTTTTTATTCATCACTTGAACAAACAATAAATATACCCATTTCACGAGAAATTCTTGCCCATCCAACATATTTTTTTATTAACTTGCGATTTAACACTAAAACACTCTTCATCCCTTATTCATTACTACCCTTGGGAAATCCCTATATCTCATGCTCTTGCGTCTATAATATATAAAAATAGGTCCCTATGCTATTCATATTACCATAGAAAACCTACAATATTTCAATCTAAAAAATTTTATATGTTCTATCTTTTTTAGGATAGAAGGCAGTGTTTCACTTTCTAATCCGAGCGACTTATTGATACTATCAATATACATTGTCCCTGAACGTTTTCCATGCAGGATTTTTCCTAGATACTGTTTACTTGTTCCTACCTTTTCTGCAAGTTCAACTTGTGTCATACCAATCTTGACAAGCTGGCATTTTAGATCCTTTCCATATGGAGTAAACTCTCTCCTTAACATTGATTCACGCACCTTTCTAGTCCTAACATTCTTTGGTTTCTATCTAACCTATTTGATTTTCTAAAGAAACTGTTTTAGAATTTCTCTATTTCCTTTTGTCACATTATGTTCTTCCTTATTTTTCATAGTTACAGTTTTGGTTTCCTGTTTAAATGACTGGATTGCTTTTGCATTGACAATAGTTCCCTGATTAATCTGGATAAAATAATCAGGGAGCTTTTCTTTTAACATCTTAAGAGTACTGGTGATAAGATAACTTCCTTGAACACATTTTATTTCTACTTTCTCTCCCATCTTCTTGCATGAAATAACGGATTGGTATTCAAAGGCTACTCTTTTATTGTCAATTATTAAATTTAAGCGTCTGTTTCTAATCTGCTTTTTACAAAGTAGCTGACCGACTGCTCTATGAAACAGGAGACGGAATCTTTCTGGGATAACAGGAATCTTTAAGATTCCGATGAAAGGAATGTTTAATTCTGATATTCCTTTCTCTTTTGAAACCAGAATAACGGGCAATGTGCTGTTTTGGTTTAAAAGTTCTTCACATAAAGAAATTCCTTTTTTATCAAACTCAGCACTCATTATGATGAGGTTCATATAGCTGCATCTCGCAATAAATGCTTGGGGATTGAGAGGCATTCTGGTATACTGTTGTATATTAACTGTTAATCCTAATTCCGTGCTAAATGAAGTGACACAACTGGAGAGTCCTCCCTGAATAGCACTGTCATTTTCACAGATTGCCATATGAAAAACATAATTTTCACTCTCCATATATCTACTCCTTCTTCTGTCTTTCTTTCGGGGGGGGAAGCAGCATATCCAGAAATTAATTCGCTCTTTTTGACTTCTAGATATGCCACATAATTCACAGATCATTCTAGATGAGACAATGCTCATCTGAAAGTAAATGCTATCTACCTGATTGACCTATAACTCTCTTGTAAACAGTCGCTCCCAGATTACTCTGCCTGCCTACGGAGTTAAAAAAGAAGCCCCATGCTACCAAACCCTGTGTAGTATGAGACTTTTCATGAATCGGTAGATGATACCGTTCTTGATGACAATATTGGGGTTACTCTACTCTTGCCATGTTGTCTCTGTTATCTACAATGATATTGTACTGTAGATAACAGAATAATTCAAAGTATATATCATCTTGATTATAATTAACACATCTCTGTCTATTTTAATGCAATTTTAACATAAGTTTTTTACATTTCGATTCCATATTGTTCATTTCTGTATTTAAACAAACTTTCTGGAAATGTATTCTTCATATGCTTTTCTTACCTTTATTCGATTTCGTACTGAAACACTATACCTTGCCCCACCCCGCATCATAACAATATCTCCTTCAATATTAAATACATATGATAAATTTACTATTACGGAGCAGTTTAATTTAACAAAGTTACTAGACAAACGCTTCTCTGTATTTTTAATACTATCAAATGCCCAAATCTTCTTTTCTGTTGTGAGTATTTCAACTTCATGTGTTTTTGCCAC
>DBKX01000183.1:0-5425 GCA_002297865.1 Lachnoclostridium sp. UBA739
TATGATACTTTTATACAATGCATTATATAGACTGCTACACTATTATGTAATTAATAAGTTACAATAAACAAGTTCTTTTAGCTATACCTCTTAATTAGAACCATGAGCAAATCTGCATGCACTCAACAGTACATGTACATAAATAGCCATCATTACCTTTTCTTTCACTGTAAGATTCTTTTGCTCCACTCATTACATCAAGCATTTCTTCCTGTGTGCTAATTTCTTCAAATAAATCTACAATATTTTCTACCTTCATAATTTTACCTCCTATATAAAATCTATATAAATGCATTGTATAAAAAGCTTATTCATTATTTAGGGCATTCTTTTTATATAAATCATAGTAATACCCCTTTTTACTCATTAGTTCCATATGTGTTCCTTTTTCAATAATTCTCCCTTCATCAAAAACAAATATTACATCTGAATCTATTATAGTTGTCAATCGATGTGCTATTACGGGTTGAGTAAATGCCCCATCTCGTAATCCTTCTGAAATACTGTTTTCATTTATGGCATCTAATGAACTGGTTGCTTCATCAAAAACAACAATGCTTGGTTTACTTGCAAGTGCTCTTGCTAGCAGAATTCTTTGCCGCTGCCCTCCTGATAAATTCATCCCCATATCAGAGATTAATGTCTCATATTTCATCGGCATGTCCTCTATATCCTTATCAATATGAGCTCTTTTACAAGCAGCAACAATATCTTCATCCTCTAAATTGGTTCTGTTCATTTTAATATTCTGATATATCGTTTTATTTTCTAAAGAAGTATCTTGAGGAACAACCCCAAAACTTCTTCGCAATGAATTTTTCTCATATTTGTCAATATCAATACCGTTAATAAGTATTTTCCCTTGTGTTGCGGGATACAAAGCAAGCATCAACTTACTAAGCGTACTTTTTCCACACCCTGACTTTCCCACAATTGCTATCTTTTGTCCCTTAAGAATTTCAAAACTTACATTTCTAATCACATCTTCTGATTGTGGACTATATCTAAAACTTACATTTTCAAATTCTATTTTTTCAAATTTATCTGCTTCAAAAATGATTTCGCCATTTGATTCGTATTCCTGATCTGTAATGTCTTTTACTCTTTCTAAATATTGCTCTGCCAAATTGAAATAATTCATAGTCGTAAAAATGCCAATTGCGTATCCTGCAATTAAAGATGTAACTGCATAAGATGCCATTACTTTTCCTAACGTCCAATATCCTTTATTCACTGCACCTGCCCCTACAAATATAACTATTAGTGGTAAAACAATTTGAATGATTGAACTCATAGTTGTATAATACCCTTGCATTCTATCTCTTGCCTTTGTTCGTTCATTCGTAACCTTAAAATTATCATTCCATAACTTATATATCTGTTCTTGAATACCAGTAATTTTTATATTAAATATAGAATATAAAATATCTAATTGTATTTCTTGTAACTTTGCCATATTGGATATTTCTAACTGATTCAGCAATAATACTTTTTGACTAAAAATTTTTAAAGCCACATATACAATTGACAATGATACAATAACAATAACACAAAGTAACGGAGCAATCGAATATAAATATGATAGTAGTACCAGAATTCCTCCTAAGCTTATAAAAAAATCAACCATCTTTTCAGCATACATATTTTTTATAATTGATATACTTTCCAAACTGTACGATAAACTTCCATAAGACCTAGATTCAAAATAAGAGTACGGTGCATTAATTAAGTGATCATATGTACACTCTGAAAAATCCTGATATAAATTAGCTTTCAAATAAACACTTTGTGTACTGTTCAAAAATTTGACTAGTGCAAAAGCCAAAAGAACTCCCATCATAGCGACAACAACATTGCCTTTTATGTCTATTGAATTATCAATAAACTTTTGTATAAATGATGTTATAAGCATATTAAAAAAATAGGTTGTTGCACTCAAACATGTGACTTTTATTATTCTTCCTTTACTTTTTTTCAATAATGGCAAATAATATGCCCATGTTGATTCTTCCCTTTTTTTAGTTTTAAAATTTTCATTTGGTTTTGCCTCAATTACGATATTCGAAAACTTCTCACTAAATTCTTCTTCCTGATAGACAATTCGTCCTAGTGCTGGATCAACAACATAATATTTTTCCTTTTTAATCTTTTCCAAAGTTACAAAATGATTATTATCAACATAAAGAATAGCTGGTACCTTAACTAAACCTAAAGCTTTTGTACCTGCTTTATATATTTTGCAGTCAAAGTCTAATTCCTCTAATATTTTTACCATATTTCTAATACTAATACCATCTCTTCCAGGCTTTATATGGATTCTTAAGTCATTTAGAGAAACATACTTCCCATAATACCTTGAAAGCATAGCTATATTTACCAAACCACATTCCGTTTGAAGTAACTGGGGAATATATTTTACTCTTTTAACCATTTCAACTTCCTTCCCTATACACCTTATTGCAGAGAATCAATCTCTAATAATAATAACGATGTTATATTTGTGTTATCTGTACGTAATAAATAATATATCAATCCTGTAATTCCTGTCATAAAGTCAGTACTAATAACATCTAATGGTATTTCTGAAACATAATAATTATTCTTAATTTTTTCCATAACCACCTTATGCTGTTCTTCTAAATACTTCACTGCTCTCAAATCATTAGGATATCTTTTTAAATAGCTTGACAAAATATCCAAGTTACCCAATATTCCATGGCACAAATTATATTTCATATTCTCACCATCAAACTTCTGCGTAATAATTCTATTAATACATCTATCAATATCTGCCTGAATTATATTTTTATTCTCCTGAGTAACCTGGTCAAGCACAATCATTCTGGCTGCCAATATTCCTGTAGCACCATAGCACCAGTGTGCATATGGCTCTTCTTCTAAGTTTCTCTTATCCAGCCAATTAGAATACTCCTCGCTAAAATATTTATTTTCTTCTTGTATGCACTCTATACCCAATAGATAGTAAGTGTCCCCAAAATACTTTTTCGAAAAGATCAATGCGGAAGATATACCTGCCAATCCATGCGCAAACCCTGTAAGTGCATTCTTAATATCTAATCGTTTTACTAATAAATCTAAATATTTTTTCATAACATCAAGAATTTTCTCTTCTTGTATTGATTCAAACAATTTTCCCAGCAGAATAATAAGTCCTGCATAACCACTCATTATATCCAAAGCGTCATCTGACTTTTCTTTCCGCGTCATCAAATAGTCAATTATTGTATTGCAATTATTGTAATATTCTTGTTCACGAAAACATACATACGCATTATAGTTTAGCCAAAGCAGGCTTCCTATACCTGAAAAAACTCCAACATCTATCTTTTCCAATTGGGAAAGCTTATCATTATAAGTTCTAATCATACCTAGTGCTATATTACAATAACGGGGTTCTCCATACTTACAGTATAACTGCAGAAGGGTATTGGCAACACCACCACCATAATACATTCCAAAATGAAGTATGTCTAAAGAAAATCCACCATGTTCATTTTCACCAACAGTCACCATATTATTAAATTTATTTTCGCTATTAGCCAATGTATAAGAATTTAAAATATTGTTTGCTAATTTTATAATAATGTCGTCATTATCCTTAAACATTACCTTCTCATCAAATATGCTTGTAGCATTTTTAATCCTATCTTTTTGCTGCACAGTTTCCATTGAAGATACTTTAATAAAATAAATTTGCTTTCTTAAATCCTGTTTAGACAGTTTTTTTAAATTGTCAATAATGATGTCCTTCAAGCTCGTAAAATAGAAATTCTCTATTTTCTTTCCATTGCATGTATATAAATCAACCGAATCATATTTCGTATAGAAAAAAGGAATATCCATATTTAAAAGCTGTTCTTCCTCCAATATTCCCAATTTCTTTCTTATACTTCCATCCTCACACTTACTATATAACTTTGAAAAGACACTATGTCGAGCATCCTCTTTCTCAATGTAATATGGATGTGTTGATGCTTGTAAAAACTTGTAATATAATTGCGTATATCTTACAACTTGCCGGTAAACTCCACTCTTCCAGAATTCTCCTTCAAATAATTTCATCAGTTTATCCCGATGGTTTATGAAAGACTTGTAACTATCTGAAAAGCCTTCGACAATACAATTCACATAATCTGTAATCTCAATTGTTTCTCCGTTTATTCTTACTATATTCCCAGTAGACATTCCATCCTTAACATTTATAACTCTTTCTTCAAATCTAATATTTGGGGTACATCGATCTACTACAACCAATGTACGGTACATCATTTCTTTATATCCACCAGTCAAACCACTGAAGTCAATGCTGTTATCCTTATGTACAAATAAGAAATTACTTGGTAATAAAGCTGAATTGTAAATGGAATGACGAAGCATTTTTCCAATGCCATCCTCCATTTTATAAGGTGCCCTTCTTAATAGCGTATTATTAAAAAATAAGGTTTCCAAATCAATAACAAACAAATCTTCACCTTGTGCTATTATATTCTCAAAATGGAGATCCGTCGTGTTGAATAAGTAAGAAACAGCTACAATCATTCCAAATCGATACATATATCTTTCTATTTCATCGGTACTTTTGCATTCAGTTGTCTGAATAAACTCCTGCCACCCGTACTCGCCCCTATTTATTATTTTAACTTTTCTTAATGGATATTTTATTTCTACAAATCCATTTAATATATCTAGAAATTTATTAAATAAGCCATCATTCTCTAGGGTATGTGGCTTATAAATAATCTTTTTTCCTGAACCAATTTCAATTATAAAGACACTTCTGCCTCCATTATGTGTGTCACCTTCACCTATACTGATGTTACTGATTTCATTTGTTTCTAATTCAAATGGCTCTTTTATGCATTTGAAATCTTTATCAATTCTGCAAATAAACTCTTCAATAGAGCTTAACCTATTATTCAATTTTATCTGTACAATCTTATTTAAAGTCTTATCCTCATTAAAATCACTGTTATATTTAGTCAATAAATAATTTTCACAAAAATTATCATATTTTTCCCTATCACTGAAGCCTATTAGTTTATCTTTTTCTAAATATATATTGCCAATCATTGTCCTTTGGCAAATTTCAATTAAATCACTTTTTATCACCTTTCCAATTGATTTAAGGCATTTTTTATAATTATATCGAACATTTGAACTTTTATCTAAAACAGAAGCAACACTTAATAAAAATTTTCTTATATGCAATTTGAAAACGCAGTCAAAAACCCCATACTCTTCCTTTATCACTTCTTCAACTACTTTATCAATCATTTCTGTTCTCATCTTGCCTCTCACCCCAAATTCTCCATACTTAAAAACTCTACTATCACAATAGAAGGATCATTCTGCTACTTATGTATTCTTTTAATATTCACAGAATGATCCCTGTGATGTTCGTCTT
>DBKX01000183.1:5446-10083 GCA_002297865.1 Lachnoclostridium sp. UBA739
TTTAATGTTCTGCTTCTACAAAAATACTATTAGCACTTGCTAGAGCATGCTGTTGTTGGTAAGCATGCAGAAATTACTGCTGATGAAACTGCTCCTGTAACAAATGAAACAACTACAGTAGGTGTAACTCCACCATTTTCATCAATTTGTTCTGATTCTAAACTTAATTCTTCTAAATCCATTAAACCTGTTACATTTTCAAATTTTTTCATAATTTAGTCCTCCCATATTTTCTTTATAATTAAATCTTTTTTGACGAACATCCACTACTCAATAAATAATACTGCCGAAACACTTTCCTGTTTTAGATAACGCGTAATTGCATATCCAAATCCAGTTAAACCAATCATCATGCCAAATATCTCCCTACCACGGAAACATTGTCCTTTCCAACGCTTCAATATAACGTTATAAAACTCCCATACAATTCCTTTTTCATACAACTGAATACATTCTAAATCACCACATAATTTACCATATACATATAGTATCTCCAAGTTACCCAAATCGCCATGACATAAAGTCGCATTATTACCAAGTCCTTTATCAATTACCACATTCCTTGCTGCCTTCATATATTTCTCTATTCCACTTACTTGAGGACAATATTCTTTTATCAAGGAATAACCTAATAAGATTCCAGAAGCACCATGACACCAGCCAAGTGCAATTTCTTTCTTTTTGGAATCTCTATACCAATTACTTTCTTCCTTTAAAAACATAGTGTCCATCCATTCCAGACTTGACTTTATATCTTCTATTACAGTTTCATCTCTATATATCTTATAATACCGAGCTAATGCTGTAAGAATTCCCATAGTTCCATGACCAAAACCAGTATAATTCTTTTCTTCATCTTCTATATTCTGAATCCAAGTTACTAGGCCATCAACCATTCTTTTTTCACATTTCAAATGCTCCACACATTTTCCAATGCATTCTTCAACCAAGACTTCATCTATAAGTTCTAAGCTTCTCTCTTTTATAGACAATAGAACCATTAAATAACCTGCTGTTCCAGAAATGATGTCATAACTCGTATCCTTAGCAATCATATCTTTCATTAACATAAGACATTTATCTATGGCACTTGCATATAAAGCCTTTCTTGTTTTCTCTAATATTTTAGATAAAATATATACTCTTCCAGATAATCCTGTAAAAGTTCCAATATTGTAGTCATCATCCTTATTCATCTCATCAATTTCAAGCACCATGCTTTTTACTATTTGTTCTGCGAAATCCAAGTACCTAAAATCTGGTATTACCTCATACATTCCCATATAATACAATGCCATTCCTGCTTGTCCCATATAGAGTGTATTATCTAATTTATTTACCTGGCTAAACTGATTAGATCTTTCATCAAATCCACGTTCTATCCATGTTCGGCATCCTTCTCCAAATTCTACGCTCTTTTTACTTAAGTATTCTGTTACCTCTTTCAACCACTCCACCATATCTTCTCTATGATTTGGCAACAGTTCCTCTTGCAACACTCTGTAACTTAATTCACTCATGTCAGCGGCATATCTTTCATTAATTACTGTCAAATTTTCTTTGATTATGTATTTTTGCAAATCGAGTAATTCTTTACTTAATAACTTAATTTTTGATTCAAATCTCTTCTTAGCACTACTCAAAAAGACAGATTCAATTTTATTGTTTTGCCAATGTAAGTCACAATCATCATATCTTGTCCAAAATATTGGAATATCTCCCTGTTCAATCTGTCTACATTCTGCCACTGCCACCTCTTCGTCCACTTCAGACTCAATAAAATTTCTCAAAATTATTACTCTTCTTGTAATACTATCTGAGAGTACATCAGGATGATAACTCATCTGAAGAATAGAATCATAAAGCATTGTATTTTTAATCAATACTCTAACTTTTATATCATTGAAACACTTGTTTACAAAACCTGAAATTTTTTCTTTATGTGTTAAAGTCCAGTTGCCCACACACATAAAACCTCTTATAATATTCTGACATATTAAAGATTCGTCTAATGCGTTATCCTGATTTGTAGGATTATTCTTTTCTTCACTGAGAATCTCATACTCGTATACAGCTTTTACTTCAGATGTGTTAACGTTAATAATTTTTATTGTCTTAAATGGAGCTTTTTCTCCTTTGCTGTTATTAATTGCTCCATAACTTACTGAATTATTTTTTCCTCTTATAATAAAAGGCAGTATACCAATTCTTTGTATCGTTGAAATCTTCATATACAAATCATTATCATTTTCATTATTTTTGGTTTTGCTCGCACAATTATATGGCGAGAATAAAGTTTCACCATCCACCAAAACTGGATCTTCACCACAAGCGATCAGATTTTCCCTGTGCATATCTGACGCATCAATCAAATATAAAATTGCCAATAACTCCCCAACTTTATAATAATAGCGTTCTAATTCTTCACTGGTATCACAATAAAAGTGTGATACAAATTCTACTATTCCATAATCATTCCCCATATATTGCTTTGTGGTTTTTAATTTCAAGTAATCTTTATCATCAATACTTTTATTCAATAAACAAACCAACTTTTGAAATCCACCATCTGCTTCTAGGTTTCTTGGTTTATATATAACACGTTCCTCCGTGTCAAGTACAATTTGACAAACACTTTTTCCACCATTATGGTAATCACCTTGACCACAATATATTTGCTTTATGTAAGAAAACTCTCTTTCTAAACCAAGTTCTTCTCTTATTTCTTTTCTATTTAAACAAATACTTTTTATAATTTTCTTTACAAAGCTACAATACTGCTTTGTTGTCCTTTCTAATACATTAAACATTTCCGGATAACTGCTACATAAATAACTTAGAAATTCTTCACTTTGTAAAATGTTATATTCAAAATAATAGTATTGTTCTGTACTATCTATTTCTGGCAGCTTCTTCAGTTGTTTTTGTATGCCCAATTCTTTTATTAGAACAAGAATTGACTGATTTACCAATCTTTGATACAAATTATTATATAGACTATTTCGGAAACCATCACAAAATAACATAATTTCCTTTGTGTCTTCATAAATATCTCTTTCTGCGTAAGAAATATAGGTAACATAAAAGCCAAAAAACATATATTTCTTTTTTATATATTGCTCTATTTTATCACTACTCCAGTTATATTTCCTATTTTTAAGAAAAAATGAATAACCAGAACTATTTTCACTTGTATTCATTTTACTAATTGCTTCTTCTATGGATTCATTATACACCTTCTGATACAAGTTCAAATAATCTACATCTGAAGGCTGAAACAGTTTATCCCAAAACAACTTCCTTTCTTTCATTAGTGATACCCCCCACCCCACATTTTAAGATTTAACACATGAATCTAATTACACTCAACATAAGTAACATTACAAATGAAAAAAGCACACTAAATATGTAATTAACAAAAAATCCTCGTTCTCTTTTATGATATACTAAAATGAACAAAATCATCTCAATATTATATGCAACCCCTAAAATCAAACCTACCCAAAGACTTTTATATGTAAACAAATATGCACCTAGTAATACCAAAAGACTGACTAACTCTATAATAAAATCTCTGTTTCCAAATCGTGTATTGCAGTTAGTACATACACCCTTACTTTTCAAGTAGGAAAAAATAGGAATTTGTTCATTTAGAGAAATTACTTTTTTACACTTCGGGCAAATACTATCCTTATACCATACATTAATCTCTGTTCCAACTAGGAGTCTAGATATAATGGTAGTTGAACCTGCAACCATCGCTCCAATAATTACAAGCGAGCATAAATAATATACAAAAATAAACATAAGTAACACACCTTTCACATAAATTTGTATGTAATTTTTATCAATCTTCTGCTTATTCCATCATGTGTATATTATATATGTATTTCGACCACATGTCAATTTAATACTAATTTTTATATATATTCTAGCACAAAATTTTAAAGTTTATATGGATGTTAGTAATTCCTTAGTAATAAAATTTCCCGACACTTCTTTATGATTTTGAACAATTTACAAACTAACCCCTCTCTCTAAATTCTTTCCCACAAATTCCATCCTCCTAATCGAATACACATTCGTCTTCGTATTCACTGGATCCGCATATTCCTCCCGAAACGTCATTCCCATCTTTTCGGCAGTTTTTCTAGACGGAATGTTCGTATACTTCTGATATATCCTATCTCAGGACACATTTTTCCATGAATGTTCTGCATCGTAAGTCCACAGTCTCCAATAAATTTATTGGTTTCTTTTAGAATTATCGCCCACAACCCAAAACCATACTGACTATAATTGTCTAGATTCCATTGAATCCAGCTCTTTGTTTTCTCTAAATCAAATGGCTCTTTATAATGTTGCATCGTTTCTGAGTCTGAGAGAATCTGGTGCCAGCTTTGCAAATCAACCATTGTAAACAGTCTCAATCCAAACCGGCTTGTTTCTATATATGTAATTCATAGTCTCGTTTCCTTCTATCATTGCCCCATCCATTATAGCATACTTGAGACTATTTCCAAATTCCTCTCCGCTTTCTCTCTACATAATACAGATTATTTTCCATCGCCATTACCTTTTGCATCGGTACACTCTTAAATACAGGCATTTTCATCTTAACCTTAATCCAGAATACC